>CAYWLC010000088.1:0-12311 GCA_964458895.1 uncultured Luteolibacter sp. | reverse complement strand
GGATCTCGCCCCGAACGACGGCAGGAGCCAGGCGCTGCAGGCCACCTTGTGTTACGGCAACACGCGTTCATCGTATCGGCGATCGGCTTCTCCGAGAGGATATGGCATCCATTGCCAGCGGACCTGCCGGGACATCCTGATTTCCGATCGCAGTCGATCTCCGCACTCCCTGCTTCATTCGTTGATTTCCTGACATTCTCTGCGTTGCTGTTTTTCCGGAGTGCCGCATGGGACTGTCGCACTTCTCACAACCGGGTGGGATGCAGGAGAATCATGTTCGCCCATTGCTGGCCATATCCAGAGAATATCGCCTGTTGTGAATCCGCGAGAACTGGCGCTATTTGTGGCTGTCTAGCAGAAATAACATTGCAATCCAAGGACCCGAAACACGCGAGCCGAAACACGCGAGCCGGGAGACGCGGGCGGGGAGACGCTCGTTCCCGGAAAGTATTTAACAATCGGTGATTATCGCTCTTTATTAAACGGGCGAACTCTGAGCGCCTTGCCCCCCTTTCGGCGGCCGGGTTGCCTAGAGCGTCCGAACCACCGACCTTCTGCTGCGCATCCACAAGGCGTTTCTTGTTAGACTGTGGCAATCCTATCAGATTCTCCGCATGCCAAACCCTGCCGAATCCAGGCATCATCCCGACTGGACTAATTCCACTGTTGTGCGCCGAGCCAAGCAAGGCGCTTCTTGTCAGGTGAAAGACCTGATGTTTCAAAACCTAGCCAGTAGAAACTACCGAGTGTTGCAGTGATGTTAGCTAACCCATTAATACTTCGCGGGAGGCACCGCGTGAACAACATGACCCCGGAGGCTGCCTTGGAGGCTGAAGGATGGGGAAACAGCATGATTGCCGGGATCTGCGAGGAGGGCGTCGGGTGAAACCGGCGTCCCTACCTCAATATCCCGACAAAATTTTTTCAGGCCGACCATGGGCGAGCTTGCTCCAGACCCCATTACCGGACGGGCTAATGTTTCACGGCCCGGCCAGCCATACTACGACAAGTTCGGCCGGTGTTTCATGAGGACCATCCATGTGCACGGGCCGAAGGACTTGAAATGGGACGCCTCTCGGCGATTTTCAAGAATGAACTCGAAATGATCAGAGCAACTCCGGTGGTGATTGAGCAATCCATGCGCGGTGAATGATGAAATAAGGTTAGCTGGCGCACGGCCTGTGTTGCAAAATGCCATATAGCAGGAAAGGTTTTTGGTATCACTCATCCGCCCCAGTGGGGCCCCACAATTATGCAAACCATGGCCGAATCAATCACCCCGGACAAGCAGGACGGCACGACGGTTTATGAACAAATCACCGCCCGTGGTGTCCCTCGCCGTGACTTCCTCAAATTCTGTGCCTGGATGGGCGCCTGCATGGGCCTGGGTCCCGAGGGGGTCGCCCAGGTGGTGCAGGCGCTTGAGAGCAAACGGCGCCTGCCGGTGGTGTGGCTGCACTTCCAGGAATGCACCTGTTGCAGCGAGTCGTTCCTGCGATCGTCGCACCCTATCGTCGCCGATGTTCTGCTAGACAAGTTGTCGCTCGACTATACCGAGACGCTGATGGCCGCCGCGGGTCATCAAGCCGAAGCCTGCCTGCAGGACACGCTCCTAAAATCCAAGGGCGAATACGTGCTATGCGTCGAGGGTTCCGTGCCGCTGGGGGATGACGGGGTGTATTGCTGCATTGGCGGCAAAACCGCCCGGCAAATTGTCGAGGAATGCGCCGCGGGGGCGAAGGCGGTCATTTGTTGGGGCAACTGCGCCAGCGCGGGATGCGTGCAGGCGGCCAAGCCCAACCCCACGCAAGCCACCCCCATTCATAAAATCATCTCGGGCAAACCGATCATCAATGTGCAGGGATGTCCGCCCATCGCGGAGGTCATGGCTGGCGTGTTGGTGCATCTGTTGACCTTTGACCGCATCCCGCAGCTCGATTCGTTAGGTCGTCCGAAGGCCTTTTATTCCCGCCGGGTCCACGATACCTGTTACCGGCGGCCCAACTACGACGCCGGCTTGTTCGTCGAGTCGTTCGACGACGAGAACGCACGCAAGGGATACTGCCTGTACAAGGTCGGTTGTCGCGGGCCGACCACCTACAACTCGTGCGGCGTTATCCGCTGGAACGGCGGCGTGAGCTTCCCCATCCAGTCCGGACATCCGTGCATTGGTTGCTCGGAAGCGAATTTCTGGGACAACGGCCCGTTCTATCAGCGCTTGTCCAACCTCCCGGGCTTCGGCATCGAAGCCACTGCCGACAAGGTGGGGCTTGCGGTGTTAGGTGCTGCGGCAGCCGGTGCCGCCGCGCACGCCGTCATGACCAACTACCGCAAACGGCACGATATCGGCGAACAACCCGGTGAAAACGCGGAATCCGCCGAGCAGGCCAGCCAGAACCAAAACCCCGACAAGAACTCCTGACCCCCTGACCCCATGAGCGAGCGAATTGTAGTGGATCCAGTCACCCGCATCGAAGGCCACCTGCGCATCGAGGCGGAAATCAAAGACGGGAAAATTGTCGATGCCTGGAGTGCCGGCACGATGGTGCGCGGCATTGAAATCATCCTCAAGGGCCGCGACCCGCGCGACGCCTGGGCCTTCGCCGAACGCGTGTGCGGCGTGTGCACCACCGTGCATGCGCTGGCCTCGGTCCGGGCGGTCGAGGACGCCCTGGCGATCAAAATCCCACCCAATGCCGAACTGGTCCGCAACATCATGTTCTGCACCCAATACATCCACGACCACGTGGTGCATTTCTATCATTTGCACGCGCTCGACTGGGTGGATGTCGTGAGCGCACTCAAGGCCGACCCCGCCGCCACCTCGCAACTGGCACAAAAGCTCTCGAAGTATCCCAAGAGCACGCCGGGTTATTTCGCCGACTTGCAGAAGCGCCTGACAAAATTTGTCGAGAGTGGTCAGTTAGGGATATTTGCCAACGGGTACTGGGGCCACCCGGCCTACAAACTGCCGCCCGAGGCGAATCTCATGGCCGTCGCGCACTATCTTGAGGCGCTCGAGTGGCAGAAGGAAATCGTCAGGATCCATACGCTTTTCGGGGGCAAGAATCCGCACCCGAACTACCTCGTGGGCGGTGCGCCGTGTTCGTTCAATCTGGACGAGGCCAATGCCATCAATGCGGAACGCCTGGCGTTCGTCGGCCAGACCTTGCAGCGCGGCCTCGAATTCGTGGAGCAGGTCTATCTGCCCGACGTGCTGGCCGTGGCGCCGTTCTACCTCGACTGGGCCGCCATCGGCGGCGGCTTGGAAAACTACCTTTGTTATGGGGACCTGCCGTCTAACGGATTCGCCGATGTCGGAAGCTTCAAGTTTCCGCGTGGTGCCATCCTCGGTCGCAACCTCAACGAGGTTCTTCCGGTGGATCCCAGGGATGACACCGGCGTGCAGGAGTTCATCGATCACTCGTGGTATGAATACTCCGGCGGAGCGGCCGGCCGGCACCCGTGGAAGGGTGAAACCCGGCTCAAGTATTCCGGCCCGAAACCCCCGTACGATCATCTCGACGTGGAGCAAAAATACAGTTGGCTCAAAACGCCGCGTTGGAAAGGCCACGCCATGGAAGTCGGACCACTCGCCCGCATGCTCGTCGGTTATGCGTCCGGCCAATCCGAGATCAAGGAAGCCGTGACCGAGGTCCTCACCGCTTTGAACCAGCCGCCTGAGGTGTTGTTTTCCACGCTGGGACGCACTGCGGCGCGCGCCATCGAAACGCGGCTCGCAGCCCGCTGGGGCCTCGGGTTTTTCCAACAACTCATCGCCAACCTCAAGGCGGGCGATACCCGTACGTTCACCAGGGAACGCTGGGAACCGGCGACCTGGCCGGCCGAGGCCCGTGGTGTCGGGTGCAGCGAGGCACCGCGCGGCGCGCTCGCGCACTGGCTGGTCATCAAGGATGGCAAGATCGCGAACTATCAAATGGTGGTCCCGAGCACCTGGAACGCCTCGCCGCGCGACGGCAAGGGCCAGCGCTCCGCCTATGAGGCGTCACTCATCGGCACGCCGGTGAGTGATCCGCAACAACCGTTGGAAATCATCCGCACGATTCATTCGTTTGACCCGTGCCTCGCCTGCGCGGTCCACCTTTATGAGGACAACCAGGAAATCTCGCGGCAGTCCTTCCAGTGATGTAAACCCTAACAACCGAAACGTCATGCGAAATTCACACGACTTCCAGCGCGTTTATGTGTGGGAGCAGCCGGTGCGCTGGTTCCACTGGATCAACGCCCTCTGTGTCATCGTGCTCGGGGTCACGGGTTTCCTGATCGCCCATCCGCCCGCCTTCATGAGCGCGCACGAAGCGTCGTTCGGCTCCTGGTTCGGCAAGCTGCGCTTCGTGCATTTCTCCACCGCCTTCGTTTTTCTAGCAAACTTTTTGTTCCGGCTCTATTGGGCGGGAGTCGGCAACAAATACACCCACTGGCGCAACTTCTTCCCGGTCACCAAGCGGCAGTGGCGGCAAGTGTGGGCCGTCCTCAAGGTGGACGTCATGCAGTCGAGCCACCAACCGGTGCACACGCTCGGGCATAACTCGCTGGCCTACTTCACCTACATGGGCACGGGATTTCTAACGGTGTTTCAGGTGGCTTCGGGTTTTGCGCTTTATGCGCCGATGAGCGGGTTCTGGATCCCGCACTTGTTTGATTGGGTCATGCCGTTGTTTGGCAGCGAACAAAACCTGCGGCTCTTCCACTATTCCGGACTCTGGTTGTTTGTGGTCTTCACCGTGATTCACATCTATCTCGTTTTCTATCATGACTATGTCGAGGGGCAGGGCGTGCTGTCGTCGATGGTCGGCGGCTGGAAGTTCATGGAAACCGAAAAGATCGAGGCCGAGCAAGCCGGCGGCATCTCCGAATTCACCCCGCACCGGACCGCGGCGCCCAAACCCGCCCCCGTGGCGACCCACCCTCCGCAGTGAGCATTCCGACGCGCGGCCTGATCGACAACCCGCTGGCAGGTGAACCCGCAGCCGTTCGAACCGACAGCTCCAGCCAACCCGCCCGGGTGCTGGTGCTCGGGGTGGGCAATCTGCTCATGGGCGATGAAGGCGTGGGCGTGCATGTCTTGCGTCGGCTCGAGCAAGCGACGCCGGTGGCGGGCGTCAGGCTGCTTGATGGCGGTACCGGCGGCATCAACTTGTTGTTGGAATTCGAGGAGGTGCGCGCCATGGTACTGATCGATGCCACGCGCGATGGCCAACGGGCCGGCACGATCACCTGCCTGCACCCCCGCAATGCCGGAGATCTGCCGCGCGGCCTCGGCGCGCATGATTTTGGCCTGAAAGACCTCTTCGCCGTTGCGGCCCTGCTCGACCAGATGCCCGCACTCCATCTGTTCACCATCTCGGTAGAGCAGATCCGGCCGATGTGCCTGGAATTGTCACCTGCCGTGGCCGCCGCCGTCCCGGACGTGGCTGAGGCCGTACGCCGGCTGGCGGGTCAATTGGCCGCGCCCTGACTGCCGCCACGCCGCAAGAGATCCGCTCTTGCAAGATCCCGCTAGTATTTCCCCCGATGCCGCGGCATCTTGCCCGTGTACAGTACTGGGGCCGTTTTGGTTTCGACGGGATGTCTGAGGCGTTGGTTGCACGTGGAGGTTGATCAACCCCCATTTCGCGGCCATCGGCCCGCAGGCCACCGGCTCTTTCAACGGCCTTCACGCCAAAGCAATTTCTTAGCAGTAATGACCCTCATGATTATAACCCTTTACACTGGTGCGGAGTGGCGCTCCCGGTAGCCGGTGCCACACCACGACGTTACAAGAATCCCGATTCAGTTCGCTGTCCGCAGACGGCGGCCCTTGGATTGGCGCAGGACTGCCCTAACGTGTTTCCCGATTCCTTCACCGTGGGCGGGCTTTTCTCGCCGTGGAACCTTGCGATAAGGTGAGAGAAAGGTGAGTGCCAATTTTTTTGCTAGGGTTTCTGATGGGCTTTTCGTTTTCGTAACACGCTGAAAGCCAGATGGCGGAGAGGGTGGGATTCCAATTCTCTCTCGGACAATCCTTATAGGAGTAGGGAATTTCGGAACACTGGCGACGGGTTGTGTCTCAGTATTGTGCCCCGGATTTGTAGAATCTGAGTTTCCATTTGTCAAGCTGTGTCCAGAAATCGGCAGGGCGGTTCCGCAGCTTGCCGGAAAGTAAGCCTTTGCGTTTTCATCGTAGAACACGAGTTCTTGCTCTTTCGCCCTCCGAAGTGCGTTACGCTCCTCTTTTGGCAGGTATTGTCCCGCGAGAATCCGCCCGTTGACCCTGAGAAGCTCTAGGAGCCGCTCAGAGGCTTCGGAAAAGCCCAGTCGCTGAAACCACAGTGACGCGTAGCGGGACGCGCCAGCGCGGTCCTGTGGCGTTTCTACGGCCCACTCTGAGAGGAACGCGAGAACCTGATTTACACGTATCGCTGCTTTCTGCCGCAGGAAGAGGAGTTTCTCTATGCAGGCCTCCAAGGTGGGGGCGCAGTAGCCATCCGGTATCAAGCCATTCTGCTTTTTGGGTTGGTGAATCACCTCAAACCGAATCCGATCCGCCGCCTTAGCATAGACTCGGACGGCTTCCCCATTGCTGAGAAACAAGGTGATTGTGGGAGAGTTGCCAACCGTTTCAATATCTAACCCGTGTTCCCTTTCCCGATTGTGCTTGTGAAAGACTCTGAGCGTGGGGGCTAGCTTCTTCACCAGAGCGACGGCGTCGGGTGCAAAAAACTCAAAATAGGTTTCAATGCGCCGTAGGCTGAAATCCTCGTTTTTGAGGGTTCCCAGCATGGGCAAGCTGTCTGTCGCTGCTGATGCTCTTCTCAGTTCGCTGCGGATACCGGCATAAACGGCGTGAAGGTGGTTTCTCACACTATACTTGCGAGCCGGCTCTAACATATTTACCGGAATCAAGTTGTCTTTGCCGTCCAGCCCTTTAGTAAGTTCCCTCTCTGGCCGTCGATTTAGGATTGCATGCTCCCAAGACGGGGCCTGCTTGTTGGCTAAAGATGGACACAGGTTTACCGCACGGGAAGGATTCAGGTGCAAATCCGAAACGATATTGCAAAGGAATTGGTTTTCGGCTACCGGAAATCTTTTGGTATTGAGTTTGCCAGAGAGCGGCGGGGCCGGAAGCGGTTTCCCTTTCCAAACTGTCGGTTGTGAACGAACGACTAACGGTAATCCCTTCCGTCCATTTTCGGGAGCTACCGTGAAGAGTCTCCCATACCTTTCGGAAGTGTTCCCAACTTTTAACTCCTGCGGAGCCGCCCCCACATAATGTCGAAAGAGGTCTATTTCTTCACGTTCACCAATCACATTGCCATGCTTCGCTGTTATTTCCAAATGATCGAAAAGCCCTGTCTTTGCTGATACCCTTGCTTTGAGATTGAAAGCAGGAAGTGACGCTTGTTTCTTATGTGTCCCATTCTCGTAACGTCCCGTGCGTCCACTGGTTGCGCCGTGTGCGGTGTGTGCGATATTCGCGAGATTTCTCTTCCGCGTTTTCGGATTTGACCCTTGCAGGCCATGATCTTTCGTGGTAATCTTCATTGTTGTTTAGAAAAGCCAGCCCGGTTGCAATTTCCTGTCGCGCCGGGTTGGTTTTTTTGTGTTGGTTCTAGCTAATCATCGTCATAAATATCAAGGTCGCTGTCCATCAGTGGGCGGCTAGGTGGTTCAGCCGCTTTCCCAAAAAGATCGGGATGCCGTTTTTCGAGCATCCATGCCGCCGCCTGCCAGCTTCGTTCCGCCGCTGCTTCGATCAAACCGAGGAAGCGTTGCGCTGCCTCAGATTCAGCGGAGCGGACATGGTTGCAAAACTCCCTTAGATGGCGCGGAGCATTTGGATTCGATCCTTCATTACGCCAGCGGACAAATGTGTTATAGCTGACTCCTCCCGCCGCTGCCGCCAATTTGAACGGGAGTCCGCGCCGAATCGCATCAACGATTCGATTGGCTTTCGCCACTGTGAAACATGTTGGCCTTCCCGTGTGATTCATGCCTTCATGCCTTTCAATGTTAGGTTTTTCCCGCGCAAAACGCTCTTGAGTGCATTTTCTCCATGTTCCTCGCGAATGAATTTTTGCATCTGTCGGTTACCGTCTCTTGCCGTTTTGCAAAGGATTTTGAGAATATTGTTATGAACCTCATTTTCAGCATCCTGCATTCGTTTCGCAAACGATGGCGAGGTTTGACGCCAGTAGTAAACTACCTGCCGCGATACTCCCGCCGCCGTTGCGCTTTGCCCAACGATTCCATCCTTCCTGTAATTATCTAGGAAGAGTTGTTGCTTGAATGACTGTCTTCGCTGTGTGATTGATTCTGCCTTTTTCATTAGCGAATCATAAGACTAATGAATCTAAAAGAAAAAGGACGAAAACACTGCAAACAGTGTCCAAATGCGTCCCGAAATGTAAAACAGCACGGTTTCAGCAACAAATTTCAACTTGATCCAATCGAAAAGTGAAGAGAGATTCGTTGCGCCTTAATAATATGAATCCACAACTCGAAATTTTCTTATGCGTTTTGAAGCGCCAAGGACAGTAGTGTATTCAAAGATACCATCTGGAACGGCATCCACGTCAAACCAATCATTATCAACCTTGCCATCTTGTTCAGGGTGGCCGACTACGAGGAAATCGCCTGTAATCCAACGGAGTTCAGGGCGATGTGGTGGCCTAGAATTATAGTTGGGCATCCTCTCATTGCCATAGTGAGAAAAAACGATTATCCCTTCACGTGTAACCTGCCTAACCTCACCGCGAAGGAAATACGCATTTTCTTTAAGATAGTCTTTATGTTTTTCTAGTTCTAATATCTTTTCATGTGTCAACCACTCGCCCTCATACTCTTCTAGCCCTTTTCCCTTCTGGATCTTCGCATAAGCTTCCTTTTCTGCTAGCATTTCTTCTTTACTCCGTTGTTCTTCTGCTAGTTTTTCTTCATTGATCCGTCGCTTTTCTACCAACTCCTCTTCTTTGATCCGTTGCTTTGCTTCTATGATCCGTTGTTTTGCTTCGCTCCATTGTTTTCCTGCTAGTTTTGAGTCTATGATCCGTTGTTCTTCTTCTATGATCTGTTGCTTTTCCTCTTTGATCCGTTGTTCATGAGCCAACTTCCGTTCCGTTTTCTTGACGGCATCCGCGTCTTTCTCAAACGCCGCTTGATCTCGTGCTGCCAATCTTCTAGCTTCTTCTAACGGTATCCATTCGCCATTGTATTTCCCAAGACCCTTCGCTTTCTGGGATTTTTCAAACGCCAACTTCTCTTCGGCCCGTCGCTTGACTTCGGCGTCTTCTACGTTTTTGGCCCACGCTTCCGTCCGTATATGTGCTAGCACATCTTCCTTGGGCCACCATTCGCCGTTGTAACGGGCTTTGCCTCCTTCAAACGCCTTGATATAGGCATCCAATGTAGTGATATTCTGTGCCAGAACAGGAGCGCTTTTCGGGAATCGTATGGAGAAATCGCGATACTCCTTTACGGCTTTGCGAACGGGTTCCAATTCCCTCTCGGTCGTGATGTTTGCCGGAAGTGCGGAAATCACATCTATTTTTCCAGCTAACTTCTGGCTATCAATGGTGAACGTCCGGTTTGCCGTCTCGATCTTCACGGATGGGCCGCTGACCGTTAATGTGGAATAGACGACAATGTTCGCCCCCGCGTCTTGATGAAAGGATTGTTCCTTGATCGCGGCGAGGCCCGCACCAAAGACGAACGAAGGAATGAGAATAAGCAGACTGATTATAAACAAGGGAGACAAGTGTGATTCAGCTTTGGTTTTCATGGCGAATTTGACGGTTGGGAGTGAAGTGTGTGGCAGGTTGTTCCGAGGAGGTGCCTACTTGGCAGCGAGGACCTTCTTGACCCTTTGGACGGTTGAAATTCCCTTGCCGGTGATCTTGGCGGTGTGCCGCACTGATTGCCCTTCCCGGAAAAGGCGGCAAATATCGCCATGCTTGGCGAGAAACTGCTTTTCGGAAAATGCTGGTCCAGTCGGGCGTCCAAGCGTGCGGCCCTTGCGCTTGGCTTCCTCAAGACCGGACTTGATTCGTTCGGATAGAGTTTCCCGTTCGGCCCGTGCCATTTCTGCAAGCAGGGCGAACATGATGCCAGCGGCAGGGTTGCGCTTGCCGTTGGGAAGCAGGGTTTCGATTCCTTGTTGGTGCCAGTAGAGCGACACCCCGAGTTCTTCCAGCATCTCAATGAAGGCATGGGCAATGCTGTTGCGGCGGGCCAAGCGGGAATATCAGAGGTTCCGAGCGCACGCTTGATGTCCTTGGCCTTGCCGTAGCATCCAGCTTGAACAAGGTCCGAGGGAATGCGTTTGCGGTAGTAGTAGCGGCCATCCCTTTTCAGGATGTGTGGATGTTTTGGCATGGGATCAAGAGGGGGTTGTGCCCCGTCGTTGTGTCCCATTTTTCCTTTTCTCTTCATTGTGGGAGAAGGATTTACCGTGTTTTCAATGACTTGTAAAGCCACTGGCGGAGAGGGTGGGATTCGAACCCACGGTGAGTATTACCCCACGCCTGATTTCGAATCAGGTGCCATAGACCACTCGACCACCTCTCCTTGGTAGGGGGGCGGAAAATGCATGGGGGGATGCGTTTTGTAAAGCCTGCAATTTCGGTCAATCGGGGAAAACGATGGCGCGGTGGCCGTCGATGATGGTGCGGTCGTGGACGTGGAAGCGGATACCGCGGGCGATGGCGATGCGTTCGCAGTTGCGACCGAGGCGGACGAGGTCGGCGGGGGTGTGGAAGTGGTGGACGTCTACGAATACCGTGAAACCGACCCCCTTCGCGGTCTATTTCCGCGGCGACCCGCGTGAGAACGAGGCCGCGTTGCGTGAGGCGCTGCCAGCCCTGTATTTGTCCTTCCGCGCGCCGGGCGGGAAGGAATGATATCATCTAACAAAAATCACAGGATTTTGCGCGAGAGTTCCGCGAGCCATGCCGCGAGGTCGGCTGCGGCGCGGGTGACGGGCAGGCTGTCGAGGTCGGCGAGGTCCCAGCGGAAGACGAGTTTATAGCCGTCCCATTCGCCCTTGCCGCCGCAATCGCGCAACCAGTTTGCTGCGCGGCGGTTGTCGGTTAGAACATAGGCGGTCATGCGCTCCACTCCGGCGCGGTAGGCGGTCAGCCACATGGCGGCGAACAGGAGGGTGCCAATGCCGCGGTTTTGATCGTCATCCAGAACCATGAGGGAAATTTCCACCTCTTCCGGCTGGGCGAGATTGCGCCACCAACTCGCGCCACCCACCCCGGCGAATTCCCGGGCGGGGTCCAGGACGACCCAAGTGGCATGTTTTGCCGGATCCTGCTCGATGAGGCGGTCCAGCATCGCATCTCCGATCATTTCGCCGGTGCGCGTCCAGAACCTCTGGTATCGCGCCTCCGGGGACAAACGCCGGTAGGCCTCCGCGACCAGCGGACGGTCTTCTTCCAAGAGTGGCCGCAGGATGACCGGGGTGCCATCCCGCAATCGGAGTTCAAAACGGTCATTCATGGTTGCCACGGGCCGCTTAGGGCAGGCGCTCGGTGGCCGCCATCGGAATCGGCGAATCGTTGAAATTCAGCGGATTCCGCCTTGACCTTTGGGGATAGCTTTTGCACTGTTGCCCGCTTTTCCCGATAGTATCCCGCGCTTCTCTTCGTTTTCCTCAGGTCTGACCACCCGAATGAAGCGGTGTTCGGGGGGTGTCGGGGTTCTTCAATTTTCACCCCTAGCTCTCATTTTCAACGACTTCCATGTTCAAAAGACTCTTCGGAAACTTTTTTTCCAATGACATCGGCATCGATCTTGGCACCGCGAACACACTGATCAACGTCAAGGACCACGGCATCGTCCTGCGCGAGCCCTCAGTCGTCGCGGTCAAAGCAGGCACCAACGAGGTGCTCGCCGTCGGTGACGATGCCAAACGCATGCTCGGCCGCACGCCGGGCAATATTGTCGCGATCCGCCCGCTCAAGGACGGGGTGATCGCGGATTTCGAGGTCACCGAGGCAATGCTGCGCCATTTCATCCGCAAGGTGAACAAGGGCCGCCGATCCAATCCCCGGGTCCTCATCGCCATCCCCTCGGGCATCACGGAAGTCGAGCGCCGCGCGGTGCGCGAATCCGCCGAGCAAGCCGGTGCCCGCGAGGTTTACCTGATCGAGGAACCGATGGCCGCGGCGATCGGCGTGGGGCTGCCGGTGCAGGACGCCTCTGGCAACATGATTGTCGATATCGGCGGCGGCACCACCGAAGTGGCGCTCATTTCTCTATCAGGAATCGTTTACGCCCGCAGTGTCCGCACTGCGGGTGACGAACTT
>CAYWLC010000087.1:10921-12463 GCA_964458895.1 uncultured Luteolibacter sp. | reverse complement strand
ACCGCCCGGAGGTCGGTCCCTACCTAATACCCGGACCGCCCGGAGGTCGGTCCCTACCTAATACCCGGACCGCCCGGAGGTCGGTCCCTGCCATTGCGCAAAATTCATACAGCCTCTCAGCATGAAGATCTTTTTTTGCGTATTCTTGCGCTTTTTTGCGGCTAACAAAAAATATTTCATACTAAGGAACCCGTTTCTGCGCGGATCTTTCGGATTGACCCGATGTTGGGTTGGCACTAATGATGGCGTCCGTGATCATTGCCAAGCCCGACCGTCCGTATTTTGAAGCATGGCTGCGCCGGACTGGTCGCCAGTTTGCCGTCAGCGGGCGACTCACCCAGACCGCCATGGTTCTGGCGGGCGAGAACGGCGGCACCTTGGACGAATGGCGCGCCCGCCTCCGCGCGGTGATGGAGGGCGGTGATGCTCCCTCGCTGGACCTGCTCATGCGCATCGACGCCCTGCTGGCCGGTTCCGCCCTCCACCGCAAGAACGAAGACCCCGCACAGGGTGATTTGTTCTAATCTGTTAGCCTGAACAGGAAGATAGAAACCACTGATTTCACTGATTGAACTGATTTTGAAGAGGTTCAAAATAACGACCACACACCCAAATGGTGAGTGAAATCAGTTAAAATCAGCGCAATTTGCCTCGTTATTTGGAATAAAGTGCTCGGCTATCTCCGCTTCGCTCCGGTTGTTGTAATAATGGCCGGTGTTACCTTTGGAATTTTCCTTTCTCGGGCTAATGCTGGACCGGGCAGGCGCTGAGGCTGGTGAAGAAATCATTGCCCTTGTCATCCACGAGGATGAAGGCCGGGAAATTCTCCACGGTGATCTTCCAGACGGCCTCCATGCCGAGTTCGGGGAAGGCGACGACCTCCTGGGACCGGATGTGGTCCTGGGCTAACAAAGCGGCGGGACCACCGGCGGATCCCAGATAGAATCCACCGTGCTTTTTGCACGCTTCGGTGACGGCGTTCGAGCGGTTGCCCTTGGCCAGCATCACCATCGAGCCGCCGTGGGATTGGAATAATTCGACATAACTGTCCATCCGCCCGGCGGTGGTGGGCCCGAACGACCCGGACGGCATGCCCGCAGGCGTCTTGGCCGGTCCTGCGTAATAGACCGGGTATTTCTTGATGTAATCCGGCAGGTCACCTGTGTCATCGAGGATCTCCTTGAGTTTTGCATGGGCGATGTCGCGGGCGACGATGATGGTTCCTGTTAGAGCGAGCGCGGTGGTCACCGGATATTTGGAGAGGGTTTTGAGGGTTTCCTCCATGCCGAGGTCGAGGTTCACGGGCACGCCCTTGAACTTCCAGTCGCGGAATTTTTCCGGGATGAACCGGCCGGGGTTCTTTTCGAGTTTTTCGAGGAAGATGCCGTCCTTGGTGATCTTCGCCTTGGCCTGGCGGTCGGCCGAGCAGGAAACACCGAGGCCCACAGGGCAGGACGCCCCGTGGCGCGGGAGTCGGATGACACGCACGTCGAGCGCGAAATACTTGCCGCCGAACTGCGCGCCGATGGAGGTCTCGCGCGC
>CAYWLC010000087.1:0-10911 GCA_964458895.1 uncultured Luteolibacter sp. | reverse complement strand
CCTCCTTCTCAAGTTCCAGGTCGCGGAACGCGCGGCCGTGTTCGTTGCCGGTGGTGGGCAGCGCGTCGTAATACTTGGTGGAGGCCATCTTGACGGTCTTCAAACAATTTTCCGCGGAGGTGCCGCCGATGACGAACGCGAGGTGATAGGGCGGGCAGGCCGCGGTGCCCAGCGACTTCATTTTCTCGGTGCAGAACTCGCGGAGGCGCTTCGGGTTGAGCAGCGCCTTGGTTTCCTGATAGAGGAACGTCTTGTTGGCCGATCCGCCGCCCTTGCTGACGAACAGGAACTTGTAGGCGTCGCCCTCGGCGGCGTAGAGGTCGATCTGCGCGGGCAGGTTGGTCTTGGTGTTGACCTCATCGAACATCGTGAGCGGCGCGGTCTGCGAGTAACGCAGGTTTTCCCCGATGTAGGTCTGATAGATTCCTTTTGATAGAAACTCGGCGTCATCACCGCTGGTCCAGACCTGCTGGCCCTTCTTGCCGATGATGGTGGCGGTGCCCGTGTCCTGACAGAATGGCAGGATGCCGTAGGCGGCGATCTCCGCGTTCTTGAGCATCATCAGCGCCACCATGCGGTCGTTTTCCGAGGCCTCGGGGTCGTCAAGGATGGCCGCAACCTGCGCGAGGTGCGCCGGGCGCAGGGTGAAATTGATCGCTTTGATCGCCTCCGCCGCCACCATGGTGAGGGCTTCAGGAGCGATCTTGAGCACGGGTTTCCCCTCGAACTCGGTGACCGATACGTGCTCGGTGCTGATGCACTCGTATTCGGTCGTGTCAGGGCCGAGCGGGAAGGGGTCTTGGTAGCAAAACGGTTTGTCGGACATGGTGGCGGGCGTTTCGATAAACCGTGCCGCCCCCGTGTGCAAACCGAATCGTCTGGAAATAATTCACGTTGCAACACCGCGCGGCCTCGCTTATCGACACCCCGCAATGACCAACCCCGCCCCCCAAACCCGATGGATGCGCGTTTTCGTGCCTGTCGTTTGGCTTGCGGTAGTTTAGGTTTTCGTGGTCTCGCTGCTGGCGTCATCCTCGGACCTGCATGATTGTTCTCATGCGGATTCGCACGAGTCGTCCCATCAGTGACCGTGTTGAATGGGTGAGGAGCGGTTGACTGTCAGATATAGCGCCGGAGTTTGAAAACCCGTGCAATTCTCAACAACCGGGCGATGACGAGCACCACGCAACCGGTGGCGACCACCGAATCGCCGAGCGGGAAGTCATAGTGATACGCCAACCAGAATCCCGCGAGCGAAACGATCAGGCCGGCGAGCATCGAGAGCCACAGGTTGCCCCGCAGGCTGGTGGCGAAAGCCCCTGCTGTTAGAACGGGAAGCACAAGGAAACCGAAGGCGACGAGTGGCCCGGCGGTCGCCACGGTGATGCCGACGACAGTACCATTCACCACCGTTGCAGCCACAGTCCAGCCGCCGACCGCGAGGCCGGCGACGGAGGCGTAGTCGGGATCCGTGAGAGTGAGCAGCAGCCGCCGCCGGAACGCGAACAGAATGGCGAATCCCGCCACAAGGGTCATGCCCAGCAGCCTCAATTCCGTCTCGCCGATGAACAGCAGGCGTCCATGAAACAAATCACCCAGATAGGTTTCTCCAACCGCATCGGTGGCGAGCATCAGGTTGGTCGCGGAGACCGAAGCGAGATAGACGACGGCCAACCACGCCTCGCTGATGCGGGCGCGGCGTTTCCACGGCGTGGCAATGAGCAGCAAGCCTGGAAGGCCGAACAACAGCGAACCGACAAGCGCCTTGCTGGATTCCTCGGTGATGGATTCTGCCCAGGTCCAGTGCAGCGCGGTGCCTAGAAACACGAAGCCAATGCCCGCCATCGCGATTTGGGGAATCGCCAGACCTAACAAAACCGCCCGCCCGAGAATGAGATGGCGGCCGACAATGGGCAGCAACACGCCGATCAACACGGCGGCCCACAGGGCTTTGGCAAATAGGAATTCGTCGGGCATCAGTTTGCGGGTTCGGGGTGATCCTGACGGCCGATGAAATCATCTGCTGTTAGTTCGGTGAGTTCTCCATCCTGCACCCAGACGAAACGTTTCGCGACATCGCGGAACGGCCCGAACTCGTGCGTGACGAGCACCACCGTGCGACCGGATGATCGATGCAGATCGCCAAGCATCGCGGCGAGCGCGTGCTGCGTCTGGCGGTCCACTCCGGCTGTAGGTTCGTCGAGCAACAGACAATCCGGCGAGGACGCGAGCGCACGGGCTAACAGGACACGCTGCCGCTGGCCGCTGGAGAGCGCGTGAAACGGCTTCCCGGCGAAGTGGTCCGCCTGACAATCCTGCAATGCCTGATGGTGAAACGAGGAACGCGGGGTGACGAGGGTCTTCCACCACGGTTCGCTGGCGGAAGCGCCGAGTTCGACCATTTCCATCGCGGTCAGCGGCAGAGCCTGTTCGACTGTGGCATGCTGCGGGACATAACCGAAGCGGATCCTGCCGCGGTCGATGGAGCCGGCCAGCGGTTGCAGGAGGCCCGAGATGCCACGCAGCAATGTCGATTTTCCGCCTCCGTTAGGGCCGCCGATGACCAGGAAGTCACCGGCGGCCACCTTCAGATTCACGTTTCCGATCACGGCGCTTCCACCGTAACCGAGCGCGAGGTTTCGCAACTCGATCATTGGGCGAAGGCGTTGACGAGCGTGTCGATCAGCGAAACGTAGTCCTTCGCAGCGGGTGTTCCGTTGACCAGGATTGGAACGTTGACGACTTTCGCTCCGGTCATCTGAGCGAGTTGGTTGGGAATGCGGTCGCTGTAAAAACTCTCCTTCACGATGAGCTTCACTCCTTCTTGTTTCATCTTTTCCGCAAGCGCTTGGATATCGCGCGGACCGGGCTCGATGCAGGGTTTCGGCTGGATCGTTCCCACCTGGGTGAGACCGAACCGGGCGGCGAAGTAGAGCAGGTCCTGGTGATAACTCACGAACTTGATCTTCTTTCCCGCGAGCTTGGATTTCCACCCGCCGATACGGCCTTGCAGCATGGCCGCGAACTTGTCGCCATTCGCCTTGAACATGGCGTCGGACTCAGGCCGGAGCCTGCCGAGTTTTGCCGCGATGCCGCGCGCCATCATCTGGCCATAGACGGGATCGCAGTTGTAGTGCGGGTTTCCGTTAGGATGCACGTCGCCGCCCTTGCGGTCCAAACTGGTGGGCACCTTCATCGGCTTCACGCTGCCGCTGAGATCAAGGAAACCGGGACCGTCCAACTGGATTTTCTGGTTGCGGGATTCCTTCACCAACGCTGGGGCATAGGCATGCTCCAGGTAAAGCCCGACCTGGATAAAGAGATCCGCTTTGGCGAGTTTGGTGATCGCGCTCGGCTTGAGCGGCACGTTGTGAGGATCCTCACGACCGCTCGAGATGCAATAGACATCCACTTGGTCGCCGCCGACCTGACGTGTGATGTCGGCG
Source organism: uncultured Luteolibacter sp. (assembly GCA_964458895.1). Lineage (GTDB taxonomy): Bacteria > Verrucomicrobiota > Verrucomicrobiia > Verrucomicrobiales > Akkermansiaceae > Luteolibacter. Next base: position 7,465 of record CAYWLC010000087.1, on the reverse strand, counting down.
AGATCGGGCAGGGTGACGACCACGTTGAGTGGCGCGGCATGCAGGGTGCCGGTGATGATGAGATATGGGATGAGTAATGTTTTCATATAATGATCAATCAAGGTTGGAAGGAATGATTGTGAGGGCCGATGATGATACTCCATTGCATGAACCCGAGCCAGTCGTCGTCCTTGCCGGCGAAGTCTCCATTGTCGCCATTGATGTGGCTGACACCCAGGCGCAGGCGGTTGTACTCGCTGAGGCTGTATGTTAGATAGGCCGATATCGATTGCTGAATCGAGGTGCTGCGTGCGAGTCCGTCCGCGATACCGTCGCTGTTAGAATCGGTTTCGGACCAGCTTTCCGGGCGGAACCAATCGTAACGAATTCCCGGTTCCCAATTCTTGCCGAACCGGTATTGGGCGTAAATATAAGCACCGTCCGCCTTGCTCGATCCGCTTGTCGGGCTGCCGGCAAAGAGTGCGTCGGGGCCGAACGGGCCGTCGGTCCTGCCATGCAATACCTCGCCGCTGATGACAAATTGGTCGAAGCTCGCGGGATCGGGCAGCCAGGTGAGTTTGAAATCGGCGCTGGCGAGTTCACGGGTTCCCGAGTCGCTGCCGCGGGCATAGTCGATGCCGAGGTTGAGCGAGGTGCTGTCGCTGAGTTCGAAGATCGTCGCGGCCCGGCCATAATACATGAGATCGCCGAACGAGCGGTTGTCACTCGAGGCGAACAAATCCCCCATGTCTCCGTCGAGTTTCGAGAACACACCGTTTGCCGCCGTGTCCGCGCCGATGTTGTCCACCGCGCCGGCAGTTAGACGGAAGTAATGTCCGACCGGTGGCACCCAGCTCAATTCCAGGCCGCGTGCCTTCGTTTCTCCGCCGATGACGCCCTCAAGCGATGCGGGCCGGTCCGTGAACGGCAACTCGTGGCTGTGGACTTTTCCAAGCCGCGAGAAGTCCGCGAAGAACAAGCCGCCCTTCAGTCCGAGTCCGTATGGCAGTGCCGTCGTTTCGATCGCCGCCTCTTCGACGCCCAGTGTGGCTTCTCCAAACGGATCGGTCTTCGTCCACGGATCGAGTTCGCTCTCGGCGTTGAAGACGACATAAGCGTGGGCCAGTTGATCGACGTTCGCTTGAAGCATCACCTCGATGTCGCGCGGAGTGAAGTTGAAGTTGTTAGCACTCGCTGAATACGATCCGATGAAGTCGATCGCTGCGGAAATCTCCGGGTTGAATGCGCTCAGGTCGGTTCGTTTCGGCTCAGGCAGCGGATTGGCTGATAGATCGGCCTGGAGATCCGGTTCGTGTGCCGTCTCGGGAGTCCCGATGACGGCTTTCGAATCATCCGAACGAGCGGATCGACGTGCGCTCCGGGTTTTCGGCGCGGGTGATTCCGCGGGAGCTTCGGAGGCGTTTGTATCGACCTTCTTCTGCAAATCCTTCACGAGTTTGGTGAGATCCTCGACCTGTTGTCGGAGTGCTGCCATCTCTGCGTTGTCTGGATTTGCGGGTGCCTGTGCGAGGGCCATGGAAGTGGTGGCCGCTATCAGGCCAAATCCTGCGATGGCAGGGTGTAAAATTGGTTTCATTGGTGTTGGTAAGGTTGTAAACAATGGCGGCGCCATCAAATCACAACGGCATTGCGACACGCGCCGCCAAGACGTCGTGTTGCCGTTTTTCACTCAAACAGGGGATTCCGACCTTACCTACGGTCCCCTGGGAGGCGCGTGCGCCAGAACTCCGCCGACCAGGTGGCCCGGTTCCGAGTTCATCCCCTCCGGAACTACCACCACCACTGGCGGCCGTTCCGGAATGAACTCCACAGGCACGATGTCAGGAACCACGGAGTCATAGCCGCCAGCGAGCATCAATGTGACGGCGCACTCGTGGCCTGAATCGTGGGCGTCATTGTGAAGGCACTGGTGCAACTCCCCGCTTGCCGCCATCGCCTGCACAACAAGCAATTGTGCGATCAAAATGATCGTCACAACGATGCAAATACTGCGGAGCTGGCGGATGCGAGTCATCAACGGGATGGTTTCAACGATGAATGGTCACATCGATGCAAGTCTCAATTGCGATGGGCGGCCATTATCTGCTTTATTCGCCTTTACCGGCAAGCATTCCTGCGAGGTGCTGCGGGATTCCCGCGTTTTTTTCCCGGCGCAGGCGGTGATTGCATCGGACGGGTTGGGCTGCTAATCTCGCGTGACACTGAACCGAAAGGCATCATTCGCATGAAAAAATTTCTCCTCATCCTGATTCTGCTGGGAGTGGCGGCAGCCGCTGCCTGGCATTTCCGGGGGAAATTTCACAAGTCCGCTGAGGCATTAAAACTGTATGGCAACGTCGATATCCGGGGCGTGGATCTGGGTTTCCGGGTGGGCGGGAAGGTGTCGCAGGTGCTCAAGGACGAAGGCGACGCGGTGAAGGGTGGTGATTTGCTGGCAAAGATCGACCGCCAGCCGTATGAGAACGAACTCGCCGGGGCCAACGCCGCGCTCGCCGTGGCGGAGGCGGATTTGAAATTGAAAAACAACGGCTACCGCATGGAGGACATCCAACAGGCGCGGGCGGTGCTGGAGGAAAACCGCGTGGTGGAGAAAAACACCGACCGCCTGCGCGCGCGACAGGCCGGATTGTTAGGTGGCGGCGGAGTCTCGAAACAGGATCTTGAAAACGCCGAAGCCGCACTCGATGAGGCGAGGCAACGGGTGAAGGTGGCGGAGGCGAAATTGAAACAGTTGGAGGCCGGGTTCCGCAGCGAGGAAATCTCCGCCGCCGTTGCGAAAGTCGCACAGGCGAAAGCCGCCTGCGCCACCGCCATGCTCCATCTGGAGGACACCGAGCTCAAGGCCCCGTCCGATGGCGTCGTGCTCACACGCGCGCTGGAACCCGGTGCCATCGCACAGGCCGGCACCACCGTGCTCTCACTTTCGTTGGAACGTCCGGTGTGGGTGCGGGCCTATGTGCATGAGAACGAGCTTGGCAAGGTGCCGCCCGGAACCCCTGTATTGTTAGAAACCGACGGCAACCCGGGCCGCATGTTCCATGGCAAGGTCGGCTTTGTCTCACCGCGTGCCGAGTTCACTCCGAAATCCGTGGAAACCCCCGAACTGCGGACCTCACTGGTTTACCGGCTGCGCATCGTGGTGGCGGACTCTGACGGTTCGCTGCGGCAGGGCATGCCGGTCACGGTTTCACTGGATCCAACCCCCCGTTGACGTGTCGGACGTGGTTGTTAGATTCGACGGCCTTTGCAAGTCCTTTCCGGGGATGGAAAGTCCCGCGCTGGATGCCGTGACGGGCGAGGTCCGCGCCGGGGTCATCACCGGCCTGGTGGGCCCGGACGGCGCGGGTAAAACCACGCTGCTGCGCCTCATGGCGGGTTTGCTGGTCCCGGATGCGGGAAACCTAACAACGATTGACCGGAACCCGGTGACCGAAGCCGCCGCCATCCACCGCGAGCTCGGCTATATGCCCCAGAAGTTCGGTTTGTATGAGGATCTTTCCGTGCTGGAGAATCTAACACTCCATGCGGACCTGCGCGACGTCACCGGCGCTGAGCGGGTGGAGATTTTCGATCGCCTGCTCGCGTTCACCGACCTCAAGCGTTTCACCGGGCGTTTCGCCGGCAAGTTGTCCGGCGGCATGAAGCAAAAACTCGGGCTGGCCTGCGCGTTGTTAGGGAAGCCCCGGCTGCTGTTGCTGGACGAACCGGGCGTGGGCGTGGACCCGATCTCGCGCAAGGAACTCTGGAGCATGGTGGGACGTCTGGCGGACGATGGCATCTCCGTGGTCTGGAGCACCGCCTATCTGGATGAGGCGGAGTCATGTGAAACCACCTTGGTGCTCAACGAGGGGAAATTGATATTTTCCGGAACCCCTGGGGAAATGACCGCACCGCTGGAAGGCCGCTGCTGGCACATGAAAAACCCGTTAGGCAACAAGCGCCGCCTGCTCGCGCACGCGCTCTCGCGCCCGGAGGTGAGCGACGGGACCCTCCAGGGCCATCATCTGCGCCTGACCTTCCGCCAGGGTGCCGCGGTCTTTCCACCGGAGGAAATCGGCGCACCCGCGGACACCGTCTGGGCTCCCGTCACTCCGCGATTCGAGGACGCGTTCATCGACCGCATGGGCGGCGGCCCGGGTGGCGAATCCGTGCTGGCACAACATGTGCGCATGATCCCCGGCGATGACAGCGTGGTCATCAAGGCGGACAACCTGACCAAGAAATTCGGCGATTTTGCGGCAACCGATGATGTCACCTTCCAGGTCCGCCGCGGCGAGATCTATGGTCTGTTAGGTCCCAACGGTGCGGGCAAGTCCACCACCTTCAAGATGATGTGCGGACTGCTGAAGCCCACGTCCGGGCGGGCGATGGTCGTGGGCATGGACCTGCGCACCAGCGCGGGCAAGGCGCGCCAGAGGCTCGGATACATGGCGCAGAAATTCTCGCTCTACGCGGGTCTAACGGTTTCACAGAACCTCGACTTCTTCTCGGGAATCTACGGGCTGAGCGGGACCGCGCAAAGCGAAAAAACCCGGACCATGGCCGAGATCTTCCACCTCGGGCCGGTTCTCAAGTCCAAGACCGATTCACTTTCGTTAGGTTACAAACAACGTCTCGCGCTGGCGTGTTCGGTCATGCACGAACCGGACATCCTGTTTCTCGACGAACCGACCTCCGGCGTGGATCCGGTGACGCGGCGCGAGTTCTGGACCCATATCAACGGCCTCGTCGAGCGCGGCGTGACGGTCCTGGTGACCACGCACTTCATGGATGAGGCGGAATACTGCGACCGCATCGGCCTGGTGTTCCGCGGCCAACTCATCGCCAACGGCACGCCCGATGAACTCAAAGCGCTCGCCGCCACCGCGGACAACACGGACCCGTCGATGGAAGAGGCGTTCATCGCATTGATCACCGGCATGGAGGAGAAGTGAAATCAAACAGCGTGTTGCCAAACAGCTGTCTGGATCGCATGCTTATTTCGCAAACTGCCGAACGAGGGAGACCGAGGCTTGGCGCACAATAGGCATGGAACCATCAGGAACATCGGATTTGGCGAAGGGCCGAGCCAGCAGGTGGATATCCCTGCGGCGGCTGCGTGCGCTTTGCTGGAAGGAAACCCTGCAGATATTCCGCGATCCCAGCAGCATTCTGGTCGCGTTTTTCATGCCGGTGCTGATGCTTTTCATCTTCGGCTACGGCATCAACCTGGACTCGTCGCGACTCAGGATCGGGCTGTGGTCGGAGGACAGCGGCACCGAGGCCGCGGACTTCTCCGCCTCCCTAACCGGATCCAGGTGGCTGGAGGTCAGGTCCTTTGATTCCCGCGCGGCGATGGAACAGGCCTTGGTGAACTCGCAGATCCGCGGGTTTGTCATTCTCCAACAGGATTTCTCGCGCAAACTCAAGCAGCGCGGCATGCCTGCGCCCGTCCAGTTGGTGGCCGACGGATCGGAGCCCAACATCGCGCAGTTTGTCAGGGCGACGGTCAACGGCGTCTGGCAGACATGGCAGGTGCAGCGTGGTCACGACCGTGGCCAGGAGATGAAACAGGAAATCGCGCTCGAACCGCGGTATTGGTTCAACTCGTCCGCAGAGAGCCGCAACTTCATCATTCCCGGTTCCATCACCGTGATCATGACGGTGATCGGCGCGCTTCTAACATCCCTGGTGGTGGCGCGCGAGTGGGAGCGCGGCACGATGGAGGCGCTGCTGGCATCGCCGGTGACGCGCACCGAGCTGCTGCTGAGCAAGATCCTGCCGTATTACGGGCTGGGCATGGTCTCGCTGCTGTTGTGTGTGGCGGTGGCGCACTGGGTGTTGCGGGTGCCGTTCCGCGGCACGATCATCGGTTTGTGGGTGGTGGGAAGTTTTTTCCTGTTGAGTGTGTTAGGGATTGGCCTGGCGATTTCCACCGGGATGCGCAACCAGTTCAATGCGGCGCAGGCGGCATTGAACGCGGCGTTCCTGCCGGCGGTCATGTTGTCGGGATTCATCTATGAGATTTCCAGCATGCCGTTGTTCCTGCGCGGCGTGACGCACATCATTCCCGCGCGTTATTTTGTCTCTTCGATGCAGACCATCTTCCAGGCGGGGACGATCTGGAAACTGCTGTGGCCTGACATTCTGATGTTGATGGCAACCACGGTGGTATTCATTGGTCTAACAGCAATTCTCGCCAAAAGGAGGATGGAATGAGTTTTTTCCACCGCATCCATGCGCTGGTCCGCAAGGAATTCCAGTCGTTGCTCAGCACCAAGTCCGGGCGCCTGTTGCTGGTCGTGCCGGTGGTCATCCAGACCGCGTTGTTCCCGTTCGCCGCCACGCTGGAAGTGAAAAACGCATCGCTGGCCGTGTTCAACGAGGACCACGGCCGGGCGTCGGTGGAGATGATGCAACGCTTCGCCGCATCCGGTGCCTTCACCCGCATCATCCCGGTGTGGAGCGCGGGTGAGGTCGATGAGGCCATCGGCACGCGCGCGGCGCTGTTGTCCGTCCACATCCCGGCGGATTTCTCCCGCAGGATCGCGGCCGGGGAAACCTCGCCGGTGCAGGTCGTGCTGGATGGACGTCGTTCTAACAGCTCGCAGATCGCCTTCGGATACCTGCAATCGGTGCTGGAGGTCTATCTGAAAGAGCGTGCGGCGGCGGCGGGGCGGGAGCTGCCCACGGAAATCATCACGCGCAACTGGTTTGTGCCGAATCTGGAGTACACGCATTTCATCCTGCCGAGTCTGGTGGCGATCATCACCACCATCGGGTCGCTGATCATCACCGCCCTGTCGGTGGCGCGCGAGCGCGAGCAGGGGACCTTCGAGCAGTTGTTAGTTTCACCGCTGACGCCTGAGATGATCATGATCGGCAAGGCCGTGCCCGCAGTGATCGTGGGATTTTTCCAAGCGACGTTGATCTTGATCGCGGCGGTGTTCGTGTATGACATACCTTTCCGCGGGCATTTGGTGTTGTTATACGGGGCGATGTTTTTCTACGCGCTGGCGTTGGTGGGAGTGGGATTGTTCATTTCGTCGGTCAGCAAGACCCAGCAACAGGCGTTTCTGGGGGCCTTTGTGTTCATGGTGCCGGCGATACTTCTATCAGGTTACACCGCTCCGGTGGAGAACATGCCGGTCTGGTTGCAGCACCTCACCTGGATCAATCCGGTCCGGCATTTCGTGGAAATCGTCAAGGGGGTGTTTCTCAAGGACGCCTCGCTGGGGCGGGTGTTCTCGCTGACTGTGCCGCTGGTGGTGATCGGAGTGGCCAACCTCAGCCTGGCCGCCCTGATGTTCCGCCGGAAAACCTCGTGACAGGGGGCATTTTTCCTGCAATTTCATGGGGATTCCAAATTTCCAGTGGACAATCGACTGCCCGGCAGGTAACCACCGTCTCCCCGAGCGGGGGTCTCGCACCCCCTCCGATAAACATGGCAGAGTAGCTCAGTGGTAGAGCAGAGGACTCATAAGCC
>CAYWLC010000086.1:0-12466 GCA_964458895.1 uncultured Luteolibacter sp. | reverse complement strand
AGGCCGTGCAGGAACTCCAGCGTTTGTTAGGCGACTCCGGCGACGTGATCGTCAAGCTCTCCGACAGCCAGATTTCCTTCACCATCGGTGACAGCCTGCTGTGCAGCAAACTCATCGAGGGCAACTATCCGAACTACCGCCAGGTCATCCCCGGCGACAGCAACGAACGCGTGGTCATCGCCCGCGAGGCGCTGCTCGAAACCGCCCGCCGCGTTTCCCTGCTCTCCTCGGAAAAATCCAATTCCATCAAACTGGTTTTCAGCGAAAACCGCATCGAAGTCACCGCCAACTCGCCGGACGTCGGCGAGGCCCAGGAATCGATGGACGTGATCTATCAGGGTCCGCCGATGCAGATCGCCTTCAACCCGGATTTCCTGCAAGCCCCGCTCCGAGCGCTCGACAGCGAGGATGTCTACCTGGACCTCATCGATGAAATGAGTCCCGGCGTGCTGCGCATCGAGGGCAGCTTCCTCTACGTCCTCATGCCCATGCGCGTGACGAACTGAGGAACGCCCTAACAGAGCGCCCGACCAAAAAGGCAGGGACCGGCCTCCGGGCGGTCCGTGTGGATGAACGTGAAAGCGAGCGCCGTCGGCGTTAGCCGGATCGGGTTCGCTATCCGATTGGGGCCGTGCCTGCGGCGGCTCGCCCCTTGCCCGTCTCGGGAAAACCCGGATTACCACCAGTTGAATTCATGATTGCGCGGAGCAACTAACGGGTTTTTGATTTCTGTTATCTGCCAGAGTGGATTGTTTCCATCACTAATCTAATTTTTTATAACGGAATATCAACGATTTCCGGCATGAATGCCACTTTTTTCTTCCATGCTGCGTGGCGGTCATGTCAGATGTTTGGAGTCGTCAATTGCGGATTGTCAGAGTCCCATGCTGTGATCGCCGCGTGTTGGCACGATGTCCGCGAAGCAACCTCAATTCTGACATCTCCAGACCGTGATCACTCCGCCAACCGGTTTCTCTAACTTCCGAAAGCCTGCTTTCACGCTGCTAGAAATGGCCGCAGTCGTCGCCACGCTGGGAATTATCATGCTGGCGGGCGCGGGCCTGATGAACGGGACCGGCACCCAGGCCCGGAAGGCAGGCGCGGATTTGCTCGTTGGCATGATCGAACAGGCGCGCACCGCAGCCATCACCACCCGCTCCTGCGTCGTTCTCGCCGTGGCGGAACCGGACGTGCTGACAACCCCCGACGATCGTTGCCGTCTGGCACTCTTCAAAACGGATCTATCACCGGATGCCGCATGGCCCGCATCCGGGGCCGTCAAGGGAGTCATCATGGCGCGCTGGCGCACGTTGGAAAATGGCGTGCTCCTGATCGGCGGGCCTGTTGATGGCGCAGATAACATCCTGGATGGCAGGAAACTCACCATCACCTACGGCACCGACAGCGCGCCCCTAACCATTACCGCGCATGCCATCGCCTTCGGCCCGCGCGGAGGGCTGCAATATCCGCAGGGTTCGTCACCGGTGGCCGTTCGCATCGCTGAGGGTGCTCGCCGTGGCGGCAAGGCCACCCCTAACATCCGTGGCAATTCCGCAAACATCAGCGAAAGCCGCCTGAAAATCGGCCGCGTCACCGCAAGGCCCTACCGAATCGACGGATGAATCCCCCGCCCCGCCAGTCATATTCCCACAACGGCTCCACATTGATCGAGGCGGCCATCACCATTGGCGTGTTAGCCGTCGTCATTCCGCTGGTTTACGGTGCCATGGCCGAGGCGGGGAAATGCGGCATGTCCGCAGCGGCCGAAACCCGCTGCATCTGCATGATCCCGGTGTGCATCGAGGAAATCCACGCTTCGCGCGATGGCAAGCCGCACTTTTTCACGGCCACCATCGTCGGGCAGACTTTCCCGCCTGCGGGGGATGTGTGGGCACTCGCATTTTGCGCCGATGGCAAACCCGTCGGCAGACTAACCCAATCCGCCTATCAACAGGGAACCCGGGATCTCAATGGAAAACCCGTAAGCTACATCGCCACCATGTCCTGCGTCGGCGACAGCACCACCCCTGACACTTTAAGCCCGGCGATGCCCGTCCGCATCACTCTCAGCTATCCCGCAAGCGCGCCCGCCACCCAACGCCAGAGCCTTGAATTCAACACCCGCATCCCATGACGCCGCCCCCACCGCAAGCGCGAGGTTTCACGCTCATTGAAATCATGTGTTCGATGGCGGTCGGAGCGCTGATCCTGCTGCTGGCGGTTTGTCTGTTAGGCAATTCGGGGGAGCGTTACGAACGCATCGGCGGCGGCGCGGCGTGCGAACGCGAGGCACGAGCCGCGATCACCCAACTCACGTCCGATTTGTCCTCCGCCTATTTCCACAAGGACGGCATTTTTGATAAATCCACCGCCGCATGGCGCGCGGACCGCATGGGTTTTCTCAGCCTGCAACCCGCCCATGCCCAATCCGATGCCGGACGAATCGGCGACCTTTGCGCGGTGACGTATTACCTCAAGGATCTCACTTTGAATGGCGGTGCCATACGTTGCTTGATGCGCGGTTTCCGCGAGAGTCAGGAGGTCTTCAGCGCGTTATCGTCCGATCGCGTCGCCTCATTGTTCGTGGCACGCCCCACGCAGGATGAACCCATTGCCTTCGGGGTGGTTTCCCTGCAAACCACGCCCAAATCGCGCGACACCTCCGGCGCATGGGCAGACTGGGTGCCCAACGCCACCACCCGACCCGAGGCGGTGGACGTGCGCCTCGTGGTCGCCCGCCGCCAGCTCGCAGCCAAACTCAAAACCCCGGATGAGTGGAATGGCGTGGGTGCGTCCGCGAGATTGTTAGGCCAGCCGTCGGAACTCGATCACAACAAAAACCTCGAAACCTACTCCACACTGATCCGTTTTGGCAATGTGCGAAAACCCTAGATCACACGTCCAGTGGAATGCGCGGCGTGGGTTCACCCTGCCCGCCATCCTCGTCGTGTCCGCGGCCTTGCTCATTCTAGCCATCGGCATTCTGTTAGTCGCGGGTGTCGAACGCAACACCGCACGCTCGTTCGTGGAGCAGCAGCGAGCCGATCTCGCCGCGCGCGCGGGACTTGAGGACATCCGGGCCACCCTTCTCAGCGAAACTGCGAACGATGATTACATCGTTCTGCAATCCTCCCTCAGCCAGGCCGTCACCGCAGGCAGCGATCCCGCCCCGCAGCTTTTCATCGCCCGCGGCAAGGTTTCCGGCAACGCATACTCCTACCGCTACGTGCCGCTCTTCAGTTCTAACAGTCGTCCCGCGGCCAGTTCCCTGCTATCCGCGCCGCCGGTGGAACCGCTCTTGGAATCCAACATCAACAACTCCATCGATCTCACCACGCTTCCCTATCAGGACAAGGTCCGCGTCGCCTGGCTGCCCGTGCTAGACAGCCAGGGCCGCACCGTGGCCCGCTATGCTTATTGGGTCGAGGACCTGCAAGGGAAAATAGATCCCGCCATGGCTGGCAACGCGAAGGGAGCCGGCGGGACTCATGGACGCGAACCCTATCCTTTTACCTCACCGGGCTTGAATCCAATCGCCGAGTCCGAAACCGAACATCCGCTCGATCAAATTGCAATTTTTTCCCTGGATCCGACCGCCACGCCATCTAATCAAAAAAACCTCGAGACGTCACTTCTCAGGAACCGCCCACTGTTATGTTCCCCCGGATCCGTCCTAGCAGCTTCCGACATCGCGCCACCCCTGCCCAGGGATTCGGCGGGGCACCTTGTGGATCCGATGGCGCGTGCGTCGGAGGAGAGTCTGGCGGCGGATGTGCAAGGGTATTACGAACGGCCCGTCGTGCCCTTCGTAGCAGGCATCCATCCATCCGTGGCGGGAACCCCGCGGAAAAACCTCAATGCGTTGCTGGCGAAAAATCCGGATGTGGCGGTCAATGAGATGGCGGCTTTCATCAGGTCCGCGCTGCCGGATTTCGATTCGCGCAAAGGAGGTTTTCCCGAGGATTATGTCAAGACGCTGGCGGCCAACGCCGTCGACTACGCGGATGCCGATTCCACGCCCATCGTCAAAGCCGGCGAATACAGGGGGCTGGATGGATTTCCGCTCATGAGCGAGCTGGCCTTGCAGATCAACTACGAGGGGATATCGAATGTGAAGGATCGCAAGATCATGAAATTCCGTTTCAAGCTTTTTGCCGAGTTATGCAATCCGAGCAACTTGAAAATCAGCGGTGCTGCCAGGTTGAGTTATGAGGTGTCGCTACCGATGGATGGAATTGGCTCGGGCATTGGTGGCGAGCCGTTTGATTCGCCAGTCCTTCTCTCCAATCCGGAATGCGCACAGCACGACCTTGAGTTCATTGACGGGCGCTACTGGACGCGTCCGGTTGCCGTAAGTCTGGAGCCTAACCAGTACCGTTGTTATCTTTTTGCCGAGGTGAGTTATCACATGGATGTGGGGTCTTCATCGGATTGGATTCCGGGCAGCACGCCATTCAGTCTCAAGGAGGACAGGGGCGCGTCCGGCGCGTCGCTGATGTGGGAGGGTCAGGTGGTGGACCGGACGTGGAAAATGGTCAGGCAGGAGGGATTGGTCGCCGCAGCCCAGGGTGGAGGCGGCGGCGGATTCACGGTGGGCTCCAAAAAGACCCTCACCAAGGCGATCCTGCCGGGCCAGATCTATGATAACTACTGGCCGAACATGGTTTACAACATGGGAGACCCACGCAACACGTATTACCTGAGGGACGCACCCGCCGCCGAAAACGCGTTCCCCGAAAACGCCAGTCCGAACCGCCGCAACATCCGCTTCAACATCTATCATGGCGACGCGCCTGGCAAACCCAAGGTTTACGCGCGGGTGCTTCCGTCGGAATGGCCGGATGGCGGACACAATGCCGCGGTGGGAAGCTGGACCATGGGCAGCAGCGACAAGACCGAGATCACGGATCCCAAGTTTGATTTCACCTATGACCCGCAGATGCGTTATTCCGCCCCCCAGCGTATATCTAACAATGGTCGCTTCCACAGCGCCACCGAGCTTGGACGCATCTTCGATCCCATCATGTTCAAGCCCATGTTTCCAAGTTCCGCGGATACCCATTCCCTGGTGGATGAGGGGAAACTTCCATCTTCACAGAATTCGTGGCCGGATGCCGTCAGCGGCCAGGAATCCCGGTTTTATGGCGGTGGCAACACCCTGAGAATCGGACGCCCCGAACACCCGGCTTTCGCTCTGGATTCCATGCCGGGCATGCATGCAGCGAGATTGTTAGACTTGTTTCATGCGGGCCGCAGCCGTGCCGAGGACACCGGTCAACGCGAGGGGCCGGTAACACGTGTGGAAGGGCACTTGAACCTCAATACCGCCTCCCGTGACGCGCTACGCGCGCTCGCGGCAGGAGTCCTTGTGATGGACACGCAACTCTCCCGGCAAACATCCGACAGTCATCTCGGTGCCCCGTGGATGGCTCCGCCCATCATGCCGCTCAGTTTGTCTGCACCGCACATTCTAACAGAAGCAGACCGGGTTGCGGACGCGATCTTGCGCGGTCGCCCGTATGCCAGCCCTGCGGATCTGGCGCGAGCCAGGGAGGCCGATAGGACGCCGGTTTTCGGCAACCGGCAGGTCTATCCCGAGCAACAGCAGATCGAATGGACGGATGCCGCCGCCGAGGAGGTTTTTGCACGGGTGTATGAGTCCTCAACCGTGCGCTCGCGAAACTTCAGAATCTGGATCGTGGCGCAGGCGCTCGCCCCGGCGACGGGAGCCAGCGGAACTCCCGAAGTGCTCTCCGAAGTCCGTCGATCGTTCACGCTGTTTGCCAACCCCGGGGAACGCAGGGATGACGGATCCATCAATCCCGCGAATCCAACCATCACCATTCTCCACACCAATGATTTCTAACAATATTACGCGAGCCTTCGGGATCCTAACAATCGGATTCCTGGCGTTTTCATCCGGAGAAACCCGGGCACAGACTCCCGAGCGACAAACCCGTGGCTTCGTGCGCCTGCTCAATGCCGTGAGCGTGGGAACCGGAAAGCTGGAATTTCTGATAGACGGGAAGACGATGCGCCCGGCGGGTTATCAACCCGGCAATGTGACCGGGGGCATCGCGCTCGTTCCCGGGAGCCACCGCATCACATTCCGCAGGGAGGGCGTGGAGGATGGCGAAACCCGGATTCAGGTGGCGGCGGATGACACCACGATCCTGATTCCCTTCGCAGAACAAGTGCCGGCCACTGATGACGAACCCGCGCATTGGGCGATCCGCATCCTCAGGCTCAAACAACAACAGTCCGAGAACAAGCGGACCGCCAGCTTTGTCTCGGTGTCACGCGAACCCGACATCAAGGTGGAAATCCGGCAGTCCGGCGGCCAATGGGAGGCGCTTCACGTGAAACGTCTCGATGTGGTGCGGACCTCGATCCAACAAGCCCGTGGTTATCTGCCGGTGCGTAGCGGAGATCGGGAATTGTCGGCGGTCTCCGTGGGTCCGGCAGGGAACTATGTCTCGGTTTTGTTTGATGATGAAAACGGCGCCCTCCGCTCGCAGACGTTTCAAGACTACAAATACCTCAGCGCGGATAACCAATAACCCCTGGAATCCGCAGTCCCAACTGCGGATTCCATGTTATGTTAGAGAAATCTATCCAAAATCCTGCGGCTGGTGACGTCCAGCGCGGCGGGATCGCGGATGAGGAACTGGATTCCGCGACCGTCCACGATGAGCAGGGTGGGAGCCATGAGACGCCGGATGTCTTCCTCGGTTTTGAGAATCAGGCTGGTGTCGCCGCGGTCGGTCTCCACCTGCCAGGTGCAGGGGGTGGCGTAGCCGGAAACACCGCGCACGCGGAGGATTTCCGGCATGAATTCGCTGGCAGCGAGTTCCTCCTCCACGAACAACCGGGTCGCATCATCCAGGTCGTCGAGTTTGGGAATCCATGCCAGTTCGTGGCCGTCCTTGGCCAGCAGGGCGATGTGTTCCCGCGCGGCGCTGATGGGGAAGGCTCTGACGGCGGAAATGTCCACGTGTTTCACGCCATCCCGCGCGGCCAGCACGAGTTGTTTCATGGAATTGCGGTGAAGCTGGAAGTCTCCGGTCATGGTTTGTTAGATATCCTTGAGTGTCGTTACAACCGGTGCGCCGTCGTCCCGCGCGGGATCGGCCGGCGAGGCGGGCGGTCCGCCGTTGAAGAATTCGTTCTGGGCCTGGTCGAGCCGGTAGTAAGCACCCTTGATCGCCATCAGGTCCTCATGCTCGCCCTCCTCCACGATGCGTCCGCGTTCGAACACGACGAGGCGGTCGGCGCGGCGCAGGGTGGACAAGCGGTGGGCGATGGCCAGGGTGGTCCGCCCGCGGATCAGGTTGTCGAGCGCGGCCTGGATTTCCAATTCGGTTTCGGTATCCACCGAGGAGGTGGCCTCGTCGAGAATGAGGATGCGCGGATCGATGAGCAGGGCGCGCGCGATTGAGATGCGCTGGCGTTCGCCGCCGGACAAGGCCTGACCGCGTTCGCCCACCAGCGAGTCGTACCCCTGCGGAAGGCGCAGGATGAATTCGTGGGCATGCGCCGCGTGGGCGGCGGCGATGATTTCCTCGCGGCTGGCATCCGGTTTGCCGTAGGCGATGTTCTCGGAAATGGTGCCGAAAAATAGAAACGGCTCCTGCAACACCAGACCGATGTTGCGCCGGTATTCCGCAACCGGCAGCGAGCGGATGTCCACCCCCTCAATGCGGATCGACCCCTCCGCCACATCGTAAAACCGGCAGATCAGATTGACCAAGGTGCTCTTGCCCGAACCACTGTGGCCGACCAGACCGATCATTTCCCCCGGCGCGATGCTGAGATTCACATCCTGCAAGATCGTGCGCGTGCCATAGCGGAAACTCACGTCGCGCAGCTCGATCGCCCCGCTCACATTCGGCAGGTGGACCGGGTGGGCGGGCTCCGGCACGCTTGATACGTGGTCGAGGATGTCGAAGATCCGCCTGGCTCCAGCCGCCGCTTTCTGCGAGACCGAGACAATCCGGCTCATGGACCCCAGCCGCGCGTAGAAACGCGTCGTGTAGGTCACGAATCCGATCAACACTCCGACATTGATCCCATCCTGCGTGCCGGGCAGCTCGCTGTGCTGCGATATCTGCCAGATGCCGCAGATCCAGACGACAAGTATGCCGATTTCCGTTAGAAAGGTGACCGTCGGCGTGAACAGCGCCCACACCTTGTTGACGCGGTTGTTGACGGCCAGGTTGCGGGCATTGGCCTCACGGAACCGCTGGGCCTCGCGTTTCTCCTGGGCGAAGGCCTTGACCACGCGGATACCGGGGATGGTGTCCGCCAGCACCGAGGTGACCTCCGACCAGATCCGATAGATCTGATCGAACCCGTGGTGCATCTTGTTTCTAACCGAATGGATCAGCCACGCGATGAAGGGCAGCGGCGCCAGGGTCATCAGCGCCAGCTTGGGATCGATGGAAACCAGGATCGCCGCGGTCATCAGGATCATCAGCAGGTCAGTGACGAAATCCAACAGGTGGGTCGAGAGGAACACGCAGATGCGGTCGCTGCCCGACGAGATGCGGGCCATCAGGTCGCCGGTGCGTTTGCCGCCGAAGTATTCCAGCGAGAGCCCCTGCAGGTGTTCGTAGGTGATGGTGCGCAGGTCCGAGCCGATGCGTTCGCTGACCAGCGCGAGAATGTAGGTTTTCAACCAATCCAGCAGCCACGCGAGGAACGCGGCTCCCAGCAGGCCGCCTAGCAGCAGCGCGACCTTGTGGAAGTCAATGGGCACGCCCTTTTCAAACGGGACGAGCACGTCATTCGTCAATGGGATGATTAGATAGGGTGGCACCAGGGTGGCTGCGGTGGCCAACAGGGTCAGCACCAGGCCTATCAGCAACGGGTTGCGGTAGGGGCTTGCGAAACGCCACAGGCGGAACAAGGTCCAGACGGATGGCGGCGCGTTGACGGTCCGCGCACACGTCGGGCAACTGTCGTGGCCGTCCGGGATCGGGTTCTCGCAAACCGGACACACGGCGTCCGTCGTGTGCGGAACCACCGCGCGCCCACCCACCATGGCCTTGATGTGTTCATGGAATTGTTCGGTGAGCCGCCGCACCGCCGCGTCCGGTCCCAGCGTGTGGTGCCAGCGCTCTAACAGACCATCGCCATCGCTCAGATCAAGCGTGCCCACACCCGCGTGGTCGCGGTGTCCCAGTGCCAACCCGGCGGCAAACGGCCACTGCCGCCAGCCCTCGTGGTCAGGGTCGTTGGAAAGCAGCCGCTTGTTTGTTAGAACGACGACCCCGCTCGCGAAGTGGAGGTTGAGGCCCAGGTCGAGTTCGAGGCCGGCGATGACGGACTCATCGGGTGCCAGCAGGGAGACGACCTCGTCACGCCAAGGTGCGGGGACATGCGCGCGGGTGGCGGGTGAAACGGGAAGGTCGGATGGGATCATTCGATGATTTTGATCGAGGCGCGGTCCTTGATTTTAATGTCAGGCCGCCCGTTGCGAACCTGCACGGTGCCTTTGATGTGGAGTTTCCTGCCCATCAATGGAGTGAGCGCTTGTTCGGATAGATCGGCGGGCGCGTTTTTCAAGAACACCGCCACGCAGGGGTCGTGTTTGCCAGGGACCGCATAAAACTGGAGATACATCGTTTTTCCGGACAACGAGTGGTCGATTTTCCGCAACACGCCCTCCACGGTCACATCGTTGCCGTCCTGCCGGACTAACAATTCACGCTCGTTGACAGGGAACACCCCGTGGTGGCTGTCGAATTCGGCTTTCTGGATGTCCAACTGCGACTGTTGCGCCTTGTCCCCGCCGGCCGCCTGCGCCCGCAGTTCGCTGGCCCGCTGCCGGATCTGGGCGACATCCTCTTCCTCATCCCCCTCGGGGACCGCGCCCCCCGCCGCAGCGACGGAATTGTTAGATGACCCGGACGCCCGAATATCTTTTGCTTTCCTCGAATGAATGAAAAATATCACCAGCACCAAGGCCAGCAGCGATCCCGAAACTCCTAACAGCCATCCCCTTTTCAATGACGCCGGCTTGACGGATTTACCAGCCTTGGCCGCTGCCGCAGTCTGGGCCGCTGCCGCCCTCTTGGTCGGCGTTGTGGTTTTGTTAGGTGTGGCGGTCTTGGTGGGTGTCGCCGGCTTGATAGGTGTCGCCGTCTTGGTGGGTGTGGCGGTCAATGGGCCGGTGGCCTGCACCACCAGACTCTTGGCGGCGGGCGGAGGATTCGCGCCAATGGCTGCGGCCAGCGTCTCCCGCGCTTCTGACAACCCGGAGCTCGGGTTTTTGCGCAACCACTTGACCCAGCCGCCAAATCCACGTCCGGCCTGATCACTCACAGGTTTGTTTTTCCAACCCGTGACCTCCTCGGCAAGTGCCGTGACCGCATGCAGCCCGCGCGATTGTTCGGCACCGCCCAGCCATTTCAGAGGAGATATCCAAAAGGTGAATCCGTGGCCGTTTTTTTCGTTGCTGCGGAAGATGGTATGGAGTTCGGTATCCACCCAGACCGCTTCTTCCGCCAGCACATGTGAGAGCAGCTCGCAAACTTCTAACAACTCGCTGATCATTCCGGCGGCCGCCTCTGCGGGAATCGGCCCTTTTTCAAGGATGGCATCGAGGGACTCCCCCTCGATCCACTCGGTGGCGATGAATGGCATGCCATCGATCGGATCACAGCCACCGCAAATGATCGAACGCAACGCTGGATGGTTCAATCCCGCCAAGCGACTGACGGCGATATCATAAGCGATTTGTTCCTCGCCTTGCAGGCCACCGCCATCCGGACCAAAAGGGAAAAACCGGCGCAGGGCCACGGTCTCACCCGTTTCCGTATCCAAGGCACGGAAGGCGACTCCGGATGAGTCTTGAACAATGAGATCTTCGATATTGAAGCGATGAACCACGGGCGTGTTTATCATGGAATGGATGACATGCAAACCCCGCAAGGGCATTGACAAAAATTGCAGGTCATTTGGCAAGGGGAGCGGTTTTCAGCGCGGAAAACCGCTCAGGTCGATGAAAGTCGGGGACTCCGGGGCCGAGGTCGGTCGCAGTGACCAGGCGTTGCGCAGGAGAACCCAAAATCATGGCCACATTCGCCAGCGTGCCCGCGCCAAAGTCGAGCCGTGCTTTGAGCAAATCCAGAGGAATGGCCATGGCCGCCAACCAGGCGCCATCCACGGCGATGTCGGAAAACGTTGCAACCTCGGGCATGGCAATGTCCATTTCCTCCGCCCGCACGCGCGGAGCGGTGAATTCGCAAGACCACCAAGCGGCATTGGGCGCAAGGTTGAATTCAAAATACCGACCGCTCACCGGATCGGCGAGGAACAACTCGGCAACATCATGCCGCCAGAGATCCGCTTGAAACACGCCCGGGCGGGCCTGCGGGTGAAGCTGCGCCGCCCGCCGATGATGGGCGATGAACCACAAGCGCCGATCATCCATGACCAGCGCGTACGCCGCAGAAGGCTGCAATGGCTCTCCATGCCAGTCGTTTTCCATCCCGAGCAATGGCACATCCAATTCACCCCACTGGAGCGGCTGCGCACTGGTGAATATCGTCATGGCGAATGCAAACCCAACACCCGATCCCATGTCCAGACGAGACCGAAAAAAAATAATGATAGATATAGCCAAGCGGGTGCTTATGTGTCATCCATCCCCGCAGGCAATCCCATGTCCCGTCCCCGTCCCGGATTTTACAGCACCATCGAATATATCGGCCCTCGTCCGCAGAAGCCGAAAAGACGGAATTTCTTCGGCGGCTGGGTGATTCTGGTCATCGCCGTGGGCATCGGCTGGTGGTTCGGCAAACCCTACGTCGGCTTGCTCGCCGCCGCCCAGCAAGGAACCTCCACCGAAGAGGCCGCCATCCTCGGCGCCTCGCTCAACGAATCCGCCAAACCTGCGGATAAACTCGCCGCCGCCGCCCTCATCCATACCCGCGACCACGTCGTCAACGATCCCTCCTATTACAAAATCCCCTACCCTAACGGAGACATCGACCCCGGCAAAGGTGCCGCCGCCGATGTGATCGTCCGGTGTTACCGCAACCTCGGCATCGACCTCCAAAAGGAAGTCCATGAGGACATGGCCGATCACTTCCGCCTCTACCCCCAACTCTGGGGTGCCTCCGCTCCCGATCCCAACATCGACCACCGCCGCATCGCCAACCTCCAGCGCTTCTTCGAACGCAAGGGCCAATCGCTCGCCGCCTCCCGCGAAGCCACCGCTTACCACCCCGGCGACGTGGTCGTCTGGTCGCTCGCCAATGCCGCCACCCACATCGGAATCGTCGTCCCCAGCCCAAGCAACCGCAGCGGCGAAACCTGGGTCGTCCACAACCTCGGCGACGGCGTGAAATGGGAACCCGTGCTCTTCGATTACAAAATCCAAGCCCACTTCCGCTACCCCACTCCCGACGCATCCACCGCCCGGGCGAAACCCTGATTTCTCGGCGGTTCTAACATTTTT
>CAYWLC010000085.1:0-12470 GCA_964458895.1 uncultured Luteolibacter sp. | reverse complement strand
GAGCATGGATTCATAACCTCCGCCCCAGGTGCGGACGAAGTCGCCGATGTTGCCGGCCTTGCGGTTTTCGTTGGATTTACGGCGTCGATAGTAGATGCGGCCGAAGGCGCCGAGGTGGCGGCAGAGGTTGGTCCACGAGGTTTCCTCGAGCACCCAGAGGTCGAGGTCGCGGGTATCGCTGAGGATGAAAAAATCGAAGGATTCGAGGTGGCCGGTGGCATCGATCGAGCGATAGATCGCCTCGATGCGGGCGCAGACGCGGACGCTGTCCTCGTTGTAGACCGGCATGACCACGGCGTGGCGGGCGCAGAGCGGGCCGGATTTCCCGTCGGCCAGCTTGGTGATGCGCACCGCGCCCCGGCGACCGGTGATCATGGCCAAGGTGCCGAAGATGGCGTGAAAGGACCCAAGGACTAACAGGCCGTTGAGCAGCACGAACACCGCCAGCAGCGGGAAGTGCGCCTTCTGCCAGCCCATGCGCCAGAACAGGTCGGCCAGCCACAGAGTGGCGGCCACGTTCACGATCACCACGCTGCCGAAAAACAGCGCACGCCGGCAGACCATGCGGAAGCGTCCGTAGAACGGCCGACCGGAAAGCGGAGGTGATAGATCGGTCGGTTCCATCAGTGAAGGAAGAAATACCATGCGGTGAACGCCACGACTAACAACAGCAGGCCGAGGAACATGAAACGCGTGATCGGCCGGCGGTCCATGGTTTCCCACCATTGCGCGGCGCCATTGCCGATGGCGTTGAGTTCAAGCGGTTTGGGAACCATGGTCAGCGTCTGGAAGCGCGGTCCTGCGGCAAGGTAGGATTTGCTCATCGCCTGGACGAAAGCCGCGGGCCACGGCGCTGGTGTTAGAAAAACCCCCTGCCATTTGTCGGGCATCCCGGCGAGCAGCAGCGCGAGGCGTCCGCGCGCGGCGAGGCGGCGGTTTTCCAGCGGCACATCGAGCACATCCTGGGTCCACTCGGCAATTTCGGATAGAGCTTCCTCCATGGCGAGCAGGCGCGCCGGTTTCTCCGGTTCATCCGTGCGCCGGGCCGAGGCGCGCCAGAGGATGCTGCGCACGAGTTCGGCCACCAGCAGACGGTTGCGCAGCCGCAATGCCTGGAGGTAAGCCTCGACGGCGGCGTACGCCTCTTCCCATTCGATGAGTTCCTCCTCGCTGAGCGGGCGAAGCGTGTCTAGGGAATGACGCGGTGAACCCATGTTTCTGTTAGAAAATTATCACCACGTTTGAGGCAGCCGCGGAGTTCGACCGGGCCGACATCCGCCAGTTTGGCACCTTCCGATGCGGGAGTGATTAGGAACGAGAGGCGCCAGCGTTCCTCGGGCAGTGGTTGCACGGTGACGCCGAGAATCTTGATGTTTTGGGCGTTGGGGCCGACGACCTCCACATGGGCGCTGATCGGCACTTCGCTTTCCTGGCTGAGGACGCGGCCAGCGAACTCGACGATGATGGTGCGTTGTTCGGGGCTGCCCTCGGGGCTGCCGGTGCGGGTGGCGACCACATGACCGTCGGCCATGGAAGGGTCTGGATCCATGGTCCAGTGCTGGCGGTATTTGAACTCGAGGCGGTCGCCGGGTTGCGGGGTTTTTTCGGGTTCCCACATGGCCACGATGTTGTCATCGGATTCCTTGGAGGTGGGGATTTCCATCAGCATCACCCGGCCGGGACCCCAATTTGCGGAGGGTTCGATCCAGAGCGATGGGCGCTGGTGATAAGCGGCCTCCGGGTCTTCATAGGCGTCCAGGCGGCGGTCACGCTGGAGCAGGCCGAAGCCATCGCATTTGTCCATTTTGAAGAAACTCAATTCCAATTTGCTGGAATCATTGCTGAGCGGGCGCCACAGGCGTTCCCCTGTGCCCATGCGGATCGCGAGCCCATCCGAATCATGAACCTCGGGGTGATAGTCATCAAAATGGCGGCGCGAGTTTTCCCCGAACCAGAACATGCTCGAGATGGGAGCGATGCCAAGGCGCTGAACCGCGCGGCGGGTGAACAGCACGGCCTCCACGTTCATGATCGTGTCGTTGCCAGGATCGATCTTGAACGAGTAAGCCCCGGTATAGGACGGACCGTCTAACAACGCGAAGACACTCGCCCGGGTATCTTCCTTTTCGGGCTTGCGCAGCCAGAACTCGCGGAAACATGGAAACTCCTCGGTCACCCCGTCCACGCCGGTGTCCACTGCGATGCCGCGGGCGGAAATCCCGTAGTGTTGGTTTTTCCCGAGTGCCCGCCAGAAGCTGCTGCCTTGGAAAGCGACCAATTCATCGAAGTGCTCGGGCTTGTTGAGCTGCGTGTGGAGCAGGAAGCCCGCGAAGCCGCCATCGGGCGGCAGGTCGCCGCGCTTTTGGACCAGCGGGCCATAATTGAAATACGCCTCGGCCAGACGGATTTGCTGCTGGTGGCTCTTGGTAAATTCGTTGAGGATCACCGGTTCACGGTATAAATAGCCGGGGTGGAAAAACATCGCCTGGAACGGGAGATTCTCGGTGGCCCACAAGGCTTGGTTTTTGTTGAAACGGATGTCCTGATATTGTTTGTAGTCGAGTTTTTTGATCCATTCCGGCAGGTTGTCCCCGTTGAGCGGCACGTAGGGTTTGTTGGCCAGATCCCTTGCCCGGCTTTGAATGGTCTCGAACCCGACATCCTCACGTTCCCATGTCTGGCAAAATGCCGTCGAGGAAAGGGCGAGAGTCGCGATGATGGTGTGAATCCTTGGCACAGCAATGGTCATAGCTCCATACGAGCCCTTTCGTCAAGAATGGGTGTGTGTAATTCTTTCATCAAAAATCAGATATTCCGGAGTTGGCGAATCGCAAAGGCACGGGTATAATTCCCCCATGGCATCTGATCCCTCCAAGTCCGGCCTGCCAATCCAGCTTGAAGGCAAGCTGTTGATCGCGGATCCCTCGTTGCGGGATGGAACTTTTGACCGCTCGGTCATCCTCCTGACCAACCACGGGGTCGGCGAAGGTGCCTCGGGCCTCATTTTAAACCACCCGACGGGCAAAGTGGTGGGCGACTTGCTGCACGGCAAGGAATTCACAGGGCTGCAACATTTGGCGGTGCATGAGGGTGGCCCGGTGCTCCATGACCAACTGACCTTTGCCTCGTTTTGGTGGAGCAAAAAACTCGGGCTGCGCTGGGCGCTCCGCATTTCAGCCAAAGTCGCGTCCGCGCATGCCCACCGTCCGGGCCGCATCGTGCGCGCGTTCATCGGCTATTCCGGGTGGAGTCCCGGCCAACTCGAAAATGAACTGGTTCGCCAGTCGTGGTTCCCGGTCGGCCCGCAACCCGACTTGCTCGGTCACGACCATGACCGGATTCTGTGGTCGCAGTTGCTGCGCGGGTTGTCCCCGATCCACCGGATTCTGGCCGAAGCCCCGGAAGATCCGTTTTTGAATTGAGGTCCGGTAACCAAGGGTTGCGGATTGCCATTCCAGCGCGTTGAATCCAGCCGTCCGGCTTCTTCAGCATCTTTCATATCCGCGCAAGCCGTGGATTCACCGTGATCACTGGCTCCTCAATCCCTTCCCGTTCATGTCCAATCCGCAGATCCGCTTCAGCCCCATCGATGAAATCATCGCCGAAATCGCCGCCGGGAGGATGGTCATTTGCGCCGATGACCCCTCCCGTGAAAACGAAGCGGATCTCATCGGTGCGGCGGCGCTCTGCACTGCGGAAATGGTGAACTTCATGGCCATACACGGCCGCGGTTTGATCTGCGCACCGCTGCCCGCCGGTCGCACCGAAGACCTCAACCTCCCGCAAATGACCCGCCGCAACCATGAGGGCCAGAAAACCGCCTTCACCGTCAGCGTGGATGCCGCACGTGGCATCACCACCGGCATCTCAGCGGCGGACCGCGCTCTAACATTACGCATGTTAGCCGATCCGTCGGCTCATTCGGAATCCTTTGTCAGACCGGGCCACGTGTTCCCGCTGCGTGCCGTGCCCGATGGCGTGCTGCGCCGCGCCGGCCACACCGAGGCGGCCATCGACCTCACCCGCCTCGCGGGCTTGCCGGAAGCCGCCGTGATTTGCGAAATCATCCACGACGACGGTACCATGGCCCGCGTGGGAACCCTCGGCGCCTATCAGGAACGCCACGGCCTCAAGGCCTGCACCATCACCCAGCTCATCGAATACCGCCGCCGCTCGGAAAAACTCGTCGTCCGCGAGCAAACCGTTAAAATGCCCACCGATTACGGCGAGTTCGATTGCCATCTCTATCGGGTAGTCACCGACGACAGCCACCACCTCGCACTCAGCCGCGGTGAAATCGATCCCGCGAAAGCCACCCTCGTCCGCGTGCATTCGGAATGCCTAACAGGAGATGTCTTCCATTCGCTGCGCTGCGATTGCGGCGGCCAACTCGCCGCCGCGCTCGAACACATCGCCCGCGAAGGCGGGGTCCTGCTCTATCTGCGCCAGGAAGGCCGCGGCATCGGCCTGTCCGCCAAAATCCACGCCTACAAACTCCAGGAACAAGGGCTCGACACCATCGAGGCCAACGAAAAACTCGGCTTCGCTCCCGATCTGCGTGACTACGGCATGGGCGCCCAAATCCTCAGCGACCTCGGCTTGCGCCGCATCCGCCTGCTCACCAACAATCCCAAAAAAGTCATCGGCCTCGAAGGCTACGGCCTCGAAATCGTCGAACAACTCCCCATCCTCCAGCCCTCTAACCCCCATAACGAGAAATACCTCGAAACCAAACGCACCCGCATGGGGCATATGTTGTGAGAAGAAGCCAGAGACAAGAATCCAGAGACCAGACAAAGAACTGCGCCACGCTCCTCTTTTCTGGCCTCTGGATTCTGGTCTCTGGCTCACCCGCCGAGCCGGGTGGATTCAAGGCCGATGATGTCCGGGCTGCCCTTGAGCAGGGTTTCTAACAAAAATGCGGGCGGTTTGGCATTGAGTTGGATGCGGCAGCTTGCGGCGGCGGCACCGTCGAAGACGATGTTGCGCACCTCCTCGACGTTGATGTCGGCGCGGCGGATCGCATCTAACATAATATATCATCCACATCGGCGCGCAGGATGAGGGTGAGTTGATCAACGGCCTTGAGGGTTTCTGCGGTGACTTGTTTGCTACGGACAATGAGGATGTTGGTCAGGCCCGGCACCCAGAAACCCGGCGTCATCCCCTGCAGGAAAAACACCATCCACAGAAGGGTGAAAAACACCTTCGGATTTTCATGTATGTTCCGGCCACCTCGCACCGGAGGTAACTAGCCCGGCTCATCCCAATGGGAAAGCAAAGATCACTCAAACCGGTGCCGAAAACGGCCTACCGTCCTTTGTGACCAAATCGTCACATTTGCGGATTCCCAACCCTTATGACGCTTGCGTAACATTGCCCTGCAATGCAACGCATCTTGATTGTCGAGGACGAACAGGACATCGCCGACCTCATCGGATTCAATCTCCAGCGGGCTGGCTTCGAGGTCCTCAAAGCCTACGATGGCATCAAGGGCACGGAAATCGCACGACGAGAACGCCCGGATTTGATCATCCTCGATCTCATGCTGCCAGGACGCGACGGATACTCGGTTTTCCGCGAAATCCGCCGCGACCCGCGCAGTGCGGGCATTCCCGTCATCATGCTCACGGCCCGCGCCCAAACCGAGGACCGCATCCATGGCCTCGAAGCCGGAGCCGACGACTATCTCACCAAACCCTTCAGCCCGAAGGAACTCATGCTGCGCGTGCAGGCCGTCCTGAAACGCTCCGATGGCCCGCCCGGAACCGTGGATTTTACGTTCGGCCCGTTCCGTTTCGATAAAAACGCCCTGAAATTCTATCTGGACAACGAACCCGCCGAACTCACCTCCACGGAGTTCAAACTGTTGCTCTTTCTCTGCGAACGCGCTGGCAAACCCCAGGATCGCAACGACCTTCTGCGCACCGTCTGGGGCTACAGCGATGCCGCCCAGAGCCGCACGCTCGACACCCACATGAAGCGCTTGCGGCAAAAACTCGGACCTCATGGATCTTGGATCGAAACCGTCCGCGGCATCGGCTATCAAATCGCTGAAACCGCCAAATGATCACCGAAATCGCCATCACCACCGCCACCGCGGCACTCATTGCTCTAACGGTTTCCGAAATCCGCCGTCGCCGCGACCTCGGAAAATCCTCCTCGCAACTCCACGCCATGCGAATCCATTTTGAAGAGGAAATCGCGCGCACCAACGAACAGCGCAACCGGTTGTTAGACGCCCTTGGCGACTCATTTCTGTTAGTCGATGCCGCCGGAACCGTACTCTTCGCCAATGCGGCGGCTCGCGAGCTTTTCGGCGACCGTGAGATCGTCAACCGCCCGTTCCGCGCGGCATTTCTCGACCCCCGCCTCTCCGACCCGCTGCTCCATTGCCTCGAAACCGGCGAGGCCGTGCAATCCCGCATCGTGCTCCCCCAGCAATCCTCTCCCCGCGGAGATCTCGAAAACCGCGGCATCAACGCATGGATCATCGATGCCGCCCACCTGCCTGCCCAACAATCTAACGAACCGATCACCCGCGTCATCATCCGGGATGTGACCACCGAACATCAAACGGAACAAATCCGCAAGGACTTCGTGGCCAACGCATCCCACGAACTCCGCACCCCCATGGCCATCATCAACGGCTACCTGGAAAATTTGTTAGACGACAACATGATCGGGGACGCCACCATGGCGCGCCACTTCCTCTCCATCATGCGCAAACACTCGGACCGCATCTCGCGCATCGTCGAGGACATGCTGGTCATCTCCCGCCTGGAATCCGGTGAGGCCAACTCGCTCAAGATCGAACCCTTCCGCTTCCGCTCCTGCGTCAATGACGTGCTTGAACGCCTGGAATCGGTCATCCGCTCCCAATGTGTCAAGATCCAGATCACGATGGACGGCGAGGGACCCGTCCTCCACGGTGACCGGTTTTACTGGACCCAAGTGCTTTTCAATCTTGTCGAAAACTCGCTCAAACAAAACCCCCACCCCGGACTCCAGGTGGAAATCGGCTGCCACGATACGGACCAACTCCACCGCATCTGGGTTTCCGACAACGGCATCGGCATCCCGAGCGCCGACCTGCCCCATATCTTCCGCCGCTTCTACCGCGTCGAAAAACACCACTCACAGCGCGAAATCAAAGGCACCGGCCTCGGCCTCTCCATCGTCAAACGCGCCATCGAAGCCCATGGCGGCACCATCACCGTGTCCTCCGTGCCGGGCGTGGAAACCAAGTTTGTCATCGAGGTGGAGAAAAAATGCTGAACCCCATGCCGATATCTGCCCCCCTAATGTGACAATTTTGTCACATTAGCTCGATTCCCAGCCTAAATCGGGCCTTGTATCTCTCCCTCGCGCTCGCCGCACTTCACCAACGATATGCAAACTATCCCATCCATCCGCCGTGCCATCCTGGCCTCAAGCCTGCTTGGCTGCATCCCGGCATTCGCCGGCAACGAATCCACCGTCACTCCCGAAACCGCCTCACCCAGCACCGCCACCGGCCTGCTGCTTGGCAAGTTCCCCGGCGAAACCACCATGGACAAGATTTGGTCCGCCGCCACCCTTTACAAGGATGACAACAATCCGATCCTCCAGGAGTTCTCCCTGACAGGCCGCTTGCAGGTGCAATACTTCGATGGCCATTCCAACAACGGTCACTTCGACATGAGCGACTACAAGGACGCCAACCACAACGAATCCGTGTGGGGCGATCAGATCGAAGCGCGCCGCGCCTACTTCGGTGCCAAAACCCGCTGGTTCCACGATTGGAAACTCGAAGGCCAGATCGACGTCGATACCGACGGGCTTGACGGTGCCGGCCCAGGTCACACCCTCTACAAGGATATCTACGATCTTTACCTGACCTACGCGCCATCGGATGAACTCAACATCTCCATCGGCAAACAGGAAATCAAGTTCGCCCGCGAAGAGGAAATCTCCTCCAAGGATATCCTGACTTTCGAACGCAGCCTCATCAACGACACCCTCTTCCCGGGAAATCTAACAGGCATCTGGGCGAGTGGGAAAGGCATCCGGAAGCATTGGCTCTACGAATTCGGTGTTTATGGCAACGACCGGGTCCGTGAATTCTCGCAGTTCGACGCTGGCGCCCTCTTCATGGGTAAAATCGGCTACAATTACTCGGCACAAGCCAAACTGGACTCCGCCGTGGTCTCCATCCGCTATCTGCACAACACCGATCCGGGCTTCGCCGCAATCCAATCCGACGCCAACTACTCGCCACCCAAATCGCCGGCTTTCACCGATGCGATCTGTCTATCCAATGACATCACCCAAGGACGCTTCGGTCTGACCACCGATCTCCAATACGGCTTCGGCTACACCGGTTCCGCCGAACAAGGGGCAAAAACCGTCCAACTCGCCCAGTCCGATGTGATCGGCTTCAGCATTATCCCGTCCTACTTCATTGCCAGCGGCCTCCAACTCGTCGGCCGCCTCGAATGCATTGCCAGCGCGGAACCGAACGGCGTGTCCCTGCCAAGCCGCTATGAAGCGTCGGCTCCAAGCACGGATAAAAAAGGCAACACTTATTCCGCAGCCTACCTCGGGCTAAACTACTACATCCATGGTAGCAAGCTCAAGCTGATGCAGGGCGTCGAGTATTCACACCTCGGAGGCGGTGACTACAGCGGCTACATGTTCCTCAGCGGCTTGCGCATGTATTTCTAACATACATCCCCATACTGAAACACCCCTGCCCACCAACACATGAAACACATCAGCACACTGATCGCAGCCTCCGCCCTCGTCACGATGGCCGGAGCGCAAACCCTAAGCATCAAGGGTTCAGACACCCTCGGCGCGAAACTCGTCCCCCAGCTTGCGGAAGCCTTCAAGGCCGCCGGCAACAAGGGCGTCAAATTCGAAATCGCCGCGGAAGGCTCATCCACCGCCTTCCCGGCGCTGGCCAACGGCACCGCGCAAATCGGCATGTCCTCCCGCAAGGTGAAAGAGGACGAATTCACCAACTGCCGCACCAAGGGTGTTTATCTCAAGGAACACCCGATCTGCCACGATATGATCTGCGTGCTAGTGAACAAAAACAGCCCGCTTTCCAGTCTAACCAAAGGCCAGGTGGCTAGAATCTTCACCGGCCAAATCAAGGATTGGTCGGAAATCGGTGGTGCCCCGGGCTCCATCTCGATCTACACCCGTAACACCTCCTCCGGCACCTACAAGGATTGGCAGAAACTCGCCATGGGCGGCCGTGACTATCCGTCCAACTCGCTGAAAATGGCCGGCAACGAGCAAATCGCCCAGGAAGTCGCCAAAAACAAAAACGGCATCGGTTATGTCGGCCTGGCCTATTCGAAAACTCCGGGCACCAAAGCCCTAGTCATCGATGGTGTCGAAGCCGTGGCCCAGAACGCCAGGAAATACGCCTACGCGCGCCTGTGCTTCCTCTATGCCCCGGACAAACCCACGCCCGAAGCAGAGGCCTTCATCAACTTCGCCAAATCTCCTGCCGGTCAGACGATCGTTGAAAAAGTCGGATTCATCAAAAACTGATATTCATGGCACCGGGGGTTTGCAGATCCCTCAAGAAAGGTCATCGCTGCCTCGTTCAGCGATGACCCTTTGCATGCATAAAAGCCTGTAGTTTACTCCTCCCGGCACACATGGCCCCAAAAGATATCCAAGCACCCCGGCCAGACCACCGCTTCCAGCGCCGGGGGTTCTCCTTTGAACGTCTGATCCAGTATTTCTTTGCGTCCAATGCCGGCCTGACCATCGTCATCCTCGTCCTGATTATCGTCTTCCTGTTCAAGGAAGGTGCCGGCTTCTTTCCCGGATACCGCCGCGAACTGGAAACCTACCGCATCGCAGGTCTTGAATTCGTCGATATCTCGCGCAAGAACCTAACAGAACATGAGCAGCTCGCCAGCTTGCTCAACCGGGCATACTACGCGGAAATCAACGGCAAGTGCGCCGCGGAAATGCGACGATCACAGGAAGCAAGCCTGCTCTTCAACGCCTGGTCCGACCAAACGGCACCCACCCGCGAACTGATCCTGAACAACCCCCAGGCGCAAACCACCGCCAATTCGGGCATGCATGCCATCCTGCGTGCCAATTTTGAAAAACAATGCGAGCAGGCCCTCATCTCGCTGCCACCCACTCCCCACCTGAACGCCTCCGAGCGCTCCGGCCTGATCGAATCCCTCCGCACGCGCAAGCCCGAGGACACCGCAGACCCGGATCTCGTCGCCCGTCTCGCGCAACAACTCGCCACCGCGCAACTACAACACTCCGAGCCTCTCCAATCGTTCCGCAACACCATCGACGCATTCTCGTCTGCCGGCACGGACCTTGGTTCCAATATTTCTGAAATGACCGAGTCGGTCAGCGCCACCAAGGAGAAAATCCAGAATGCCGACATCCTTGAGCGGAACCGCAGGACGCTGTTGCTTGCGGCCTCCAATGCCAAAGATCCCGTGGAACGCGCCAAGTTGATGGAAGATGCCAACGCCGCCGTTGCTGAAAAGCCGGACCTCGAAGGACCCATCCAGACTCTGGCAGAACGTAGACCGGACTGCATCCGCCTGCATGAACAACTCCAACAGGTCTCGTCCGCACTGCTCAAGGACTTGCCCCAGTCACTCTCACAGCCGGAGGCCATGCGCCTGCTGCGGGCCGCGCGTTACGCGTGGCCGGTTTTCCTAACAGACCTCGCCGCCACCCCGGACAAAATCAAGCAATGGGATCCCCGGAAGCCGGTGCCGCTGAGCGAGGCGATTCTCTCGTTTATGACGGGAAAGGACTGGGTCACCGGCGGTGAGTGGCAGGACTTCTACGGCATCCTCCCGCTGGCGGCGGGCTCGCTGATGATTTCCATCGTCGCCCTCCTGCTGGCCATTCCCGTGGGCATCGGTTCCGCGATCTATGTCAACCAGTTCGCCCGGCCGCGCGAACAGGCTCTGGTCAAACCCGTCATCGAGTTTATCCAGGCCATCCCCTCGGTGGTGCTGGGCTTCGTGGGCATTCTGGTGTTCGGCAGCGTGCTGCGGGATATCTCGGTGATGGATTGTTTCCATTGGGTCCCCGGATTCCCGATCGAGGAACGCCTCAATATCTTCACCGCCGGATGTCTGCTCGCGCTGATGAGCATCCCCACCATCTTCTCGCTGGCCGAAGACGCGCTCAACAACGTGCCCTCCGCCTTTGCCGAAGCCTCGGAGGCGCTGGGGGCCACCCGCGTGCAAACCACCTTCCGCGTGATGATCCCCGCCGCATTCTCCGGCATCCTGGCGGCCGTCTTGTTAGGATTCGGCCGCGTGATCGGGGAAACCATGGTCGTTCTGTTAGTGGCCGGCAACCGTATCAAGATTCCGGACTTCTCTGCGGGCCTGGGCACCGTCTTCCAACCCACTCACACGCTCACCGGCATCATCGCCCAGGAACTCGGCGAGGTCCCGGTCGGCAGCGTCCACTACCGCGCGCTCTTCGTGGTGGGCATCCTGCTGTTCGTGATCGTTCTCGCCATCAACGCCACCGCCCACCATTTCTTCAAACCCGCGCCCAAGTGATCTGACATCACATGCTCAACCCGGAATCACTCATCCGCAAAGGCCCGCCAAAAGGACATTTCAAGGACCTTTTGGTGCGTCTGTTGCTCGCTTCGATCACTTACTTCATCGTCGTGATTGCCGTGGCGCTCTTCGCCAAAATCATCGTCGATGGTGCGCCGGCCATCTGCACCACGAAATTCCCGTTCATCGACACCGCGTTTCTAACATCAAAAAACGAAACCCTGCACGTCTTTGACGACCCGCACGGTGTCCGCCACCAACTCCCGGCCTCACAATACAACGACTATATCAACGCTCATCCCGGGGAAAGTTTATACAACGAACAAACCTTCTCCTATTCGGGCGGCGGCATCGTCGGCCCCATCGTCGGCACCGCGCTGTTGACCATCGGTGCGATCACTCTCGCGCTGTTCTTCGGGGTCAGCGCCGCGATCTATCTGGCGGAGTATGCCAAACAAAGCCCGTTCATCCATGCCGTCAGGCTGGCCATCCTCAACCTTGCGGGCATTCCCTCGATTGTCTTCGGCCTCTTCGGTTTCGCGGTGTTCGTGCTCGCCGTGCCGGTCATCACCTGCGAACCATCCGACCGTTCACTGCTGACGGTGCCGCTCTTCATCAGCAACTATGTGATCAGTTTCCAGGGGTGGAACTCCTCGCTCATCGCCGGATGCGCCACGCTGGCCTGCATGATCCTGCCGGTCATCATCACCGCGGCGGAGGAATCCCTGCGGGCCGTCCCGCAGGGGTTCCGCGACGCATCGCTCGCCATGGGCGGCACCCGCTGGCAGACCATCCGCAAATGCGTGCTGCCCTTCTCCCTACCCGGAATTCTAACATCATCGCTGCTCGCCATCACCCGCGTGGCCGGGGAAACCGCCCCCATCATGTTCACCGCCGCCGTCG
>CAYWLC010000084.1:0-12491 GCA_964458895.1 uncultured Luteolibacter sp. | reverse complement strand
AAAATCCAAAATCAACAATCATCAATCGGAAATCCGATGTCCGCCACGGTTTTTATGCCGCACGGTCTTAGCCAGCCAAACGCCCGGAGCGCCTGATCGGGCGGGCCGACAGGCGCTTGACTCCCACCGGTTCCTGGCTTCTTCTGTCGTTGGCTTTCGCCCGATAAGCCTGACTCCCGACCCCATTCCCACCATGCATCTTGAAACGCTCTGCCTGCACGCCGGATATTCCTCGGACCCCACCACTCATGCCTGTGCGGTGCCGGTTTACCGCACGGCTTCTTATGTGTTCGACAGCACCGAGCATGCCGCCAACCTCTTCGCCCTGCGCGAACTCGGGAACATCTACACGCGCCTGATGAACCCCACACACGATGTGTTAGAACAACGTGTGGCCGCGCTCGAAGGCGGAGCCGCGGGCCTGGCCGTCGCCTCCGGCACCTCGGCGATCTTCTATTCGATCATCAACCTTGCCCAAGCGGGTGACAACATTGTTTCCGCGCGCAATCTCTACGGTGGCACCTACACGCAGTTCAAGGACATCCTGCCCGCGCTCGGCATCGAAGTGCGCTTCGTCGACTCCAAGCACCCGGAAAACTTCGCCGCCGCCATCGATGAAAACACCCGCGCCTTGTTCTGCGAGTCGGTTTCCAACCCCGCCCTGGAAATTTCCGACCTCGAGGCCATCGCCACCATCGCCCACGCCAAGGGCCTCCCGCTCATCGTGGATTCCACGTTCTCCACCCCCTATCTCACAAAACCCATCGATTTCGGCGCGGATGTCGTCGTCCACTCGCTGACCAAGTGGCTCGGTGGCCACGGCACGGGCATCGGCGGCATCGTCATCGACTCCGGGAAATTCAACTGGGCGGGTGGCAAGCATCCGCTATTTGACCTGCCGGACCCCTCGTATCACGGCTTGCGCTGGGGGCATGACCTGCCCGCGCCTCTGGCACCGTTGGCCTACATCCTGCGCATGCGCACCGGCCCGCTGCGCAACCTCGGCGCCTGCCTCTCGCCGGACAACGCATGGATCGCCCTGCAAGGCATCGAAACCCTGCCGCTGCGCATGGAACGCCATTGCCAA
Organism: uncultured Luteolibacter sp.; assembly: GCA_964458895.1. GTDB lineage: Bacteria > Verrucomicrobiota > Verrucomicrobiia > Verrucomicrobiales > Akkermansiaceae > Luteolibacter. The sequence goes on along the minus strand of CAYWLC010000084.1, from coordinate 11,404 downwards.
AACTCGCTTCTGACGGCCACCCACTTGCAAAGCCACCCGCAGGTCGAGTGGGTGCGGTTCCCCAGCCTGCCCGGGGACCCGCAGGCCGCGCTCAATGACAAATACCTGCATGGCAAGGGCGGCTCGATGGTGATCTTCGGCATCAAGGGCGGTGCGAAGGCCGGTGCGAAGTTCATCGATTCCCTCAAGCTCTTCAAGCACCTTGCCAACGTCGGCGACGCCAAATCGCTGGCCATCCATCCGGCCACCACCACCCACTCCCAACTCAACGAGGAACAACAACGCGCCGCCGGTATCCCGCCCGAACTCATCCGCCTGTCCGTCGGCATCGAACACATCGATGACATCCTGGCCGATCTCGATCAGGCGCTGGCGGCGGCAACTGCATAGTCCTATAAGACTTATAGGACTTATTCTCCCTCCACCCCACTTCATATGAACTCCCGCACGACCATCTATCAGGCCATCGAAACCGCCACGGGCACCCTGCGGACCCGGGCACCGCTGCCGGACTATGACGTCGGCATCACCCATGCGCTGCCAAAACTCGAGGGTGCCGACCTGTGGGAAATCTTCTGCCGCAATTTCAAGGCGGTGAATGGCAGGCCCATGACCTCGGTGCGGGAACTGGCGGATTTCCTCCGGTCCACCGGCCAGCTCCGCGGTTATTGCGATCCGGCCTTGTTTGAATCCATCGGCTCCCAACTCGTCGCTGCCGGACTCACGGTGGAAACCACCTATGACCGCAGCCGCTATGACGACTATCAGTTCGGCATCACCCGCGCCACCGGAGTCATCGCGGAATCCGGCTCGGTCATCATCGACGACCAGCGCACCTCGCACCGCCTCGCCGCCCTCTCGCCGTGGGTCCACATCGCGGTCTTAGAGCGCGCGGAAATCCACCGCAGCATCCCGGACGCCCTCGCCGCCCTCGGCGACAGCCCTAACATCATCTGGTGTACCGGCCCATCCAAGACCGCCGATGTCGAAGGCATCCTCATCGAAGGCGTCCACGGACCCGGGGAACAAATCGTGCTGCGGGTTTAGTGCGCACCGCCCGTGCCGCTCACCCACCCGAAAAAATTTTAAAAAATAAATGACAATTGTCAATGCATGCGGATAAATTCAACCCCAGCTAGGGTAAATCAAGCAAATCCGGCTTGACAGACCAACCTCGGCAGAAGTTACCTCGGCGAACCCAATAGTATGTCGTTTAAACCGCTACGATTCCCCGCGTTTGTCGCGGTCATGATTTTCACTGGCCTTGTCACCCCTGTGGATGCCCAGGGACCCAAACCGCCGGGCAAGCCCGATGGCAAGGACCCCAAGCCACCCGCAACGGAGGGCAAGAAAGATGACAAAAAAGATGACAAGGCGCAACCTGCTGAAGCGCCAGCTCCAGTGGTTCCGCCGCCAGTGACCTCACCGGCCACCTTGAACCGCCTTTTCAATGAGGCGGAAAAGGCATTCGGGGACAAGGATTACTTCACGGCCATCACCAAAATCCAGGAATTGCTCAAAGCCCTGGGGCCCGGCAAGGAAGCCCCCTATGAACTGCTCTATTTCTACATCGGTCTAGGCAACCTGCTGAGCAACAACCTGCCGGAAGCCGAGGAAGCCTTCAAAGATTGTGCCAAGCGCTATCCCAACGGTGAATACACTTCGCGTTGTCAGCTCGGATTGGGCAGGGCCCTGATGTTGCAGGAATCGAAAGGGAAAAAAGAAGCCGCGCTCGGCCCGCTCCGCAAGGCCGCCGAGGATGCCCGGTTCAAGTCAGAAGCAGGGTTCTGGCTGGCGAGCGTTTACACCGATCTTGGCCGACATGACGAAGCCCTCAAAATTCTCAAAAGCCTGATGGGTTCGGATGTCCGCAGTCCCCAGCAAACCACGGCGGCCGTGGAGGCCATCCGCTTGATGGCCGACGGCAAACTCGAGGACTTCGCCGCCTACCTCGAACGCATTTCCAACCAACCCGGCGTGCGTGACGCCATCGCCTGGTTCACCAATCAGGTCATCGTGAACGGTGACGAACTGATGACCGCTGAAAATTATGAGAGCGCGCTGGTGGTTTACCGCGCGGTGCAGCCGCGCAACCAGATCCTGGCCATCCAGAATGCGGCACTGGATACCATGCGCAAAAATTTAAAAATCCTGGAGGACCGGGTGGAAGCCGAACGCGGCAAGCCCCTATCCCAACACACCAATGCAGGGGAATTGGCCAACGCGCTCAAACCGGCGATCCGTCTCGCCGAGACCGCCATGAAAACCATCGAGGACAAGCCCGATCTCGATGCCGCCATCCTGATGCGCCGCGGTCGCTGCCTGTTCTACCTCAAACGCGATGAGGAAGCCCTCACCTGCTTCCACGCCCTGCGCGAAAGATACCCGGCATCCCCCGATGCGGAAACCGCCGCTTACGCGGAAATCATCATCCTCAACAAGCGCCAGGACATCGAAGGCATCAAGGAAAAATGCGATCTCTTCATGCGCAAGTTCCCGAATTCCGAGCGCATCGAACAAGTGGCCACGCTGGCGGGTGAGGTGCTCGTGCAGAGCGGGAAGTGGACGGAAGTGGGCAATTTCTACCGCGGTCTTGAATCCAAGTTCCCGAAGTCGGAGAACATGGAACGCTACGTTTTCTATCAAGCAGTCTCGTTCTTCCAGCAGGCACTCTTAAAGGACTCCACCCCCTTGTTTGAAAGGTTCCTCAAGAATTATCCTAACAGCGACTTCGTCGAGACCGCGTCCTATTACGTGGCCATGTCGAATTTCCTGAGCAACGACTACAAGAAGACCCTCGCCTCCTGCCGCAACTACCTCGCCAAATACCCCGGCGGCCGCTACGCCGGCGACATGCAATACCGGCTCTCATTCATCGACTTCAACGACAAGGAGACCAACCAGAACGACAAGATCATCCGCGACCTCGGCACCTTCCTCAAGGAACACCCCGGCGACCTCGCCAACGGTCCCATGCTCTGCCTGATGGCCGATACCTATCGGAAGAAAATGGAATTGGCCAAGACCGACGAGGACTCCAAGAACTACGAAAAACTCGCGCTGGATTGTTATGACCAGGCGGTTTGGACGGAGAGCCCGGACGATGTCGTGCAATACGCCCTCGATACCGCCACGAGCATCCTCAAGGGCCGCAAAGACTGGAAAGCCGTCGCCGAACTCCACGGGAAGTTTCTCAAAGCCAAACCCCAGAGCCCCTTGGCGCTGATCTCCGCCACCGAGGTGGCCAAGGGCTATGCCCGGGAGGGCCGGGCACCGGAAGCGGCCGAACTACTCGGCAGCGTGCTCAAGGCCCGCATTGGAGACCCCAGCAGCGAACAGGTCGAATACCTCATCGACGAACTCGTCAAATGCTTGGTGCCGCGCAAGAAGGCCTCGGAGATCGACCTCCCTGCCATCGACAAACAACTCACGGACTTGCTCAACAAGATCGTGACCGGCCATGAGAATGCCACCACCGCAGCCCGCATCTACTATGCCCGGGCGCGCCTCGCCCAATTGTGCAAGCGAGGGGACCTCTCGGATATCTATCTGAAAGGCATCGCCACCAGCAATGCCAGTGATCCCACCGGCCTGAGTGCCGCGCTGCTCTCGGTTTGCGGTGATATCCTGCTCAAACAAGGCGATTTGGAAGGCGCGGAAAAAATGTACAAACGGCTCAAGGATCGTTACAGCGATTCGATGTATTCGGACGCCGGCCCCGTCGGTTTGGGCAATATCGCATTGGCCCGCAAAAAACCGGAAGAAGCCCTCAGGATTTTTGAAGATGCCTTGGAAAACAATGCAGGCACCTCCAAGATCGCGGAAACCACCCTCGGCAAACTCCAGGCCCTCGTGGAACTCGATAAACTCGAGTCCGCCTCCACTCTGGCCCAACAGATGGTGGGCGACAAGTTGTTCCGCGGTGCCATCGCCGCCAAGGCCTACCTCCAACTCGCCTTGGTTTACCGGAAACAGGCGGCCAAGGCCACCGGCGCTGAGGCCCACGATTTCCTCGCCAAGGCCCACGGCACCTACCAACGCATTTACATCGCCTTCCAGAGCTTGCCCGACTTGTGCGCGGACGCCTATTGGGAGGCCTTCGAAATCTTGAAGGAACTCGGTGATGTTACCCAGTCCCAGGATACCCTCAGGGCTCTCGCCGAACACCCGAAACTCCAGAAAACCGCCGAGTGTAAAAAGGCGCGCGAAATGATCGGCATCTCCAATTAATCTCCTCTCATGACGCACTCTACGTTCATTTCCCGGATTTCTTTTGTCGCGGCCTGTGTCGCTGCGGTTTCCTGGTCCTCCGTGGCCAAGGCTGCGGACAACAAAATCGTCTTCCAAAACGGCAAGGCCATCCCCATCACCTCCGTGATCCTCCAGAAGGACCAATTCGTGGTGAAAACCCCGGGTGACGGATTCACCGATGGACAACGCATTCCCTTGGCAACCGCAGACCATGTGTACGGCGATAAGCCCCCCCAAATCAACCAAGCCCTCGCCATCCTTCTCAATGACAAGGCCAAGGCCAAGCAGGCGCAGACGCTTCTTGAACCTGTGGTTGCCCAGCACAAGGTCACCGCCAATGTTTACGGAAGTTTCTGGTTGGAAGCCGCGCGCGTCCTCCTGGTAGCCTATGCCGTGAATGGTGACGCCGGTCTCAGTGTCAAACTCGGCAAGGAAATTTCCGATAGCGCCCCGACCCAGGGTCTTGATCCCATTGTCGCCTTGGGCAAAGCCCTGTTGATCTCCCCGCTCGCCAAACTTGAGGAACGCGAGATTCCACTGCGCGATCTCACGACCGGTGACAACATCCCTGCCGATGTGAGCGCCTATGCCTCGTTCTTCCGCGGCGAATTGCTCCGGGAAAAACGCCGCGACGCGCAGGCCCTCGAAGCCTATCTGATGGTTCCCTGCGTCTTTCCCACCGGGGGCGTGATCCTCAATGCCGCCGCCGAAATAAAAGCGGCCGACCTGCTAGCCAACCAGGGCAAGCGCGAGGAAGCCCTCGCCCTGGCCACCACGGCCGTGCGCGATGCCACGGGCACCGTGCTCGCCGAGGAAGCAAAGAAGCGCCTTGAAAGTCTCAAGTAATCGTCCACCATCCGTCCCAGACCTCTCAACCATCCCATCATGAAGAAATCCATCAATCCTGTTGCCATCATCGCCCTGCTGCTCATCCCTCTAACGGCCTACGCGGCGGATGCCGCCACCGCTGGTAAAGTCACGGAAAAAACCTTCCTGCAAGTGCTCGCCCAAGGCGGATGGTGCATGTATATCATCGGCCTCTTCTCGGTCGGAACCGTCTGGCTGACCATCGACATCTGGCTGCGCACCAATGCCAAGAAAATGACGCCCGTCAACGATGTGCAAACCGCCCGCCGCGCGTTCATCGCCGGTGACTATCTCGGTGCCTATCAGGCGATGAAAGCCTCCGTGAGCCCCTTCGCGGAAGTCGTGCGCGCCGCCCTCGCGTCCATCGGCCACGGCAAAAACGCCACCGAAGAAGCCCTGCTCTCCGAAGTGGAAAAAATCAGCTCCACCCTGCAAACCCGCATCAACTACCTCTCGGTTATCGGGGTTTGTAGCCCGATGGTTGGTCTGCTCGGCACCGTCTCCGGGATGCGCAGCGCCTTCGAGGTCCTCGGTTCCTCGGGCATCGGCGATCCCACCAAACTCTCCGAACACATCGGCGAGGTGCTCATCGCCACCGCCGCCGGTCTGTTCATCGCCATCCCGGCATTCATGGCCTTCTACTTCCTGCGCAACAAACTCCAGGGCGGCATCCACCACCTCGAGCGCGAAGCCGAAGGACTCTTCCGCAACGCCCCTTACGAATACCTCAAGGATGCCGACGTCGGCCAGGAAGCCACCTATGCCGCCCTGCCCAACTGGATGACCGATCCGCAACCCGACGAATTCGCTGCGGCGGAAGGCTGAGCCCGTTCTTTCTAACAAACCCTAACCCAATCCCCAGATTCCATGGCAGGCGGCGGCGGAAGCAGTGAAAGCGGCGAACCGGAGTTCCAAATCGCTCCGATGATCGACGTGTTGCTGGTGTTGCTCATTTTCTTCATGAGCATCACCTCGGCGGAAGTGTTGAAGGTGGACAAGGATATCGTCCTGCCGGTTTCGCCCAACGCCGCCAAACGCAACCCGGAAATGACCAAACACGAACTCGCCGTCAACGTCGCATGGCCCAAGGGCGCGAGCAAGTCGGTCATCAAGGTGGACGACTTTGATTACACCGCGGATCTGAGCAAACTGGTCGGCGTGCTGCAGGCGAAGAAACTCAAGGATCCACAGCTCCGTGTGGTCGTCCGCGGCGACAAGGCCGTCCCTGCCATCGACATCCAGCGCGTCATGAACGTGGTGGGTGAGGGTGGAATCGCGGATATCTCGTTCGCCGCATCTAACAAAGACTAAAATCCAATGGCCAGACATAGAAAGAAGAAGGCATCCTCCGAGGTCAATTTGGGTTTCCAGATTGCACCGATGATCGACGTGGTGTTCGTCATCATGTTGTATTTCATGGTGATGGCCGGCGCGGTCAAGATCGAGAACGCCCACAACACCAAACTCCCCGGCAAGGTCGAGGCCGTTACCGCCACCTCGCTGCCGGATGAAATCGCCATCCGCATTGAGGACGATGGACAGGTCTATCTGAACGAGGAACCGTTGGACAATCCGACCATCCCCACGCTTCCCGAACTTGCCGGCAATCTGGTCCAACTCAAGCAGAGCAGCGATGCCTCCAAGGCCGAGGTGCTGGTGACGATCTATGCCAATGAACAAGCCAAGTATGAACGCATTGTGCAGGTGTTGGATGCCCTCAGCCGCGCCAAGATCAGCAATGTCTCCTTCCAGGCCAGTGCCCCGGACTAAGGAGAAATGACCGCGTTTTTTTGCAAATGAGCCTAATGTGAGTGAGTCTGGAACGTTGAATCCACTGCCGGACCCCACGCACCCCGGCTGATTTTCCAGACCGGCATTCCACCATCCCCGACGATCCAAACCCCTTACTCCCATTCCTGCCATGGACGAACCCGACCCCATCCTTCCGATCGAAGATTCCGCTCCTTCCGAACCTGCGAAAAAACGCAATCGGTTCTGGGATCAATGGGGTGGCCCGTCGCTGACCATTGCGCTCGTGCTCCATGCCATCGTGCTCATTCTCGGTGCCCTGTGGATCTTCCAAGTCATCCGCGAACCGGAAAAGAAAATCGATTTCATGCCGCCCGGCGGTGGCGGCGGCGAACGTGGTGCGGAAACCAAGGTCAATACCAAGAAACGCCAGCAAATCACGCCGACCACCAACGTCAAACGGGTCTTTGCGGAAAACGCGCAATCGAATTACACCATCCCGGATCCGGGTGACAACTTCGGCGAAATGTCCGCCCTGAGTTCGCTGGATAGCGGCGGACCGTCCGGCGGTCTCGGCGGTGCCGGCGTCGGCAAGGGCTTCGGTAACGGCAGTGGCAACGGCGTGGGCCTCAGCACCGGCATGGGCGCGGGCAAACTCTTCGGCCTCATTCCCGAAAGCATGCGCAAACGCTGCTCCAAAGACGACCGCCTCCAGCGCCTCAAGGAAAACGGCGGCAACCCGCAATGTGAGGAAGCCGTCGTCAAGGCGCTGCGCTGGCTCAAAAGCAACCAGAAAGCCGATGGCTCGTTCTCCGATGGCAATTTCAAGGTGGCCATGACCGGTCTGGCGCTGCTGGCATATTTCGGCCACTGCGAAACTCCCGTCTCCGAGGAGTTCGGTGATTCCTGCATGAAAGGCATCATCTATCTGGTCAACATCGGCATGAAAAACGATGGTCGCATGGCGACCAGGTTTGTCTATGAACAGCACTGGGCCTATGAGCACGGCATCGCCACTTATGCGCTCGGAGAAGCCCTCACGTTCTGCAAGGAAATCAAAACCGATATCCCTTTCCTCCGGGAAGTCGTCGAAAAGGCCGGCCAGTTCATCCTGGACAGCCAAAATGCCGACGGTGGCTGGGAATACGGCTACCTGCTCTCAAATGGTCACACCGATACTTCGATCGTCGCATGGCAGATCCAGGCTCTCCGCGCTATTAGCCACACGGGCATCAAGTTCCGCGGCATGACCAAGTCCATCGACCTCGGACTCAAATACGTCAACTCCAAACAGGACAAGACCAGCGGCGGTTTTGGATACACCAATACCAGTCTTTCCGGTGGACTGGATTATTACACCCTAACAGGTGCCGGCATGCTATGCAACCAGATGTGGGGCAAAGGTGCGCGCTCTGAAGTGAGCAAAGGTGCCAAATACCTGCTGGAAAATAGCAAGTTCGAATACAACGGCGAATATGCCGACCTCTATGGCCACTATTATGAATCCCAGGCGATGATGCAGAAGGGTGGCGATGACTGGAAACAATACAATAACACGTTCCGCGATCAACTCCTCAACAACCAAAGTCCTGATGGTTCATGGAAAGTTCCTGGCGGTGGACAGAAGATCCGTGCGGTGGCTCCCCTTTATACGAGCGATGATCTCTACCGCACCTGCCTTTGCACCCTCATGCTGGAAGTCTATTACCGCTTCCTGAGCACAGGCGGCGGCGGCGGACTCCGCACCACCGGTCGCCCGGTCATTTGATCCGCCCGCCCCGCTCAGCGCGCTGGCGGCGGTGGCGGGTTCTAACAGAAGGCGCGGTCATGCCCTTGTAATTTCGTGTCGGCTCGGGTGAAAACCCGCGAGAGTTCATCTGCGGTGAGTTCGCGCCACTCGCCTTCTTCGAGATCGTCCGGCAGGGAAAGCCCGCCGATCGAGATGCGCTTCAACGCGGTGACGTGGTTTCCCGCTGCGGCGAACATGCGGCGGACCTGATGGTATCGGCCCTCATGCAGGGTGACGAGGGCCTGTTTGTCGTCGATCACCATCAATTGCGCGGGCAGCAGGGCTTTGCTCTCGCCATTGAGCATCAGGGTGCCGGATCCGAACAGATCCCCTTCATGCCCACCCAATGGCCGGTCGAGCGTGGCATGATAGATTTTCAAACAACCCGACTTCGGGTGGATGATGCGGTGAAGCAACCTGCCATCATCCGTGAGCAGCAGCAAGCCGGTGGTGTCCTTGTCCAGACGACCGACCGGATTGAGTCCCGGATTGCGGTGGGCAAATCTCTCCGGCAGCAAATCATAGATCGTCGCGCCGGGATCCTCCGAACCACACGTGTAACCGTCCGGTTTGTGCAGGACCACCACGAGCGGTGACCGGGGATCGAGCGGCTCACCGCGGAAGCGGATGCACTCGTGCGGTGGCAATTCTCCCTCGCCTAAAACTCGCCCGCGGTCATCGGTCACCGCCCCGGATCGAATGAAACGCTGCACTTCCTTACGCGAACCATAGCCAAGATTGGCAAGGAGTTTGACGAGTTTCATGGGGTGGGCAGCAGTTATAGGGGATGGCTTATCAGTGATACGCGGCCCTGAATGAGTGTTTGTCGGCGAAGAGCAGTTTGTAGGTCTCATCCTCGGCGGCCTTGCGCCAGGCCAGCCCGCTGGCTTGCAGAACGGCCTCATACGGCAATTGACGGTTGGCCACGAGCAGCAGCTTGCCCCCGCGGGCGAGCGCAGCCAAGGCGCTTGTTAGAAACGCGCGGCCCAGATCGATATCGCTTGCCACTCCGCTGTGAAAGGGCGGGTTCATCACGATCGCATCGTAGGTGCCGGGCAGACCGGTGGTGACGTCGTGCCAGTGGAAGCTGACATCGCGCGCGGCATAGGTTGTTAGATTGTGGCGTGCGCAGGCCAGCGCACGGTAATCCGCCTCGAACAAATCCAGCCGCTTGATGCCGGGGCAGCGTCGCAGCGCAGCATCCGCCAGATAGCCCCAGCCCGCGCCGAGATCGGCGACCTTGCCATGGAGCTGGGCCGGCAGATGACTGGCCAGCAGTTGCGAGCCGGGGTCAGCGTGTTGGCTGCTGAACAACCCCGCTTGGGTAAGCCATCCGGTGCCGGGAATTTCGCGTGGCTCGACGAGTGTCCTCCATTCGGCAAACCGCGTTGAATTCCACTGACCATCATCCGCCGCATGAAACGCCCGGCATTTGTGTTTCTGAAGCGATACCAAGCCTCCGGTCGCGCCTGCGAGCTCTTTTTCAAACCGGCCCGCACCCGTGGTGTTGGGCATCGCACAAACCATCCGGCCTCCCGGTGCGAGACGCTCGTGTGCCAGCCCAAACCAGCCAAGCGTTTCATCCCGGGACTTGCCCGGCAGCACGAGAACCAGCGGCCATTTCCCGTCCGGTAACTCATCCTCACGCGGGAACCCGGCACGATCCCACGCCTCCGCCAGCGGCTTGAACGGCTGCCAGCCGGTCACCCCAGGCCAGGTAGCCAATGCGGGATGCGCTTCCGCCCCCAGAAACAAGGCCCGCTCCGCTACCTCCACGCCACCCTCTTCGGAAAAAATCCGCAGCAGAGTCTCCAGCGCGGGATTCACCTCAGGTGTTTTCATGCCTCACCTCCCCTGCAAAATGATCCCAGCCCCCACCCAGGGTCTCTCCCGATCCAGACTCGACCAAATGACCAATGACCGTCAATGGCAATTCTGGAAACTCCTCGCCCCATGCCCGCAGCAATTCGGGCACCACCGCCCCATCCATCGCCATGAGCATCTCGTAATCCTCCCCGTCTCCCAAGGCCTGCTCCTCACTGCAGCCCTCACTCCGCGGCAAGGCCCCCCGCTCCAACACATACCCACACCCACTCGCCATCGCCAGACGCGGCAAATCCTTCGCCAAACCGTCTGATACGTCCATCATCGCGGCCGGTTTGAAATTGGAAACCAACCAGTCGGTCTGTTTCACACGAGGGATGAAGCTAAGGTGTTTGCCGTGGTGGGCACCGCCGAGGGTTCCGGTGACCAGTAGGGATTGGCCGGGCCGGGCGGTGGAGCGGAGGACGAGATGGTGGCGGGGGACGCTGCCGATGGCGGCGATGGAGATGACCGGGACGGAGCCGTAGGGGAGGCGGGTTGTTTCGCCGCCAGCAAGGACCGAGAGGAAGGCCAGAAGGCAATCGCCGATGCCACAGTAAAGGTCTTCCACCCAAGCCACAGGGGTTGCGGGGGGCAGGGCGAGGGTCACTAGGAAACGTTCGGGGTGGCCACCCATGGCGGCGAAATCGGAAACGACGCGAGCGGCGGCTTTCCAACCGACCTGGCGTGCGGGAGCGTCTGATAAAAAATGCACCTGGCCAACGAGGGCGTCGGTTTTCAGGAGCAGCAGGGTGGGGTGGGTGGGGCCGGTTGGGACGGGGCGACTGGGGTGGGTGCCGGGCCTGGTGGTGCCGGTGGTGCCGGTGGTGCCGGGGGTGCTGGTGGTGATGGCGGTGATTTCGGGTTCATCGGTTGGAACAAGGG
>CAYWLC010000083.1:0-12522 GCA_964458895.1 uncultured Luteolibacter sp. | reverse complement strand
GACGGCGCCGGCGGCACCGCGGAGTTGGTCCCAGGGGTCGTTCGGGAAGCCGTGTCCGGTGCGGGTTTTGACGAGCGCCTTGAAACGTTTGACGAGTTCCTGTTGGTCTGCGGCGGTGAGTTCGGAATCGAGGATTTCCTTGTGATATTTCTCGTGCTTGTAGTTTTCGATGACCACTTCGAACGGCTCGTGGTCCTCGCCTTCGAGTTTCTGCACGCCTAACACCACATCGCCATACATTTGCACGAAGCGGCGGTAACAATCCCATGCGAAGCGCTCGTTCTTGGTGACGGCGGCAAGGGAAAGCACGGTTTGGTCGTTGAGGCCGAGGTTGAGGATGGTGTCCATCATGCCGGGCATTGAATCGCGCGCGCCGGAGCGCACGGCCACGAGCAGCGGCATGCCGGTGGCATCGCCGAACTTGCCGCCCATGATCCGCTCCGTGTGAGAGATGCCGGCTTCCATCTGGGCCTGGCGGGTGGCCGGATAGGTCCTGCGGTTCGCATAGAAGTAGGTGCAGACCTCGGTGGTGACGGTGAATCCCGGAGGCACGGGCAGTTTGATGCGCGTCATTTCGGCGAGGTTGGCGCCTTTGCCGCCGAGCAACGGCTTCATGCTGCCGTCGCCATCGGCCTTGCCGGCTCCCCAGGTGTAAACGTATTTTGTTTTGTCGTTAGATTTGGTCTTTTTCTTCGCCGCGGGTTTCGCCGCCTTCGGGGCGCTTTTTTTGGCGGCGGGTTTCGCAGCCTTCTTTTTGGTAGCCATGGTGTTGATGTGTCTCGTGTTGTGAGCAATGACGGGCCTTAGGAGGGCATGGGACAGAGTCCGCCCGGACCGGCGCGCGCCGGAGGCTAGCAAGCGCGCGCGTCTTGTCAACGAACCAGATGCGGAAATTTTCGCTTCCGCATGCTTCTGCGTGCGTGGTTTCGCAGTTGGGGCTTGCGGAGGATTGAGATAACTCCCGGCATGGGCGCCAATCAAAAATCCCATGACTCAAGCGCGGCCGCCCGGCATGGACGAGACATCCATGCCCCTTAACGCAAACCGCGCAGGAGGAGTTCCGCGTTGGTTTTGGTGGCGCGGAGGTTGGTTAGGAGGGTTTCGATGGCGTCGCCGATCGGTTGTTGGGCGAGTTGCTTGCGGATGTCCACGACCTTGAGGAACTCGTCCGGAGGATAGAGGCGGTCATCGTTGCGGGTGCCGGATTGCGGGATGTGGATGGCGGGGAAGACGCGCCGTTCGGCGAGTTCGCGATCGAGACGCACCTCCATGTTACCGGTTCCCTTGAACTCCTCGAAGACCACGTCGTCGAGGCGGCTTTCCGTTTCCACGAGAGCCGTGGCCAGAATGGTCAGCGAACCGCCCTCCTCGACATTGCGGGCGGTGCCGAAGAATTTGCGGGATTTCTGCAGGGCCAGCGGACTGACGCCGCCGGAACCGATGGGGCCGCCCTGCATGGCGGAATTGTGGCCGCGGGCGAGGCGCGTCAGGCTGTCTAACAAAAGAATGACATCCTTGCCGAGTTCGACGAGGCGCTTGGCGCGTTCGATGACCAGATCTGCGACCTGGGCGTGGCGGCGCGGGGATTCATCGAAGGTGGAGGCGAACACGCGGCAGCCGACGGTTTCCTCGAAATCGGTGACTTCCTCGGGACGCTCGTCCAACAGCAGGATGATCAGTTCCGCATCGGGATGGTTTTTGCGGATCGAGCGGGCGATTTGTTTGAGGAGGATGGTTTTTCCGCCGCGCGGTGGGGCGACGATGATGCCGCGCTGCCCCTTGCCGAGCGGGGCGATAAGGTCGATGACGCGCACGCCGAGGAAATCAGGGCCTTCGCCTTCGAGGTGGATGCGCTCATCGGGGAAGAGCGGGGTGAGTTTGTCAAACTCCGTGGGTGGCTGATAGTCGGCGATGGGGATGCCCTCGATTTCGATCACTTCGAAGGCGGTGAGGTATTTATCACGCTCGCGGGGGGCGCGGACGCGGACTTTCACGGATTGGCCGGCGCGCAAGGTTAGATTGCGGAGGACTCCGGGGCCCACATGGATGTCATCCGGGCCTGGGCGGAAGCTGCGGGCGGGGTCTCTGAGGATGGCGAAGCCGTCCTTGGCTTGCTCGAAGACCCCTTCGCAGACGAGGCCGGTGCCGTCATGGCTGTGGAAGCAGAGAAGTTCGTAGATCAATTGGCTTTTTGAAATGCCGCCTTGGATTCTAGCAGGCACGGTTTCGGCCATTGCCTGGAGTTCGGCGAGGGAATTGAGGCGGAACTCGTTGATATCGATGGAAGCCGGGGCATGGGGGATCACGGCGGCGGATGGCTCGATGCCGGTTTCTGGGTCTTGGGTGAGGGTCATGAGAAAGGCTTGGGCGAAGCAGCGGATTTGGGAGCGAATGACGGACGGAGGTCCTTCGTTCCAAAAAACCACGTCTGCGAGAGACATTTTTTCCTGGACGGGAAGTTGGGCGGCGAGCATGGCCTCGATCAGAGAATCCTCGAATCCACCGCGTGCCTTGAGCCGCTGAATCTGAGTGGCGCGGGATGAAGCGACAACCAGCACTTGATTTTGGCCGATGTCGAAGCCTTTTTCAAAAAAGAGCGGGACATCGGCGACGAACAAGTCCACGCCCCGTTTAGCAGAATCCCGCAGGGAATCAAGACATTCCTGTTTGACGCGAGGATGGAGGATGGATTCCAAGCGGATGCGCGCCGCATCGTCCGCAAACACCTTGCCACGCAGAAAATGGCGGTCGATGTGGCCCTGGGCATCAAGCGCCTGATCTCCGAATGTTTCCAAAATGATGGCAGCCACCTCGGGGTCCGACTCTAACATCTGATGGACGGTGGTATCGCAATCAAAGATCACGACCGCTGGGATGAATTCACGGAGCACCCGGCAAACCGTTGATTTTCCGGAGGCGATTCCACCGGTGAGAGCCATCACTTGCATGAGGTGAAAGATGAGGGACGGCTTGGGGCTAAGCAAGAAAGAAGACGGGCGGAGGATAACTCCCCCGCCCGACGGATGAATCAATGGAGCATGGACCTCACGGGTTTGGAGGGAGTTCCGGAAGGACGCCTGCGCCGGGTTCGGCACCGCCTGCGGACGGGGGTGTCGGAGCTGGGCTGCTGGCATCCACTCCACGCAGCGGACGACCGGTTGCATCAATGATCTGGGCCGTGACGAACACGATCAGATTGCTCTTGATGCGGTTTTCCGATTTGGTTTGGAACAAGCGTCCGATGTAGGGGATGTCCCCGAGGATCGGCACCCGGTCCTCGACATTCTGGACATCTTCACGCATCAGGCCACCCACAGCGACGGTGTAACCGTCATAGATGGTGAGCTGGGTATTGACGCGGCGGGTCGAGAAGACCGGCATTTCGATGCGGTTTTCCGTGAGCACCGTGGTCACCGGATTGCCCAAGGCATCGGTGGAGGGTGCAAGAATCGGGCTGCCGTAATTGATAAAGCCTTCAAACTCGACGATTTCCGGAATGAAGCGGAGGTCGATCATGAAGTCATTTTCACCGATGGTGGGTTCGATTTCCAAGGTGACGCCGGTATTGCGGGTCTGGAATGCGGTGGGAGTGGCGGGGGTGACAGGAGCTTGTCCGCTGGTACCGCCAAGGCCGCCGCCGCCGAGGGCACCGCCCTGCGAGCCGACGGTGGTCGGGATTTGCGGGGGTTCGTATTCGGTGGGATAGATGAATTCGCGGATGATCTCGATGGTGGCTTTCTGGCCGGAACGGGCGGTGACCGAGGGGGCGGTCATCAGGTCCGTGCCTTTCTTCTGTGCCAGACCGCGCATGATCAATTGCACCTGACCATCGGTGAACAGGCCGGTGAGGGCCATGATACCGGGGGCGACATTGGATTGTTGGGCCGTGCGATTGGGATTATTGAGGACGGCATCAATGCTGTTGCGGTTGATCGAGTTATCACCGCTGCGGAGGCCGTTGGTCACGCCGTTTTGCGTCGGCAGAACGGGATTCAGCGGGATGCCATCCACCGTGACGCCATTGACCGGAGTGATGAAGTCAGAACCTGTGCGGCCCTTCTGATTGCCCTGCGTGCCGCCGCTGGCGAACAGCGTGCTGGCATTGACGCCAAAGGGATTGACGATCCAGTCAAAGCCGAGCTCATCGGTATTTTCCTGGGAAATTTCGACAAATTTGGTGGTGATTTTGACTTGTTTGGGCTGATGGCCTTTGATCGTGTTGACGATTTGCTCGACCTTGTCGAGTTCCGACGGTGTGTTGGTCACCAGCAAGGTGCCGTTGGCATTGAGCATGGCGGAAGTGCCTTCCGGGAAATTCACGCCGGAACTCTTGAGCATTTCCTTGATTGGCTTGCGCGTCGCGAGCGTAGGTTTTTCACCTGCCGAAGATGAGGCGGCGAATGGATCGGCCGCTGGAGATCCCTCTGCCGAACCACCCGTGTCAAGAGCGGCATAAAAGCCCGGTGGCACGCTGAAGGTGCGGGTGAATATATCTTCGCCGGTTTCGGTCTGAGGCACTAGGGTGACCGAAAAATCATCCACCTTGTAGCGGAGTTTGGTCGCATCGCAGATGTATTTGAGAGCGACGGCAAGTGGCACATTGTGAATGCGGAGTTCATGGATGCGCAGCGAGCCGGGATCGGACCCAGCGGCAGGAAGGTCGGCGGGGGCTGTGGCACCGGCGTCCAAGGCGGCATCGGTACCGCCGGTGAGAGCGGCGGCCCGAGGCCGACGCACGACGAAGTTGACACCTTTTCTGGTGGGATCCAGTTCCGTCACATCCAGTTCGATCGAGCGCTGACGAAGAAAATCAATGGCTTCTTCCACGGTGCTATCGGCAAAATCGATGCGCGGAATGACGATGCGGCGGAGTTTTTCCGTGATGTAGGCCACGCCAATGCCATCGGTTGGATTCGTGGCCTGATTCAGAGATTCGGTGGGTGTCTCGCTTGGCACGGTGAGTTCCCATGCCTGGTCCACCTGCATGAGAAGTTCCGCCCGGGTTTGGTCGTAGGCCGCGCGGTAGTAGTCGGACTTCGCGGTGGCGAGGCGCTCCATGCCACGGCGGGCGGCGGAGTTATAGGGGTCGATCCTGAGGGCTTTTTCGTATTCCTTTTTGGCGGCGTCGTATTTGCCTAAGTTGTAGTTGCCCTCAGCCGTGTAGAGCGTGCGGCGGACTTCATCGACGTTCTGGGTGTGTTCATAGGTCAATGCGGGATTGGTGCGGATCGGATCATCGAGGTATCCGAGTTCACGTTTGGCGTTGCCGTTGTTAGGATCCTTGGAAAGCACGTTTTCAAGGAGCGTGCGGGCTTCGGCGTACTTGCCGATCTTGCGGTCATGCATCGCCAGCGCAACGCTGGCATCGGATAGATGTGCAATATAGGTTTGGCGACGATCCGCAAACATGGGGGCATCCGGCACTTTCTGGAGGGCCGCGGAATATTTGTCCACTGCCTTCTGATAGTCCCCTTTGGCGTAGGCCTCGCGACCCTCGCTGAGAAGTTTGTCACCATCCTGAATGGCGGTTTGGCGGCGAATCATCTCGCGTTCCGCTAGGCTGCTGTAGCTCGAACCGCCGTCTCCGGCGTTCGCGACTGTGATGACGGCGGGTAGTGCGGATGCTAGGGCCATCAACGTGACGGCGGTGCGGCTGGATCGATACATTGGCGTTTTGTACATGGTAGGCTGAGGGTTTCTGGCGAGGTTTTTGGGGTTTGGAAAGCGATTTTTTTACAAACTATTCACCGAGCTTGGGAAGGCTTCCTTTCTGTAGTTCAAGGGTCTTGGTTTTTCCTTGGGAATCCGTGTATTCGACCGTGACGGAGTTGGCGGTGACCTTTTTGAGGAGGTAGTCTTTTTTCGGGGCGTCGGACGGCAGGGCGAAGACGGAGTTTTCATCGACCTTGAATTCCGCGCCATTTTTCCCGAGTGCTTCGAGGGAGAACACCGCAGTGCGGTCAAATTGGCGGTATTCGGCCTTGCGTTGCTCGGCGAGCGGGGCCGGCAGCTGGTAAACGGTGCCTTTTTTGTTAGGCCGCTGATCCTCGATGCGGGTGTAGGTGACCTGTTCCTCGGCGTGGGTCTTATTGTTCATCTCGGTGCGGATTTCCGAGCCGAGGAGTTTGAAACGGTTGGCCATGGGCTCACGTTTGAAGAAGAGTTCGTCCGGGCCGATGTCTTCGCCGGCGGGTATGCGGTTGACGCGGCGGCGTGAGTCCTCATAGCTGAACGGGAACTTGGCACCATCACCGTAACCGGGGCGCACCACCCAAACCAAGCTTTCATCCCTCACAAACATGAGTTTGGAGATCAGCGCCGGGAAGGACTTGGGATCATTGGGATCGGTCTTGTCCAGATACTCCTCGAGGTTGCTGAAGCCGTCACCATCCGGATCGCGGTCCGCAGAATCGGCAAAACCGGGATCCAATCGGTGTTCCAGCCACCAGGTGTTGGAAATCGGTGCATGGACGGGTTCTCCCTTGAGCAGATCCACCGGCTTGTCGGACTCGGATTTTTTCAGAAAAAGCGCGATTCCTGTGAACAGATCCACCGGGCGATCACCATCAAGCCCCTGTTTCCATGTTAGATCGCGTTTCATCGATTGTTGGGCCTTGGGAATCAGGTCCGAATCGGCGACTGCGGTCATGGTGCCACCGCCACTCTGGACGCCCGGTCCGAAATCATCATCCACATTGCTGAGTTTGGACCAACCGAGGTAGGCAAGGCCGATGGTCACGGCCACGGCTCCACCAAGTGCGGCTTTTTCGTAATTCTTGGAAAACCAGGACATGGGAAACTGGGTTGGGATCGGGATTATGGAAGTTGTTTAGCGGGAAGAAATTGCAGGAGGTCGAGCCGGAGAAAAACCTGGACTTCTTCATTTCCGAGAACTTGCGCGAGAATGCGTCCGGAGGCAGCAGGCTTAGAGGCCGCAGCGGGCTTGGTCGCAGCCACCGGTGCGGGTTTGGTCCCAGCGGCGGGGGCGGGCTTGCCGCCGGGGGGTTTGGATTTGGGCTCCTCGGATGGCAGGACAAAGAGTGGGCCATCGCCCTCGTCCGGAGAGAAATCGCTGGGGAAGAGAGACTTTGCGGGAGATGGCCCGGCGGGGTGGTCGAATTTTGCATCGGTCGCCTTGGGCGGATCTTTTTTCGTGCTGCAAAGGCGGATCGAGCGAATCACCACATATTGATTTTCCAAGTGGGTGATGGTGGAAAGAAATTCGCGTACGGACTTTTCAGGTGCCACAAAGGAGATTTCGAGCGGCAGGGCCCGAGCAATATCCGTATCCTGGGGTTTGTATTCGCCACTGGCTTCTTCGGTCAACGGCGGGCGGTAAAGATTGGTCAACTGCGAGGCCTTTGCCTTGGCGAGCGCGAGCATCAGCGTTCTGATTTCTTGAAGTTGGTAATTGAGTATACCGGTCGCCTCGCTGGGAGCGAGATTGGTCTGATAGTTTTCAAAGCCGCAGAAAAAAGTTTCCGGCACGGTGGTGCCTGCGTCTTTGAATGCCTTGCCCACTTCATCGTTGACCTTCTTCAGTTGGTTGGTGAAATCTTGGGGTGAGACATTCACGAGTTCTTTCGGGCGGTAGGGGGCAAACTCGGCTTGGAGCGAATCCAAGGATTTGCGATAATCCTCCAAAGCCTTCTGCTTGCCATCCCGGTGTTCGGCCTTGGGATAAAGCGGCATCCTCGCGTAGGACTTCACCTCACCTGACGCGGCCTCGTAATCGGTCTTCCCCTCATCATATCGGGTCAGCCCCTTGAAACCCGCCACCCCTAACAAAACCACCCCGGCAAGGGTGGTGCCGCAGAGGATGACCAGAAATTTATTGTCCTTGATCCAACTCATAAATCATAAGGGAAATGGTTCATTACATCACTTGATGGCAACCTCGCGCACCAATGGCAGGGTGATTTCAAAGGGGAAGCCCAATTCTCCGGGTTTTTCGGATACCGCGAGCTTGAGAATCTGATCGTCGGTTAGCACCACATTCTCACCCCTGGCGTCCTTGATGGAGAATCGGAAATGGGTGGATTTGTCGCGCAGGTTTTTCAAGAGCAAGGACACCAGATCCTGACTCTTTTCATTTTTACGCCAGAAACCGCGGATCAGGACCGCTGTGGCGGTCGGTGTGATAACAGGAGGGGCGGCTTGTGGCTTCTTGCCTTTGGGTGGGGCCGGAGGGGTGGCCTGCGGTGCTTGGACGCGCGGCATCTCCAGCGAGGAGTTGCCGTAGGGCGTGGCGATGAAATCCGCTTTGACGACGGTTTTCCCGTTAGTTTTGAGGTCGTTGGGTTCCTTGGCCACCGCCAATTGAGCCGCGTCGAAGCCCTGAAGCGGTTCAAAATCCGTCAGCCACACCGAATCACTGGCAAAAGCATTGCGGACTTCGGCAAGTGCATCCATCCAGAAGCTGTGGTTCGACTCGGCATCCGTGTATTGTATGGCAATATTTCGAAGGGCATTTTCTTTCTTGAGAAGGCTATCAATGGCGGTCTTATAAGGAGATAACGTTTCTTTTTGCTCCGACATCCTGCGATTTTTCTCCACGGCGCTGGCTGCGGCGAGATTGACGAATGCCGCCCACGCGCCCATGCCGGCTAGCAGCAAAATCGCTGAGGCGATCAGAAAGGGTTTTCTGCGGTCAGCCGCGCGGGATTGCTCGACGATGACGGGCACCAAATCGATGTTGATTTCGGACTTGCCAATGGCGCGCAGGCCGAGTCCCACCAATTCGCCCATCAAATGGCCTTCGCGTTGGACGATTGCGGCGTCCACCCCTTTGCCGATGGCAATGTTGCGAACCGGATTGAAATACTCGACCGGGAGGTTGAGCTTTTCTTGGAAAAACTCGAGGGTGTAGGGCAGATTCGCGCCACCACCGGCGAGAAGCACCCGGCGTGGGGCGCTGCCGCCATGTTGGCTGCGATAATAGTTCGTGGTTCGCGCGATCTCAGCGGGCAAACGGCTCAAAGCATTGCGAATGACCATGGCCAGCGCGGCAACCGCCTCGTCCATTTGTTCGGTATGCCCGCCACCCAAGGCCACCAGGCCGTTGGAAACTTTCTGATGTTCGGCTTCGAGGAACGAAACATTGTATTCCTTGGCAACTGCCGCCGTGATGGCAGCCCCACCGATGGCGATGCTGCGGGTGAAAAACCGTTTGCCTTCGATGTAGAGCAAGTTGCTCGTCTTGGCTCCAATGTCGATCAACAGAATCGGCTCCTCGGGAAAGCCGTAGGTCGAACGGAAAGCATTATAAAGCGCCATGGGCGCGATATCCACCTCCTGGGTTTCAAGCCCACTGTCATTGACCGTGCCGTTGATTTCATCGAGCGCGTCGCTCTTGATGGCCACGATCACCGCCTCTTTTTCCGAGGTTCCCTCGATCAGTTCGTAATCCCAAACCACTTCGTGAAGCGGGAAAGGCACGTGTTGCTGGGCTTCGAATGTGACCAACTGCTCGACATTGTCCTCTTGGAGCGGTGGCAGTTTCACAAATCGCGTGAAAACTGCCTGGCCCGAGATCGCATAACGGGCCTTGGACTTTTCTAACTTCAAGCGCTGCACCAGATCACTGATGGCAATGCGCGTCTGACCCATGCGCGAGGCCTCCAGCGATGGGTCAGCCACCATGGATTTGGAATCATACGCTTTGAGCACCAATCCTCCGGATTTCGACACTTCGAATACGGCCATGCTGATCCGCTGGGATCCGATGTTGAGAACAACTGAAGTCTGATTATCGGCCATGATGCGGGGATATGAATAGTGGGCGATTAAGGAAAGTCACTGAGCGGACATTACACCAATAATTGGTCAAAAAGATATGACAATCAACGGACGGACGCACTGCTGACTTCCGCATAGCGATCCCACCACATGTCGCTGAATGCGGTTTGCGGCTTGGTGAGAAGAGGAACGACCTCACTGCGGGAAATCTTTTCGGAGGGGGAATCCCACCAACCCGCTTTCCATTTGGTGGTCTCGGTGGCCACCGCTTTGCCATCGACCCAAATCTCATAGCCCACGGCCTCAACCGAACTCTTGGCGGCACGGTCGAAGCCGGTCAGGCGTTTGATGGACGCCGGCGACAGGTAGATCGACAGGTAAACGTCCTCATTCAAGGGAACATTCACATGATCGACTTCCTTGCTGAAAAGCAGGATGGTTCCGGGTTTCTCGCCATTTTTCACCGCGACAAACCATTTGATGGTGAGTTTGTCACAGGTCTTGGTCTTGGGTTCCGGGGCCATGACTACCCTGGCTTTGGTCTCGATTTCCAACCAGAACTTCGGCTTGAAAGGCTTTTGTTTGCCACCCGGAAACTCCGGAGACTGGATGTCATCAAAGGAGGGTTTTTCGGCAGTGACCTTGACATCAGCGGACGCGCTTCCCATCGACAGGCCAAGGATGAGTGTGGAAGCGACGATTGCAAAGGATTGATGGAGCAGTGCGTTCATACGGTTGGGATTTGAAAGAGGCTAGAGAAACGCCCCTCGGGTTGACCAGAGAAAATGACGGAATTTGTGAAAATTTCGTTTGAAGTAAATACAAGGCAGCGTGCTTACCCGCCGGATGCGATTGACGAAGTGCACCCGGCCGCGCTTCACTCGGCCATGGCACACGCGGAATTTTTGCTGACAAACCGACATCCTACCGTGGTGGGGAGCTTCGGCAGTTCTAACGACTTGCAGGATGCCCAGGCCCCCGCAGTCCTGGCCGCCTGCGATCTTGTGGAAATCCGGCTCGATATCGTCATGCCGCACAGCGGGGCTGTGGATTCGGCACCGTGGCGGCAGCTCCGCGCAATTCCCCTGCTGTTCACCGCGCGACGGCAGGATGAGGGTGGAGTCCGCCACTTGAACGCCGTCCAACGCATGGATTTGATCGCAGCCACCATGGATGATGCCGCCCTCATCGACCTCGAAGTCGCCAGCCTCGGGGAAATGGAACCCCTCGTCAAAACCTTGATCACCCGGAGGATCCCATGGATCGCCTCGTTTCATGATTTTGAAAAACTGCCGGACCATTCCGTGCTTGAAACCGCCGCCCAGCACGCCAAATCCGCTGGCGCATGCGGGTTCAAACTCGCAGCCCGGCTCAACCGCCCCGCCGACATCGCCCGCCTCGCGGAATTCCAACTCGCGGACCACGGCCTGCCCGTGGCCACCATGGGCATGGGACCGCTCGCCCCCGTCTCGCGCCTGCTCTGCGCCCAATGCGGCAGCGTGCTCAACTACGGCTACCTCGGCCACACCCCAAGCGCCCCCGGCCAGTGGGAGGCTGCGGCCCTCAAACACGCCATCGCGAACCTAACATCCATCGCTTCCTGAATCAACCCATGCTGCCCGCGCTATTTCGCCGCGGCGGCCTTGAGTTTGGCGATGGCCTCGTCGAGACGCCCGCGGGTGGCGGCGAGGCGGGAATCTAACAAACGTATGCGTTCGTCACGCGCCTTGAGCGCGGCTTCCCAGGCGGCCAATTGTTCGCGCGCGCCGGCGAGTTCGGTCTGCAAGCCGTTGGCGAGCGCGTCCTTTTCGGCAAAATCACGCGCGGAGGCTTCGGCAGCCTTCTGGGCGGCTTCAATGGATTCCTTGAGCACGGCGATGTCGCGCTCGAGCGCGGCCCGGCGCTGGCCCTGCTCCGCAGCCTCGTCCCTTGCGGCGGCGAACCGGCGGTTGGTTTCTATCAGACTGCCGTGGAGCGTGCGTTCCTTGCTCCACTGCGCGACCACCAATCCGGTCAGCGCGAGGCAACCGATGGCGTTGAGCAGGGGCAGGGTGCGCGGTGTCATTCAGCGTTTGGTTTCAAAACTCACCTTGTCAACGCCCGCCTCGCGCACGGCGTTGAGTACACCTAACACTTGTTTGTGGCGCACCTCGGCGTCCGCCGCGATCAGCACGCGCGCTTCCCCGGGCACAGCCGCGGCCTTGAGGCGCCCGGTGATTTCTGATAGAGTGACGATCTTACGTTCCCATGTGGTGACACCGTTGGCATCGATGGCGATTTCAAACGGCGGCACCTTGGAGTCCGCGATGCCGGTGGAGGCCGGCGGCAGATTGATCGGCACGCGGTGCATCCGGGTCATGCTCAGGCTCACCAGCATGAAGGCGGCCAGCAGGAAAAACATGATGTCGATGAGCGGAATGATTTCGATGCGGGCTTCATCACCCTCATCCCCTGATTGGCTGTGAAGTTGGACGGGCATGGATAGGTAAATGCTGAAAAACTGAAATACTGAAACACTGAAACACTGAAACACTGAAACACTGAAACACTGAAACACTGAAACACTGGCATCAACCAGGGGGCCGGGTGCCGGAAATGGAAGGCGTTCTCATTTCCCTGGCGGCGAAGGCATCGAGGTCGTGGCCGTGTTCCCTTGCGGATCTAACAAGCAACTCGGTGTGGTTGATCCAGCGTTCGAGTGCGCCGCGCAGCACGGCCACGCGCTTGCGGAAGAAGTTGTAGGGCAGCAGGCAGAGAATGGCGATGGCGATGCCGCAGGCGGTG
>CAYWLC010000082.1:11268-12528 GCA_964458895.1 uncultured Luteolibacter sp. | reverse complement strand
TCGTCGCCAGGTTAAAGCCCGGTCCCAGTCAACCCTGGGGCCGGGCTCTTTTTTTTGCCGGGCATGGCTTGGTAACCGGGAAAGAGAAAGAGAGGAGTTATAGGTCCTATGGGACTTATGGGACCTATGGGAAGAATGGCCCTGTCAATCTGCGGCTTTTCCCTTTGCGCATTTCAGGAGGGGAGTTTAGTGTGTCCGCCCATGACACGCACTTCCATCGAACTCGCCATCAAGGTTTTCATCGTGGCCCTTGTCGCCGCGTTTTTGTGGACGCTGACCCGGGTGTTAGGAATGCTCGGCTGGTTCTGAATCCGGGTCGCGTAATCGGATCCCAAGCTTATTTCCAATTCACGGCAATCTCGGCGATGCGGCCGCCTTTGTCGTCGTATTTGAGAAACCCGTGCTGCAGGGCGAATTCGTGGACACATTTGGTGACCTTCACATCGTAGGCGCAATATTCGGCGATTTTGCGCATGGGGGCGAATTCGCCGGTTTTTTTGTATTCCTGCCACCAGCGCAGGGCGTCGAGTCCGTCGGCGGTTTTGCCGGTGCCAAGGGTGGCGGAGGCCACGGAGTCGAGCTTGAGGCGGAAGCCTAACAGGGTTTCGAGCTCCAGCATCATGTCGAGGTTGAGGGTTTGTTCCACCAGAGTGTGAAAGACATATGGCTGCAGCACCGGATAGTCGAACTGCATGTGATTCCATCCCACGACCAGATCCGCGCGGATAAGTTCATTGCCGAGTTTTTCCATGCCTTTTTCATCATAGATCTCATAGGTTCCGCGGCGTGTGCTATAGGTCACGCCGACCGAGACGCCCATCTTTTCCTTGTGGGAAAATCCACCGACATCGCCGAAGCTGCGTTGGGTTTCCAAATCAAAATAGACAATGTTTTTTTTCGGCACGGTGTGGAAGGAATGGTTTGAACCTGCTCCCCGGGGTTCTACCGGGCACCGCACGGCCCATCAAGACCATTGTGAGCGGCCTGGGCAGGCACCTGAGAGGATGGCACTTGGGAGTTCTTCACCACCCTCAAATCTGCCGCGTGTGAGCCGATTTCAGTGCGGATCATTACAGGTCCGTTTAATGGCGAGGGCGGTTTTCAGGAAGGGTGCGGTGCGGGAGGCTTTGCAGGTGATGATTTTCTCCGGCGGGCCATGGGCGACGATTTGGCCGCCGCCATCGCCGGCTTCGGGGCCGAGGTCGAGAATCCAATCCGCCTCGGCGGCGATGTTTTTTTTTAGTGCTACGGCGACCACCG
>CAYWLC010000082.1:0-11258 GCA_964458895.1 uncultured Luteolibacter sp. | reverse complement strand
ATCGACGAGGCGGTGGAGGATGTCGATGAGGCGTTTGATGTCCTCGAGGTGCAGGCCGACGGTGGGTTCCTCGATGAGATATAAATTGGAGAATTGAGAATTGAGAATTGAGATTCGTGATTTCGCGGAGCGGCCTTTGACCAACTCGGCGACGAGTTTGATGCGCTGGGCCTCGCCACCTGATAGAGTGGGCGACGGCTGGCCGAGCTGGAGGTAGCCGAGTCCGGTATCGGCCATGAGTTTGAGCGGGTGGGCGATGCGCGGCTGGGATTCGAAGAATGCGGCAGCCTCATCGATGGTCATGGAGAGCACCTCGCCGATGTTTTTGTCGCGGAAGGTGACATCGAGCGTTGCGGGGTTGTAACGGTTGCCGTTGCAGGATTCGCAATGCACCCAGGTGGTGGGCAGGAAGTCCATTTCGAGTTTCACGCGGCCGTTGCCCTTGCAATCCGGACAGCGCCCGCCTTCGGTGTTGAAGGAAAAACGCGAGGCATTGAAGCCGCGTATGCGCGCCTCCGGCATTTGTGCGAACAGCGCGCGGATGTGATCGAACACCTTCACATAAGTGGCCGGACAGGAACGCGAGGTCTTGCCAATGGGCGATTGATCAACTTCATAACAGGCTTTGATTTTTTGGAAGTTGGCAGCGGATTCAAAGGGGTCTGTTTGTTTGGAAGATTTGCGGCGACCGCCGACCGCCGCGACAGCGATGCATTGGTGCATCAGTGTGGATTTTCCGGAGCCCGAGATTCCTGTTAGAACAGTGAGACGGCCGAGGGGGATGGCGGCGTCGACGCGTTTGAGGTTGTTGGCACGGCATCCTGTTAGAGTCAGGAACGGGTGGGTTTCCGGGACCGGGCGGCGAGAGCCGCGGGTGGGGTGGGCAAGCGGATGGGTGAGGGCGTGGAAAGTGGGAGAGTTTGTTAGTCCGAAGTTTGAAGTTTCAAGCGAAGAGGCCGCGCGCCCCTGCCTCTGCTTGTCACTAGAAACCACGGACTTGAAACCTGCGAGTTTGCCGGGCGGCAGTCCCTGATAGACGACCTCGCCGCCGAAGCGACCGGCGCCGGGGCCGAGGTCGATCAGGTGATCGGCCGCGGCGATGGTGTCCTCGTCGTGCTCGACGATGACGAGCGAGTTGCCGTGGTCGCGGAGATTGAGGAGGGTATTGAGCAAGGCGGCGTTGTCGCGCGGGTGGAGGCCGATGGTCGGTTCGTCCAGGACATAGAGCACGCCGCGCAGGTTGGAGCCGAGCTGGGCGGCGAGGCGGATGCGCTGGGATTCTCCGCCCGAGAGGGTGTTGCCGGAACGGTCGAGTTGGAGGTAACCGAGTCCGACCTCGCCGAGGAACGCGAGGCGCTGGCGGATTTCCGGCAGGATGTCGCGCGCGATGAGTTGGCGGCGGGAATCGGCGAAGGCGAGGCGGGAGAAATGGTTCGATGCGGCGGTGATCGTTAGATTGGACAGGTCTGAGATGGAATATGAGGGAGGGGAGGAATTGGAGGAATGGGTAGAATTGGAAGAATGCGGGCGGGACGCCCGCGCTCCTGTTTCGAGGCGCACGGCGGCGGCGGTGGGGTTGAGGCGGGAGCCGTGGCAGGCGGGGCATTCGATGAGTTCGGCGTCCTCCATGCGTTCGATCGAGCGGTCGGCGTCGAGTTCGGCTTCGAGCACGGAATCGAAGCGGGAGGTGTCGAGGTGCTGGCGGCGTTTGGGCACGCGGCCATGGCCGCGGCATTCCGGGCACCACCCGTGCGGGGAGTTGAAGGAAAACAGGCGGGGGTCGAGGTCGTCGAAGGATTGGTTGCACGACGGGCAGCTCGCATGGGTGGAAAGCAGGACGGTCCTTTTGTTAGTTGTTAGAATTTTGACCAATCCCCTGCCGATGGTGAGGGCGCGGGACAGGGCGTTTGCCAGGTTGAGGTGATCGGATTGAAGTGAGGAATCTCCGCGCTTTGACTTCTTTCCCAAACTTGAAACTTCCACATCGATGTCATGTTCCTTGAAGCGTTCGAGGCGGGTGAAGGTGGCGGCGTCACGGAATTGTTTGTCCACCATCAGGCGGGAGTAACCTTGTTTGAGCGCCCATTCCGCGATCTCGGTGTGGTAGCCCTTCTTGCCGCGGATGAGCGGAGCTAACAGCGTGACGGGACCCTTTTCGAGGTGGTGGAGGATGGCGTTTTCGATCGCGGCGACGGATTGTTTTTCCACGGGCACCCTGCATGTCGGGCAATGGAGCGTTCCGAGTTTCGCGTAGAGCAGACGGATGAAGTTCCAAAGTTCGGTGACGGTGGCGACGGTGGATTTGCGACCGCCCTGGGAAACCCGTTGCTCGATGGCCACGGTGGGTGGCAGGCCGTGGAGTTGATCGATCTCGGGTTTTTCCAACTGCTCGGCGAACTGGCGGGCATAGGCCGACATCGAGTCGAGGAACCGGCGCTGGCCTTCGGCAAAGAGGATGTCGAAGGCCAGCGTGGACTTGCCGGAACCTGATAGGCCGGAGATCACCACGAGTTGATCGCGCGGGATTTCAAGCGAGATGTTTTTCAGGTTGTGATGGCGCGCGCCTTTTAACGAGATGGTGGACTTGGGGTTTTGGATAGATGATTTTCCGCGGCGGGAGGCCGCGGTTACGGCCTGAGGTGGCCCGCCGCGGCGACGGCTCAGGGCTTTGCGCAGATAGAGGGCGGTGGGGGTGTCGAGTTTGGCGACTTCCTCGGGAGGCCCCTGGGCGACGAGTTGGCCGCCGAGTTTACCGGCCTCCGGGCCGAGGTCGAGAATCCAATCGGCGGATTTGATGATCTCGAAGTTGTGTTCGATGACGAGCAGCGAGTGGCCGGAATCGACGAGCTTGCGCAGCACTTCTAACAGGTTTAGGATATCGGAAAAGTGCAGGCCGGTGGTGGGTTCGTCCAAAATGATCAATTTCGAATTGTGAATTTTGGATTGAGGAGATGACGAGAGCAGCAGGCAGAGTTTGAGGCGTTGGGATTCGCCGCCGGAGAGGGTGTTGAGGGGTTGGCCAAGGGTGAGGTAACCGAGGCCGACTTCGATGAGCGGTTGCAGGGCGGCGACCGCCAGTTGGGCGAGTTTGGTCATTTTCGCCGGGCCGGCGATGGATGAGAGGAACGTGATGGATTCTTCGGTGGTGAGATCGAGGACATCGGCGATGGATTTGCCCGCGAGCGTGTGTTCCAAGGTGGAGGATTTGTAGCGGCGGCCCTTGCAGTCCGGGCAGGTGACGTAGAGGTCTGATAGAAACTGCATTTCCACTTTTTCAAATCCGTTGCCGGCGCAGCGGTCGCAGCGGCCGTCACTGGAGTTGAAGGAAAAGAATCCCGGTTTGAGGGCGGCCGATCTGGCGCTGTCCGTCTCACAGAACAACTGCCGGATGGCATCGAAGGCTCCGAGGAAGACAGCGGGGGTGGAGCGCGGCGTGCGGGCGACCGGGCTCTGATCGACCATCTGGACGATTCCAATGCGTCCGCCGCAGGCGATGTCTCTAACAAAAGCCGGGTCTTCCTGGATTTCCTGGCCGAGCTTGCGGGCGAGATTCAGATAGATCACATCGCGGGCGAAGGTGGATTTCCCGGAGCCGGAAACGCCGGTGAGGCACACGAAGAGGCCGAGTGGAATGTCGGCATCGAGATTGGTGAGGTTGTGGCGGGTGGCGCCGCGGATCGAGAGGACTTGTTGGGATGGCTTGCGGCGACTTGCGGGGACGGGGATGGATTTCTGGCCGCTGAGCCACGGGAGGGTGCCGGGGGGGATTGGAGATTGGGGATTTGAGATTGGGGATCTCAGAGGCGGTCCCTGATAGATGAGTTGGCCGCCGTGTTGGCCGGCACCGGGGCCGAGGTCCACGAGGTGGTCGGCGGCGAGCATGACCGCTTGTTCATGTTCGACGACGACGAGCGTGTTGCCCTTGTCACGCAGGCCGTGCATGATGCCGACGAGGCGTTCGATGTCGCGCGCATGGAGGCCGACGGTGGGCTCATCAAGGACAAAGAGGGTTCCGGTGAGGGAGGCCCCGAGGCATGTTGTTAGATTGACGCGTTCCACCTCGCCGCCCGAAAGCGTGCGGGTGGGGCGGTCGAGCGTGAGGTAACCGAGGCCGACCCGGTCGAGGTATCCCAAGCGGGAGGTGATTTCAGTTAGAATCAGATCGAGGGTGGGGTCGATGGGGAGGGGATTTGAAATTTGAGATTCGAGATTTGAGATTTTGGATTTGGGATTTAAGATTTGAGATTTGAGATTTTGGCACCATGGGAGGAGGTCCGAGACGGGGAGTTGCCAGAGATCGGGCAGGGAACGGCCGCGGATTTTGAAGCAGAGGGATTCGGGCTGGAGGCGTTTGCCGCAGCAGGCGGAACAGGTGGTGTAGGATCGGTAGCGGGAGAGGAAGACGCGGACGTGCATCTTGTAGGCCTTGGATTCGAGCCAGTCGAAGAAACCCCTGACGCCGTACCAATTCCCGGCGCGCCAGAGTTCCTCGAGTTCCTCCGGGGAGATTTCGGTGGTTTTACGATCTCCGTAGTAGATCCATTCCTTTTCATCATCCGTTAGATCGTGCCACGGGGCCTTGATGTCGATGCGGCGTTCCTTGCAACAGCGGATGAGGTCGCGCAGGCACTCGTCGCCGCGCTCGCCCTGGAAAGGTTTGATGGCACCGCAGGCGATGGAGAGCGAGGGATCCGGGACGGCCTTTTCGAGATCGAGGCCGATGATGCGGCCGAAGCCGCGGCACTTGGGGCAGGCACCGAGCGGACTGTTGAACGAGAAGAGAGCGGGAATGGGGGCGCGCAGGGTGAAGCCGGTGGCGGGGTTGTGCCAGCCGGTGGAGAAAGCGCGGACGACGGGCGCTTCCGTGGACTCGGTCCCATGGATGGCAGCATGGCCCTTGCCGAGGTGAAATGCGGATTCGAGTGCTTCCAGCAGGCGAGGCTGGTGTTCGGGTGTTAGAACGAGGCGGTCCTGGACGATGGTGATCGAGGAATTGAACTTTGAACTTTGAAATTCGACCGCCTCATCGGTGCGGAGGATTTCACCCTGATGGAGGACGCGCAGATATCCTTGTTGGTTGAGGAAGGGGAAGAGATCGTCCGCGTGGGTGTCGGGCGGGACGGGGATGGGGAAGGTGACGAGCAGCGCGTGTCCTGATAGATTTTCACAGGCCCATGCGGCGGCGGATTCCGGGGAATCCGGCTGGATGACATCACCCGTTAGAGGGTCGTGGCCGGTGGCGAGACGGGCGAAGAGGAGCTTGAGGTAGTCGTTGATTTCGGTTAGAGTCCCGATGGTCGAGCGGGTGGTGCGGACATGGTTTTTCTGTTCGATGGCAATGGCCGGGGGGATGCCCTCGATGGAATCGACGTCGGGTTTGTCCATGCGGTCGAAGAACTGGCGCACATAGGGCGAGAAGGTTTCGACGTAGCGGCGCTGGCCCTCGGCGTAGAGGGTGTGGAAGGCGAGGGAGGATTTGCCGGAGCCGGAGGGGCCGGTGACGACCGTGAGTTGGCCGAGGGGGATATCCAGATTGAGGCCTTGCAGGTTATGCTGGCGACAGCCGTGGAGGCGGATCGAAGGGGGATGGATCGCGTGGGGTGACACGCTGGGATTTTAGCCGGGAAATGATGGTCCGCCAGTGGAAGTGTTCAGGAGTCGCCGTCCGAAGGATCCATGGTTTCCTTATTTGGATCTTTCATTTTCGAATCCCCCGGAGAGGGAGGGGGAGCTGGCAACAGTGGGGCGAAATATTGTTTCTCGTCGCGGGCTTTATCGATTTCTTCCTGAAGGAGTGCGATTGCGGGGGTGTCGTGAGCGGCCTTGAGAGGCTCCAATTGGCTTTCGAGTTTGCGGACGTAAGCGGCGGCAAGTTGCGAGAGGTCCTTGTCAAAGGCACGGTCGATGGAAGTTTGTTTTTCCAGATACTCCGTGTGACAGGCGGAAATTCCCGGGATGATGGTCAGTTCTTCATCAAGTATTTTTTGAATGAGTCCACTTGTGTTTTTCCAATTTCCAACGGTAGCGTTGAATCGGTTCTCAGAGAAGGCTCTCCCCTTTGGAAGCCGACGGATGACAAACTGACCGCTTTTTTCAAAATCCCAGAAATTGTTTTTGAGATCTTTCGTGTGTTTGGCGACGAGCAGGGTGGCTTGGGCCTGGACGATTTTCTGATTGCGGGCGATGAAGTCGGCGGAATCGAAGCTGGGGATGTTAGGAGCTGGTTGGGGTTTGGTTCCAACGCCTGCGTTCGGGTCGGGATTTTTATCCGGTTTGGGTGGAAACTCCGGCTTGGGAGCGGGCATGGGTTCGGGAGTCGGCACCGGGACGGATTCGTGCTTGGGTTCCGGCTTGGGCTTGGGATTGGGCTTCATGGCCTCGCGGATATCGGCAGGGGTGACAGGAGGGGGATTGGCGGGGGTGTTTTCCGTGGGGGCGACGCTTTGGGTCGTTTGTTTGTTAGAAACGCAGCTGTGGATGATCCAGACCACTGCGATCAGCACCAGCAGCGAGACGATGCCGACGAGGCCGGACGGGGGGTTCGACTGCGGTGCAGCGGTGCTGCGTCCCGGACGGATGGGTGGTTGGTTGGACGGGCTTTTCACCGAAGGGACCGGCACGCCCTTGCGCATGGGGGAGACGGGAGCGGGGGAACGCAGGAGTCGGGGCCCGGCCGAGCTGGAGATTGCGAGGAGGTCTTTGGCAATATCCGCGGTGCTGGCATAGCGGCCTTCCGGAATCGGGTTGGTGGCGCGCCGGATGATGGCATCGAAACGGGGATCACAACCGATGATGACCGATGCGGGACGGCGATCCTCCGCGGGCAGACGTCCTGTTAGCAACTCGTGGAGCAGGACGCCGACCGAGAAGATATCCGCCCGATGGCCGACGGAATGGGGGGAATTGACGACTTCGGGGGCGGTGTAGTGAGGGGTACCGAAGATTTCCTCACCTTCCTGGACTTTGTTTTCGACGGGTCTGGCGAGGCCGAAGTCGCCGATTTTCGGCTGGGCGTTGAGATCGAGGAGGATGTTGGAGGGCTTGATATCGCGGTGGATGATGCCGTTTTCGTGGGCATGGGCGAGGCCGTTGCTAACACCCGTGATGAGTCTGATGACCTCGGTGGGATCGATGGCGATGCCATGGGCCGAGTGGAAGAGGGATTTTCCGGGGACATACTCCATGATGATGTAGAGCATTCCCTCGACTTCCCCGAAGTCATAAACGCCGATGAGGTTGGGATGGTTGAGGCGGGCCATGGCCTTGGCCTCGGCCTCGAAGCCGGCACAGAAGGCGGCATCCTTGCTGAATTCCTGGGGCAGGATTTTGATGGCGACAGTACGGTCCAAGGACTTTTGGACGGCGCGATAGACAGCCCCCATTCCGCCGGTGGCGATCAGGTTGACGATTTCATAACCCGGGAAAAGCGGGGTGAGTTGGGAAATATCCGGGGCGGTAAAGGTGATATGGACGTGTGGATCGCTCATGAATGGGAACGCAAAACCCTCGATTTATTAACAACCATGAAAGAATATCGCAGGACCGCTTGGTTGTTCAAGCGCAATGATATAAACCCGCGAGGCAGCTCAAGGATGCTTTTTTCTAGGAGCGATTTTTGGGGGGACGGGGCGGGTGATGGTAGGACGGCTTTTGGGACTTGGGCTAGGCGGGTGCGCGCCGGGAATCACCGAGGTGGGCGCGAGGGAGCGGGAATCCTTGCGGGTATTGCCCGTGGCGGTGAGAGCGGAGAAAAGCGAGCGCATGTCGGGAAAACGATGGGCAGGGTCCGGATGGGTGGCCTTTTTCCAGAGCGAGTCGAGCGACGGTCCGCATTTTGAGAGTGAGGAAGGCGGTTTTGCGTTCGGGCCATGAGGGCACCCGGTGATGAGTTCGTAAAGGATGGCTCCCACCGAGTAGATATCCGAGCGCGGGTCGGCGGAGTCCGGATGGTTGACGACTTCCGGGGCGCTGTAGGAAGATTGGGTGGCGGTGGATGACTCACCGGAAGGGATGGGATGCCTGAAGCCAAAGTTGCCGAGTTTGGGTTCGGATTTTTGATTGAGCAGGATGATCGAAGGTTTGATGTTGCCATGGATGATTCCGTGTCCGTGGGCGTGGCCGAGGCCCTTGCATACGCCTTCTATCAGCCGCACGGCTTGTGACACGTCAAAGCCCTGTCCGCGCAGAGAGCAATCCAACGACCTTCCGGAAATATGTTCCATGACGAAATAGAGGAGGTGTTCGACGATGCCGGAATCGTACACCCCGATGAGGTTGGGGTGGTTGAGTTTGGCCATCATGCGGGCGGTGGTTTCAAAAGACCGCCGGAACTCGGGGTCGCCGCTCACATGGGGAGAGAGGATTTTAATGGCCACATCGCGATCTAACGATTTTTGTTTCGCCTGATAGACCGCGCTCAGGTTGTTAGGGGTGAGCAATCTGGAAAACTCGAAAGCCGGCAGAAGACGGGTCATCGTCTCCACGGAAGGAGCGTTGAATGATGGGTGGTTCATGCCGGGCGGGGTGATGAGGAGGAAGGCGGATGGCGTTGGGGGAAGTTATAGGTTTGCGGGAGGCGGGTCAACCCAGTGGTCCATGATAAATGAGCCACTCCGGGAGTTTGATGGAGGCGTTGTAAAGCATGTGAAGGGCGATGGTGGAGGTGAGCGAGCCCGTGGCGGCGTAGAGCAGGGCACATGACAGGCCGAAGACACCCACGCTTGCAAAACCGTAGCCATCGTAGAAATGCAGAACGGCAAAGATCAGCGAGGACAACAACGCGGCGGGGATCACTCCGAGACGATTCCAAAAGGAACGGAACAAGACCCCGCGGTAGAGCAATTCTTCGGCCAGCGGGGCGAGCAGGCAGGCGGATGCCAAGGTGAAGGCCAAGCCCCATAATCCGGCTTCACCGGCGCTCAGGCCACCACCAGGATCGGGCGTGGTGGCGTGGCCAAGGGTGGCCCGCAGGAATTGATCCACAATGAGGAGCAGGGAAAACCACCCCAAAATGCTCTTGACCGCAATCTGGCGATTCAAACCGAGGACGCGGACCGCATGGGATGGGCGCCGGAATAAGAGTCCGATGGCGATCAGGGAGGGCAAAAGGCGCGCGGCGGAATCGAGGAAAATCCCCATGGCAGGGTGAAGTGGGGGGAGCGCGTCGATTCCAAGTTCCAATGTCATGGTAAACCCGATCCATGCCAGGGTGGCGACGAAAAAGACCATTAATCCGAGCGGGATCGTCCACGCACCACCATAGCCGCGGGGTGGGGTACGCAAGCTGGTCCTCACGTCACGCAAAGCCGCCGGAATGCACAGCAATCCGACCAGGCCTAGCAGCCAGACCGCTGATCTAGCCAGGATGGCGCGCAGGCGGAGTTGTCTGGAATCCTGCCCGTATGACGCCCGCCATTGGCTTGCGGGGTGCAGGGATTTTTCCCAATCCGTAATCAGTTTCGCGTGCCACCATGTGCCGCGATGCCGGGCGAGATCGGCCGAGGTTTCGGTGAAATCCGAGATGTTGCGGCCTTCTAACAGATCAGCCAGGACATTTCTGAGAGGTAAGCCACCCTGTTGGGCTTTGATAATGGCGTAGGCCTCCAGCCCTGCCAGGCTGATAGAATCATCGCCAGAGAGTTTTTCCAAGATGATCATGGCGCTTCTGCGTGCGATGATGGGTTCATCGGCACCCGCCAATTTTTTGAGCCACGGGGGATCATCAGCCATCTCATCGGCCAGGCGCAGATCGCGGTCGATTTTGACCAGGGCAATGTCCTCTGTTCCCGGGGCATAGCCTTGAGGCTTGCCGAAGTAGTGGTCCCAGAGCCAGATTCCGAGGACAAACGCCAGCAAGGCGATGAGCGGTTCGGGGTAGTCCCGCCGCAGAATCGCGCGATAGGGATTCCGCAGGGGAATCGTGGTGGAGGCTGCTTCCTGAATAACGGAGCCAGCATCCCGATTTCGTTACAGTTTGCAAGCGTCGCTTGAATTTCATGGTGGGCAAATCAATTTCCTCTTTTGGATCAAGCGGCTGAGGCAGCTGAATTTTTCCATTGGCGTGATGGGCCAGGCATTGCAGGTTTCTCCGGAAGGTATCGTTTCATGTCAGACCCCACGGTGATAGTTCTCAGCGGCGTATTTCTCGCGGCCCTTGGTTTATGCCTGCTACCCGCGCTGTTCCGCATATCGGCTAGGCGGATCCGCCTGCATGGGGGCAAATCGACGGCAAAGGTGACAGGCCGTCTGGAATCGGATCATGAGGGGGACGGAGATGAATGGCCCATGGAGCTGGCCTTGCCGCCACGCTTGCCGCGCGGAAAAGTGCCGGTGTGGTTTTACCGATGGTTCGATCTGTTAGGAGTGGCCTTCGTGTTTTGGGTTTTTGGCGGGCTGGCACTTTCCGCAAGCCAAGCGCCTCAGCTCCCGACCCCGGTGCTGAGTCCGCCGGTGCTCATGGTCACCATTGCCTTCCAGTTCATTCTGGCGGGCGCGGTCACGATGTTTGTCATTTGGCGGGTCAGTCCGGTCTTGTGGCTCGGTCTGCATTGGCCGTCCCGGGTCCGGGTGCTGCTCATCGCCCCCGGCATCGTCTTGTTCATGTGGTTGTTGTTCTGGGGCCTTCAGGCCTCGGGTTACATGCAATGGATGGAATCATTTGGCGTTGATACCGTGCAGGACACGGTGAAAGTCCTGCAAAAATCCGGGGATCCGCTGCTGCTCTCACTGATGTCGGTGGCGGCCATCATTGTCGCCCCGATCTGTGAGGAAATCGTGTTTCGCGGGTATTTCTATCCGGCCATGAAAAAATTCGCCGGCGTATGGCCCGCCGCCATGGCCTCGGCCATGGTCTTCGGGGCCGCCCACGGCAATCTCACCGCCCTGCTGCCCTTGTTTGTTTTCGGACTTTTGCTCGTGTGGGTGTACGAAACCACCGGTTCCTTGTGGGCACCCGTGGCGGTACACTTCTGCTTCAACGGGACGAACGTGCTCCTGCTGTTGGTCGCCCGTTATTTCAATATCCCCTTGGATCCCGTGCCGTGACCACCCTGATCGATATCGGCGAAGATGCCCTGATCGCCCGCCTGGTCGGTCTCGTCCCGCGCGATCCTGACCCGGCGGCTGGCCCCGGTGATGACTGCGCGGTCATCAATCCCGGCCCCCCCCCCCCCCCCCCGCCGGCGCCGAACGCGGTCGCCCCCCTTGGCCAGGCGCTTTTTTTACCCGACGCTCCCGCACGCCAGGTCGGTTGGAAAGCC
>CAYWLC010000081.1:0-12934 GCA_964458895.1 uncultured Luteolibacter sp. | reverse complement strand
GCGGCCCGTGGCGGAACTGCCCTGGCATGTCTTCACGCGTTTCTATGGCCTGGACGTGCCTGCGGACCGCATTGCCGACCGGATGCTCTACGATCTCGAATGCCGGCGTTTTCTCGGCGACTCGTTTCCGCTGGTGACGCCGAATTTCGGCCCGGGCGTGATCGCGGCCTTCATGGGCTTGGAATTGGAAAACGCGGTGGACACCGTGTGGTTCCATCCGCCTGACGGCATTGAAATGGAGGACATCGGGATGAAGTTCGATGCCGACAACATCTGGTTCCGGCGGATATGTGATATCTATCAGGCGGTGGCCGCGCGCGGCGAGGGCCTGGTCCAACTCGGCATGACCGACCTCGGCGGCAACCTGGACATCCTGGCGTCCTTCCGCAACAGCCAGGACATGCTGCTGGATTTGTATGACGTCCCGGAAACGATCGAACGGAAGGCCCAGGAGGCCCATGACATCTGGTGGAAGTATTTCGACGAGCTGAACGCCGTCATCCAACCCGCCCATCCGGGTTACATCGCGTGGACGCCGCTCTACTCGGAAACCCCTTATTATATCCTGCAGTGTGACTTCGGTTACATGATCGGCACGGAGATGTTCGACCGCTTCGCGTTGCCGGAAATCAAAAAAACCTGCGAAAAACTAACCAATCCATTCTTTCATCTGGACGGCCCGGGCATGCTCAAACACCTGGATTCCCTGCTGGCAATCCCCGAACTCAAGGGCGTCCAGTGGGTTCCGGGGGCCGGCCAGCCACCCATCACCGAATGGCCCGATGTTTACCGCAAAATCCGCGATGCCGGCAAACTCATCCAGATCTGGACCACCCAGGACCCCATGGGCTGGCGGGCCATCGACGTGCTCGCGCAACAACTCGGCAGCGCGCGGGGCATCATGATGTACGGCGAGGCCCCGCCTGAAGACGAGCCTGAAATCCGGAAAATGCTCGCAAGTTACGGCGCATGATCCACCATCGCCCGACCGATTCATTCTAACTAACACCCACCCACACCGATACCGACACCGCCATGCAATATGTAATGATCTTCCACGCCAACCTGAACTATGCCTACCTCACACCCGACCGGTACGAGTTCGTGATCCGCAAAAGCTACGAGATGACGCTCGACACCATGGCCGACAAATTCCCGGACGTGAAGTTCGTGTTCGAGGCCTCCGGTTATACCATTGAGGAAATCGCCAAGCGCTGTCCGGATGTGCTAGCCAAACTCAAGCTCGCATGTGCCGAAGGTCGCTGCGAATTCATGGGTTCGCCGTACTCGCACCCGATGCTGCCAAACTTCCCGAAAGAGGATGGAATCTGGTCGATCAAATTCACCAACGCAACCTATAAGAAATATCTCGGCTTTGTGCCGAAGAGCTTCTGGAACCCCGAGTGCGGCTGGCGTTCCTACGTGCCCGAACAGGTCGCCGAATGCGGATACACCAACCTCATCGGCGACTTCGAAGCCTATAGCCGCTCGCTCGGGCCGGATGGCAAACCGGTGCGTCCCGAAATCTACGCCAAGGAAAAACCGAAGAAAGCCGCGTTCTATCATTTCGGTTTCGCCTTCGACCTGCCCGGCACTGAAAAAACCCTGCACCACCCGTTCAACCAAATCCAGGGCCTCGCGAAAAACAAGATGCGCATGTTCCTGCGTTCTGATAGAATCGCACAGTTCGGCGTGCGCTACTTCATGGGCATGAAAGGCTACACGCTCGAGAAATACATGGGTCTGATCAAAAAATACTCCGCGCAGCCGAAGGGTGAAAAACCCGGCGCCCTCATCATCTTCGCCGACGACGCCGAATACGTGGGCACCAACGGCTGGTTCCGCCTCAAGTACGAGAACAAGCCGGACAACACCTTCGAACACACGCCCGAGTCACAACAAAAACTCATCGACCTGGTCAAGTCCTGCAAGAAGCTGGGAACGTTCTGCACCTTCGATGACGCCTGCCAACTGCCAGCCCTCGACGAGCGCGTCTATTTCGATGACAACTCCGCATGGCACGGCGGCCGCGCGTCCACCTGGGCGGAAACCCCGATGGCCCGCCTGCTGCGCCCGTGGCAGGACCTCGTCCGCACCAAACTCCAGAAGATCAAACTCTCTGATGAGGACCGCGCCCAGGCATGGCTGCACCTGACCAATTCCTTCAACTCCGACGGCCAGTGGCCGCCCACATTGCCGGAAGCCCCGCACATCATCCACCCGTTCAACTACGGTTATTGTTTTGAAAACCTGCTCAAGGCGGAGCTGCTGGTCGGCGGCGTGGACCGCTCCAAACTGACCACCAATCCGGTGACCACCCTCAAGGCGATTCTAACATTGCAACAGCGCCTGATCCTGAAGAAGGCCGCGCACCTCGCCAGCAAAGGCAGCACCGCGCAGCAAAAGGCCGCGAAACTCGCCACCACCCTCATCAAGAAATCCCAGGATGTCTCGTCGATCGATCCCGCAGCCAAGGTGCTGCTGCCGTCCGAATACACTGTCCGGGCCGAGATGATGGTCGAGGCCCGCCAACTCGTCGGCGGCGTGGAGATCGAAGTGACCGAGGACATGAAGGTCAAAAAGAAATAAACACACCTGTTAGAAGTGGATGCAGAAACCCAAGGCCCCGTATGACAAACCGAGAAAATCTGTTAGCCGTCTTTGATGGTAAAACCCCCGAGAGGACGGTGCTTACCGCCTTTGAATGGGTCATGGAGCGTGCCATCACCTTGGACGACATCGCCGCGCGCATCGCCTCGCCGGACTGGCGGGCGCTGCTCGACCGCGGCATGGTCATCACCCACCACTGCGAAATTCTGGAGGCGATCGAACACGGCGTGGTCAACACCACCGAGGAAAAAATCGAGCAGGGTGAGAACATCTGCATCCTGCGCAAGAAAACGCCGGTTGGGGAACTCCGCAAGGTCACCCGCAACGGCTGGCACTCGGAGGATTGGATCAAGGAACCGGAAGATTATCTGGTTTGGAAATGGATCGCGGAAAACACCGAAATCGTACCCCGCTACGAACGCTACGCCAAGGCGGAGGCTGTGCTCGGTGAGCTGGGTGTGATCATGCTCACGGGCAGCGGCAACTGGATCCACCGCTCGCCCGCCATGAAGATCAATGTGGACATCGCCGGCACCCAGCAGTTCTGCATGGATGTGGCCCAGGAGGTCCCCGAGTTGTTCGAGTTGTACGAGGTGTTGAAACAACAATTCTTGCTAGAACAACGGTTGATCGCCGCCGGTCCCGGATCTTATGTCAAATGGTGTGAAAACCTGACCATCAACATGTTGGGACCCAAGCGCTACAAAGACCTGCTGATGAACGTCTATCGCGAGGCGGTCCCCATCCTTGAGGACGCCGGCAAACGCGTGTTCGTGCATTATGATGGCGCCCTGCGCTGCATTGCCGACCAGATCGCCACAGCGCCTTTCCATGGCATCGACTCTCTAACAGAACCAGCCGAGGGCGACATGACCTATGACGAGTGCCGCGCGGCATGGCCCGATCTCACGTTCCTGGCCAACATCAATGTGGACCTGTATGCGCAACCCGCCGAAAAGCTGCGCGAGGCCGTGATCGCAAAACGCCAACGCGCGGGAAAACACGCCTTCGCCTTTGAAATCTCCGAGGACCTCCCCGCCAACTGGCGGCAATCGATTCCTGTAGTGCTAGACACCTTGGCGGAGCTGGATTAGCGGGAGAAGAATGGGAATTATGGGCTGGCGCTTCTGCGCGCGGCCCTTCAACCGGCCCAGGCCAATTCCTTTTGGCAACCCGTATGAATCACTGGGTGGCCACCTTGACCAGCAGGCCGGTCTTTCTAACAAAGCGGAGGTTGGCGGCGAAGAACAACACCGCCACCGCGCCCCATACCAGGTTGAGCAGCAACGCGTGGCACATCAGCCCCCACGGCGTGGGCTGCCCGGCAAGCACGGCGCGCATGCCCTCGAACACCGCGGTGCAGGGCAACGCGTTGGCTATCGGTTGGAGCCACCCCGGCAACACCGCCACCGGATAGAACACCGCCGCCAGCGGCTGGATGAAAAACGGCACCGCCCAGGCCAGACTCTCGGCCGCCTGGCCCCAGCGCATGATCAACGCCGTGGAAACCATTCCCAAAAACCAGCCAAACAACATCAGGTTGGCCAGGAACGGCAGCAACCCGATCCCCAAGGCCGTGAGCTTGAAGCCGTAAGCCACCGCCGCCACCACCGCCAGCACCACCAGTGTGACCGCGACGCGCAACACCCCTACCAGACAGGTGGCCGCTACATATTCCACGGTGCGCACGGGCGCGACAAACACATTGAGCAGGTTGCGCGTCCACACATCCTCCAGAAACGAGATCGCCACTCCCTGCTGGGAGCGGAACATCACATCCCACAAGATCATCCCGCCTAACAAAAATGTCATGGTGGCGGGAAACCCGCCCGCGGCCTGCTTTTGCAGATATGTTGATAGAAAACCCCACACCAGCAGGTCCACCAGTGGCCAGAATATCAGTTCGATGAGCCGCACCGGGTGGCGTGTGTAGAGAAACACATAACGCAGCACCAGCGCGGAAACAGCATTGAGGGAAATGGGCATGAATGGTGGAAAGTTGCGGGGTGATCTCACTTGAGGCCGATGGCATCGACCTCGCCGCGGGCCACGCCGATGAACAGGTCCTCGAGCGAGGTGCGGTTGAAGCGTGCGTAGATGTCGCCGGGGGTGCCCTCAGCCAGCACCTTGCCGCCGTGCAGGAACACCAAGCGGTCGCATACCTCTTCGATGTCGCGCATGTTGTGCGACGTGTAGAGAATCGACAGGCCGCGTTCCTTCTGGAGCTTTCGCAACAGCTTGCGCACCCGGTCGGCGATGTCGGGATCAAGCGAGGCGGTCGGCTCGTCAAGCAAGAGCAAGCGCGGCTCGTTGAGCAGCGCCTTGGCCAGATTGACGCGGGTGGACTCGCCCGCCGAGAGCTTGCCGGTCACCGACTTGCGCAAGTGGGTGATGTCGAGCAATTCCAGCAACTCGTCGATCCGTTGCCTGGGCCGGTTCACTCCGTAGAGCTTGGCGAATACAGTTAGATTCTGCCACACCAGCAGGTTGGACGGCAGGCTGGTATAGGCCGAGGAGAAGTTGATCTGGCGCAGGATTTCGATCCGGTGCCGCCACAGGTCGAGGCCGAAGACACGCACCATCCCCGAAGTCGGGGTGGTCAGGCCCAGCAGCAGGTTCATGGCGGTGGTCTTGCCCGCGCCATTGACCCCCAGCAAGCCGAGCGACTCGCCCGGGGCCACCGCAAACGACAGCCCGTCCAAGGCCGTGAGGTCCCCGAAAACCTTGACCAGGCAATCGGCCTCAAGAATGGGAGTGACAGGCGGCATGCCGCAAGCATGCCACCCCCCGGGAGAAACTTCCAGTGCCAATCGGGGGTCGAAATCGGATCAGCTCCTGCGGATTGGCGTGTTAGATCACAAATGTGATCGCGTGGATTGCTGCTACTGCACCGCCTCTTACAGAAAGATGATGCGGGCACATCCTTGCCTCCCCTCGGAAAAATGATGCCGTTAGATCCGTTTCCTCCGCAGTGGCGGCATCAGGTCCACCCGGAGGAACAAGTGTGTCTGAGTTCAAGTCAAAGTCACACAAACAACAGCTGTATCTGTCACAGTTGGGACACCAACCTTGATTGCACAGTAGGGATAGACCCCATGGCGCACCCTGCGGCCGGAGCTTAGTGTTGCGTTTTCTCATTTATGACCACCGAACGGCCACCACCCGCTCTTGCACAAGAGGGAGTTCCAGCTCCGCCTGGGGAAATACCGCCGCAATTGCCCACCGTGACACCGTCGCAGCAGCGTCTGGAAATTTCCATACCCACAATGACGATTCTCAAGGTGTTTGCAGCACTGTTGACGGCTTACGTGCTTTATGAGTTATGGCCCTTGGTGTTGCTGGTGTTTCTAGCGCTTTTCCTGGCGGTGACGCTTCATTCCTTTGTGGACGGATTGTGTGCAAGGGGCATGAAACGCTGGGTCAGCCTGTGGGTAGTCATTGGTGGCATGTGGATCGCACTCGGCGTGGGCATCGCACTTCTGGTACCCGCAATGATCAATCAGTTGGCCGGCTTTAGCCGCAACTTCCCACAGATGCGCGACGAATTGCTGCGACAGCTTCCTGCGAACTCATGGGTGAGACACAGCATCGAGCACCTGCTGGACAACGCAGGTTGGGCCGAAACCGAGGCTTGGATCGGGCATTTCATGTCGGTCGGCGGCATGGCGCTTGGCGGATTGTCACAACTCGCACTGGTTCTCGTGATCGCACTGTATCTGCTGATTGATGGTAACAAGTCCTACGAGTGGCTATTGGCCTTCTTCTCGCCCGTTCATCGCAGAAAACTGCGCATCACGGCCAAGGAGATCGCCAAGATGATCTTCGGTTACGTATCGGGTCAGGTCATCACCTCGGTTCTTGTCATGATCTTCGCCTTCGTGGTGCTGAGCGTGCTGCACGTGCCCGGCGCCCTGACACTCGCGATCCTGGCGGGTTTGATGGACATTCTACCCATCCTCGGCTTTATCATCTCCACGGTGCCCGCCTTCCTGCTGGCTCTGACCGTGTCGCCCAGAACCGCGGCTATCGTCCTGATCTTGTATCTGATATTCCATCTGTTCGAGAATTATTTCATCGTGCCCAAGGTGTATGGCAAGAATCTCCGCCTTTCCACCCTCACAGTTCTGTTAGGTTTGTTGGCGGGAGCGTTGTTAGCGGGAATCCCCGGATCGCTGGCGGCCCTGCCCGTCATCGCCTCTTACGCCGCTATCGAACGGATCTGGCT
The DNA here is from genome assembly GCA_964458895.1 of uncultured Luteolibacter sp. Lineage (GTDB taxonomy): Bacteria > Verrucomicrobiota > Verrucomicrobiia > Verrucomicrobiales > Akkermansiaceae > Luteolibacter. The sequence continues at coordinate 6,099 of CAYWLC010000081.1, read as the reverse complement.
CAAGCCCTTTTTGCGTGACGGAGTCTCCGAAAAACACGAACTGCAAAAAGACGAAGCCTTCGGCGAGGAAAGCTGACCCCGTGTGTTCAATAAGCCACTTCCGGGTTGGACGGGAGGGGTGGGTTGATGCAGAATCCGGCATGGCGAAGGTGTTGGTAGGTCTTTCGGGCGGCGTGGACAGCGCGGTCGCGGCCGCGCTGCTGATCGAGCAGGGGCATGAAGTGGCCGCGGGCTACATGAAAAACTGGATCAACGCCGAGGGCATCCCGGGCGATTGCCCGTGGGAACAGGACATCGAGGACGCCCACGCCGTGGCCCAAACCCTGGGCATCGAGTTCCGCGTGATCGATCTCATCGACGCCTACCTCCAGCGCATCGTGGACTACCTCATCGAGGGCTACCGCTCCGGCATCACACCCAATCCCGATGTGTGGTGCAACCGCGAGATGAAGTTCGGCGTGTTTCTCGACTACGCCCTGGCGCAGGGGTTTGAGCACGTGGCCACCGGTCACTACGCGCGCCGCAGGGATCTCACTGACGGCTCCGCGGCGATCCTGCGCGGCGCGGACCCTAACAAAGATCAGAGTTATTTTCTCGCGCTCATGACCGGGTTCCAGGCGGAGCATGCGTTGTTCCCGACGGGTGAGATGTTGAAACCCGAGGTGCGCGCCGTGGCGCGGCGTTTCCACCTGCCCGTGGCGGAAAAAAAAGACAGCCAGGGAATCTGTTTTCTCGGGCAGGTCAAAATGAGCGATTTCCTCCGCCATTACGTCGCGGACTCGCCGGGCGAAATCGTCGATGTTTCTGGAAAAGTGTTAGGTGAACACCGCGGCCTGCACCTATACACCCTGGGCCAGCGCAAGGGTCACGGCGTGGCCTCCCCGCGCGATAACATGGCCTATGTGGTGGTGGGCAAGGATGTTGTTAGAAACCACCTTGTCGTCGGCTGGGACACACCCGACTCAACAGGCCTCTACACCCGCGAATGCGTCGTGGGCATGCTTTCATCCATCAACGAACCCATCGCCACGCGCCACACCATCGAGGCCCAGCCGCGCTATCGTTCGAAGGCGGAACCCGCCCTCATGCGTGCCCACGGCGATGGCCGCGTGCGCCTCGAATTCCATCACCCGCAGCGCGCCATCGCCCCGGGCCAGATCTGCGCCTTCTATGACGGCGGACGACTGTTAGGCGGCGGCGTGTTCGAGAGCCTGTGAGGCAAAAGCACGACGCGCTGAACTTTTCGACCATAACCACGAGGAAACTCCCCGCAGCTCTTCTCCCGGCTGAAAGTGAGCGTGCCGTAAAGCCCGGTCCAGGTGAGGAAGCAGGCAATTCCCCGTTGGACAGAAAGGCCGATCACGCCCATGCTCGCCTTGCCATGACGGCATCTCTTTCGACCGCGGAACTGTTGCGATATTCGCGCCACCTGCTCATCCCAGCGGTTGGCGAGGCCGGGAAGTTGCGGCTGAAAAACGCCTCGGTGCTGCTGGTCGGGGCTGGGGCTCTCGGGTCACCGGTCGCACTCTATCTGGCCGCAGCGGGCATCGGCCGGCTCGGGGTGGTCGATGCCGATACGGTGGAGGCAGGCAACCTGCAACGCCAAATTCTCCACGGTGAGTCATGCATCGGAAAACCCAAGACCGAAAGCGCCATGGCGAGTTTGTTAGATATCAACCCTCACGTGATGGTCGAACCGCATCCGGTGCGACTCACTCCGGACAATGCCATGGAGATCGCCGGGGCCTATGATGTGTTGGTTGACGGGTCTGATAATTTCCCCACACGGTTTCTAACCAACGATGCCGCGTTTTTCCTGCGCAAGCCGGTGGTATTCGGGGCGATCCATCGTTTCGAGGGTCAGACCGGGGTTTTCGCGCCGCATCTTGGCGGGCCGTGTTACCGCTGCATGGTGCCGGACTTGCCGGCACCCGGCAGCGTGCCATCCTGCCACGAGGCCGGGGTCTTGGGTGTGCTGCCCGGCATCATCGGTTCCATTCAGGCGATGGAGGCGCTCAAGCTCGTTCTTGGGATCGGCGTGGTGCCGCTGGGTCAACTCACGGTTTATGACGCGTTGCAAAGCCGCTTCCGCACCCTTACTCTCCACCGCGACCCGCATTGCCGCCTGTGCGGGGATCATCCTGATATCCACGGGGTTTCCAATCCTGAAACCCGCGGACCAAGCCCCTGCTCAAGCACCATGACCATGCCATCCATCACCACCACCGAACTGCGCGCGCTTCTCGAAGGGGAGTTCCAGGGAATCCTCATCGATGTCCGCGAACCCGGCGAACATGCCATCTGCCGTATCGAAGGAGCCCGCCTGATTCCGTTAGGCACGCTCAAGGAGCAACTGCACACGCTGCCAAAGGACCGGGACATCCATGTCCACTGCAAGTCCGGCATGCGCTCGGCCAAAGCCGTGGACCTGCTCCTGAACCATGGCTTCACGCGTGTTAGAAACGTCGAGGGCGGCATCGACGCCTGGCTCAAGGAGGCGTGATATTCTTGGTGGCATGGGTTGGAGCTTGATTCCGGGCCAGCCGCGGGTGATTCTCGGGCGTCAGGATTCCGCATGGTGTCCGTTTCATGCCCATGAAATTCCTTCGTTCCCACACTTGCGCGCGCTGGTGGTTTCCAGCGGCCGGATGGCTGTTGGCAGCCGGCCTGCAATGCGTGTCCGCTCAGACAGCCACCCTGAAAAAGGCGTTGGACAGCCAGAACCCGCCCCAGTCGGAAGCGGTGGAAAAACCCGAGGACGCACGTGCCCGGCTCGAGCAATGGCTGAAGGATGCCCGCGACACCCTGACGCGATTGGAAAACCCCACCCTTCCCGCGGGTGTCAGCAACGACGAACTTGAGGAGCGCCGCCACTCCCTTGAGCGCATGGTCCTAACCGCCACGCGCTCGCTCAAGACCCTCACGGCCATCACCGATGCCCGCAAGGATCTGGAAGCCTCGCGGACGGCGGATGCCGAATGGTCGGGCTTCAAGGAGCGCCCGCCATACTCGCTGCTCATGATCGACGAACTGCTTAACGAGCGCGACGCGATCAAGGCGAATCTGTCCTCCCACGAGTCTTCGTTGTCCAATTACGAGCGGCTCCTAACAGGAATTATCAGTGAATCCAAAACCTCCGAGAGCGCCGTCAGCAACGCCATCCTCGCGGTGAAAAACGCGGGGGATGACGACGCGCCCGCGGCAAAGTGGCGGCTTGAGGCCGCCCGTGAATACTCTCGTCTGTTAGCCGCGCGCGCCGGGTTGAACCAAAGCAGTTGCGCAAGTCTCAAGGACCGCATCGCCGCAGCCAGGATCGAACTTGCGCTGCTCGACCGCAAGGTGACGCTGGCCAGGAGCGACTGCCGCTTCAATGACGAGGATCTGGCAAAAGTCTCGAAGATTTCTGACGAACGCAAGAAGGCGCTCCACAAGGAAAGCGAAGGTGTCTTGAAACGACTCAAGGCGGCGATGGCCGCCCGCATCCAGGTACAAGCGGCGCTGGATACGCTGGCGGCCGCGCCGGGCGGGTCGGGAAATCCACCTGCGGGTCTTGATTTGGCTGGGTTCCGGTTGGAAGTCGCCGAGGGTCGTGTGGATGCCATGCAGGCGCTCGTCGAGGGTTTGGAGAGCCTCATCCAGTTGGAAAACATCATCTGCAAGAGTTATCAGAACCGCCGGGCGTTCATCAGCGCCGCCAACGCGGTGGACAAGCGCAAAAGTCTCGCGGCTCTATCAGATTCATCCGATCGCCTCCAGGCATGGGAGAACGTTCTAACAAACGACATGGCCGCGGGCAATGCGGATCTCAGCAAACTCGATTCCCGCGCCGCGTCGGTTTCCCCGGATGATCCGCAATTCAATCTCATCAACGACCAGCGCGCGGCAAGGAGTGAAAAACTCACCATGCTCCAGCGCTTGTTCCAAGCGGTGGGTGCGCAGCGCAAGTTGGTGAAGCGTTGGGTGGCCGAGTATGCGCCGAAACCGGTCGAAAAATCATGGACGGAAAAAGCCGCGGCCCTCGGCACCACGGCATGGGAGGTGGTCGGGAAAATCTGGGCCCTGGAATTGATGACCTACGAAGACAAGGTGGTGGTGGACGGCCAGACGATCAAGGGCCGGATTCCCTTCACCGTCGGCATGTTGCTGCGGGCCATTCTGTTTTTCCTCATCGGTTATTGGGTTATTTCCAGAATCGCCAACCGCATCCAAAACGGTGCCGTCAGACATGGCCACGTCGCCGAAGCCCAGGCCAGAACGCTGCGCAACTGGGCGATGATCGTCATCGGGTTTTTCCTGATCATCGGCACCCTGGCATTTCTGAGAATACCTCTAACGGTTTTTGCGTTCCTCGGCGGCGCGCTGGCCATCGGCCTCGGCATCGGCACGCAGACGCTCATCAAGAATTTCATCAGCGGCATCATCGTGCTCGCCGAGCGCAAGGTGCGCGTGGGCGATGTGGTGGAAATGGATGGCTTCATCGGCAGAGTCACCGAAATCAACACCCGCTCATCGGTGATTCTCAGCGCGGATGACATGGAAACGATGGTTCCCAACTCGTTGTTTCTGGAAAACCGTGTGACCAACTGGACGCTCACCAGCGGCAAGGTGCGCTGTGTCCTGCGGGTGGGAGTGGCCTACGGGTCGCCAACCCAGAAGGTGGTGGAGGTTCTAACGGAATCCGCGGGGCGCCACGGCCTGATCAGCAAGGAACCCGCGCCATTCACCATCTTCGAGGACTTCGGCGAGAGCGCCCTGATCTTCGGGCTGTACTACTGGCTGGATGTCAGTGGCGCCATCAACCGGGTCGTTGTCGCCAGCGACCTGCGCTTCATGATTGAAAAAAGGTTCACCGAACTGGACATCGGCGTGCCGTTCCCGCACCGCGAACTGCGCCTCAGCGCGATAAACCCGCTGCCGGTGCATTGGGCGAAAATGCCGGACGAGAATCCGCCGTAAACCCGAATTCCGATCCCCCATGACCGACCCACATTGGATGAAACTCGCGCTCGACGAGGCGCGCAAGGGAGTCGGGAAAACCGCGCCCAACCCGCCGGTGGGCGCGGTGGTGGTGAAGGATGATATTCTGTTAGGAAGCGGCTGGCACCATGCCGCGGGCGGTCCGCACGCCGAACGCGAGGCGCTTGCGGAAGTGATGACCAAGCACGGTGGAGACGCCCTGTGCGGCGCGACGGTTTATGTCACGCTGGAACCCTGCTCCACCCATGGCCGCACGCCGCCCTGCACCCAGGGACTCATCGATGCCGGCGTGGCCCGTGTCGTGTATGCCTGCACCGACCGCAATCCGGAGCATGCCGGACGCGCCGACGCGATTCTAACAAACGCCGGGATCGCCGTCACCAGTGGCGTGCTCGCCGCCGACGCGCAACGCCTGCTGCGCCCGTTTTTCAAGGTGCGCGAAACCGGCCTGCCATGGGTCATTTGGAAAATCGCGATGAGCCTGGACGGTCGCATCACCCGCCCGCCGGGCGAGGGCCGCTGGCTCACGGGCGAAGCGGCGCGCGCCGATGTCCAACAACTCCGCGCCTCGGTGGATGCCATCCTCACCAGCGGAGAGACCGCGCGCCGCGACCGTCCCGCCCTAACCATCCGCGAGCCCGCTTTGCTTGCGGGCCGCAAGCAGCCCTGGCGCGTCGTGTTCACCAACACCCCGGACTCGATTCCGTTAGATGCGCCGCTCTTCACCGACGAGTGGCGCGACCGCACGCTGCTGCGCCCCGGACGCGATCTAACAGAATCCCTGCGCGCCATGGTCCGCGAGCAGGAGGTGTTGTCCGTCATGACCGAGGCTGGCGGGGTGTTTTCCGCCGCACTGTTTGAGGCCGGGCTGGTGGATGAGGTCGTTATCTACATGGCGCCCCTGCTTTGTGGTGGCTCCACCACGCCGGCCCTCGCGGGATTGGCTGCATCCCTGCGACTGGTGGAGACGGAGTGGCTGCGCCTGGGCGATGACGTGCGTATGCGCGGGGTGCTGCGGAACTCACGGGTTCTGCCGGGAGCCGCCACGGAGTTCGCGTGATCAACCCGTTATCCTCCCGACTAACTTGACTGTTACAGGCGGCGGGCAGCATGCCCGCGCCA
>CAYWLC010000080.1:6994-13015 GCA_964458895.1 uncultured Luteolibacter sp. | reverse complement strand
TCATGTATCAGCTTATACCCATGTTGAGGCCATTGCTTCATTGATAGACTGTAAATGAAATCAATGGCAGCATATGGGTTGTGTTTTTTAGGAGGGTCATACCAATTGTTGCAAGCTCCATCAGTCCAATAATAAATAGCTCCCTCAAAGTTAACAATCTGCATATCTTTATGAAGCATGGGAGCTGTTGGATGTTCCTTATAATAGCTACCTGCCGCCTCTATTAAGTTACCAAACCCATCATCATTATAAGCATAGTTGTTTCTATGCTGCACATCGACACCAAAAGCATCACGAATCCATGTTGTTGTCATAGGTTTTCTTCCATCAGCTCCACCATCACCTCATAAGAGCCTGAGCCATTGTGCTCGTCATAATACTTGTCAAGAGCCTCATCTGCTGTCTCTGCTTCATATTCATATGTTCCACGGTCTGTGTACACTTCGTATAAATTCATGTGTTCATCTCCTTAAGTTTGGCTTCAGCCCACAAAGCACCACGGGCAAATTCAGGGGTTACATGAGCATCCCCGAAATCAAGAACCTTATCCTTATTTACAAGCCCCACCCAAGGGCGTTGTGCTGCCCTCGACGAACTCGTTTCGTACTGTGCCAAGGCTGCTTCAAGTGCTTTGTTTTTGGACGTAAGTTGCTCAACCAACGCATCTGAACGCTCTAAAAATTCCTCTAATCGTTCCATTGATAAACTCATTCTGCCGTCTCCTTTGTAATAGCCTCGTCCTGTGCCAAGGCTGCTTTGATGGCTTTGATGGCTTCTTCTGCTTTAGGGTTTGCAGTTGTCCATAACGCCTCAAGCACGGTTTCCATTGCTGACCGTTGAATTGTGATGTGTGTCATTTTGTTGTCTTTCATAATTCCTCCAATTTGTTAAGTTCACACTCAGAAAGTGTACCACTATTTCGGTCATAGAACAAGCCAATTTTCTCGCCTGTTGCACGACCACTAAACCTGTCCTTCAACACTCGTAGTGTCGTTGTCTGTCGCTCTATCGGGTCTTCTGCTTGCTTGTTACGCTCAAGACCAATAAGATAGTGCCCCCAACGTGCAATGGCTCGTGAGCCTGTAAAGTGCTTCTCCAGCACCCTACCGCCTTCCTCATGTGCCTTCCCCTCTGGTGTAGTGAGGTGAGACACAAAATGGATGATTAGCCCATCGCTCTGTGCAAGGGAGGCCATGTCTGCCATGATGCCATCCAAAGCTCTCCGTTCGTCCTGCTCATTCGCTGCCAATGCTGTCAAGTGGTCTAAGTATATCATCTTAATGTCATACGCCTTAGCGAAGTAACGAATAATCTTCTTTACACTAGCCCAATCCATAGCACCAAAGTGTTCCATCATATAGAGCTGTCCACGTTTATCTAAGCTCTCAATGCTCTGCTCATATTGCTCACGAGTCCAACCAGCATCAGGGATGTGATACAAACGCTTATCTAGCTTACCCGCTACTCGCTGTGCAGTTTCTACGACATTCTGCTCTAGGTAAATAACCCCCACTTTCTCATTCAAGACATCAATATCATAGGCAATCTGTTGGGTAAACACATCTGTCTTACCTACACCAACCCCTGCCCCGAAGCCATAAAGCTCCCCTTTCCGGCGACCATACGTAAGCGTTGTCAATGACGGAAACGCCCAAGGCACACCTTCCACTGGAGGCGCAAGAAGCCTGTCCATAATGTCATGTACGCTGACAATGCCCTCTGGCCTATGTTCTTCTGCCCTCCACCAAGCATTAATAAATTCCTTGGTTTTACCTGCTGCCAAATAGTCGCAAGCGTCCTTATAGCCCTCAACGTGCTTCATGATTTTGCTCTTACCTGCGAACAGGTCTGCCACTTCTTTAGCTGCCTTAATGCCGGGTTCATCCCCATCAAAGCACACCACCACTAGCTCAAAGGTGTCTAGCCATTCAAACGCCTGTTTACAGGCCTTTAAAGCCCCTGCTGCGCCATTTGGCACGGAGACAGTGGGATAAAGGCTTCCTTGCATTTGAAACGCTGCCAATGCGTCTAGCTCACCCTCGGTAATGGTAATAGTTTTACCTCCGGCAGGAAATAGCTCTTGTCCGAAAAGTGTATCCAATTTTCCGACACTAAAAAACTCCTTGGTTTCGACAACACGGGTTTTAATTCCGTTCTTATAGGAATACTGCTGCTGCCCCTTGTTTACGTCAGTAAACACCTTGAAGCGTTCGCACGTTGACCGTGTAATGCCCCGTTCGGGAATGCCTTTAATCTCGCCTTCCGGCTGTATGTTTTCCATTTGTTTCTCTTTTGGTTTGCTAGGACTAGTAATGCCTTCCCCTATGCCAGAGAACGTTCTGTTACAGGCATAGCAATGGCGATGACCATCATCGTACGTACAACAAGCATCGGACGATGGACAAGCAGGACACGGCCCTTTAGACAATAGTTTACTTTGGTTCATTTTTCTTTAATATATCCACAATATATGCAAGGAGTAATAAAATAATAAATAAAAATATTTCAGTGGTTGACATACTATAAAGCCTATTCGACAATGATGTTGATAATACATACGACCACAATAATTGATAATAGCATTTAGGTTCCTTTAATGTCTTTTAGCTTCAAATAGGCATCAATTTCTGCTATTACAGCGTCTTTTCCATGTTTTTCGACCAAATAGGCAACATTATTTAACGTTGTCTGGAAGTGCATTTCTGCAAATGCTTCTTCTTCTTCACTTGTGGTCTCAAACTCTTGGTATAAAGCGTCTTTAACTTTCATATATTCAATGTTTCTTTCATTTGTTGTTACGACCAACCAAAAGCATTATGTTACTAATAGTTGGCATGGTTCTTGCTCTTTAAAGTACTATAATGTAACATTAAAGGCTTTAAGGTACTATATATATTATATCAATAGTAGGTAATACATTAAAGTACTTTAAAGGCCGAGCTGTTTGTATTCATCATCAACCAGATATTCTTCATCATGGTCTAAATCTTTTCGGTCAATAGTTGGTAAGGCTGTCATTCTCTGAATTTCTCCAAGGCATCCAGTACAGGTGTCTAAAAACTCATTGGTCATGGCGTGTCGGCGTGTCGATTCAAAGTCACTCAGGTTTTTGTTACAGCATACGCATTTCATAAATTTCCTTGTTTTAAGGGGTTTTAAGGCATCCAAGCCACATTCCCCTTAGTTTGTTAATAAAACCTCTAAAATAGCCCTTTAAAGCCGTTTAAACGGCATTTCTAGGCTCTTAGCTATCCCTGCTTTTCCATAACCGCCAATAAGCGACTAAAAAACAGGCAAAGCCGATACCTGTAAGTATGGATAGAAAAACAGTGAATGTCATTCTGTCAACCTAGACATGGTAATTCTAGGCTTGCGTTTACCCTCCCAGTGCTCAATAAAGCATATCCAGCCTTCATCGGTTTTGGATAAATGCCTTGTTTTTGTCGCAGTGTCATAGCATTGGCCTTTAGCCTGTGAATAGTCTAGCTCTGTCTGTATGCTTTGCCAATGCCTTCCTAATATAAAGGCAAATAGTATGCTAGACACAATTAATGCACCAAAAACTACATTATTCAAGAATATCTTCAATTTGTCTCTCCAATGCGTGAACGGTATGTACGTCAATATGCTCTATTAGGTCTTTTTGGATTCTTACTCCCTTATCCCTAATGTATAGCATATAAATGGTAGCAATGCCCCTTAAAGGCGGGTCTGTGTCCGTCTCTGCTTGTGGCTCATCGTATTCATAAAAGCAGTCCCATTCGATGCCGTGATAGGTTAAAACGTCATTCATATCATTCCCTCTCTATAATAAATAGTCCGATAGTCAATGAAAAATCTTCATTGTTTAGAATGAAGGCCTTAGCGTCTATTCGGTGCAAAAAACGTGCAGCTACAACGCCGCTACTGGCATATTTAACGAGATACATAGAAACCTTTTACATTGTAAGGAAATAGAGACCAAACGGGAGACCAATAAGCAAGGCCATCAAAAGGCTTGCAAATAGGTTTTTATAGGTCATGCTATCATTCCTTGAGGGTATTTTGTGAGGCACACTTGAGCGCAGCCATTTTCTCTTACAGTGAACCGTTCGTAATGGATTTCCCCATCATAGTCTAAAAATTCTTGCTCTGCGACTTCTTCAATTGGTTCATCGTCATCTACCAGCAAGTCGTTATTGTAGACAAAAAATCTAATGTTCTGATTCATGTTATGCCCCTTAAAATTGCTGATACACAAACATACCGTTTTCTGTCTCACCAATAACAGCAGTATTATCACAAAGAAAATCCATCACGGCTTGTTTTGCTTTTTTGTCTGTTAAATCTTCAAGGTCAATATCAAAAGACGCTGCAATGTCTTTGTAACTTTCTTCCATGTATTCGCAGCAAATAGCCACAACGTCTAGTTCTATTTGCTCGCCCGTGTCTTGTTCGTATTCCTCGAAATAGTCAAACAAAGCACCCAAAGCAGCATAGCTAAATTGCTCTCCACGTCCTGCCTTTTTAAAAGCCTGTTCAAAGCCGTATTTGTTAATTGTCTGTATCATGATGTATTCCTATAAAGGCCATAATAGGCCGTCTATCGACTAGGCAAAATCGCCCCATAAAGGCCTTATAAAAGGCCCTTATAGAATACTTTGCTTTATTGTGGATACCCGCTAACAATCAATTTATCTGACAATTTGCCGATGTAGCACGTGCCAATATTCGAGAAAATGCAGCAATAAACCCTGCGCCATTTTCCATTATATTTAACCATAGTGGCAGTAGCAATTTTCTTGCCATATCCGGTAGACGTTTGGAACAATCCCCTTTTATGCCGCCATAAGGGCGCGTTTTTGTGCTCTACTGGAATAGGCTCATTATATGACCATGTACCGTTGTTTTCTATAGTGTACGTTTGAATAGTGTATGCCATGATGTATTCCCGTGGTTAATGTGAATATAGACCATTGACGACAAAATATTCTACATCCAGTGCAGAGGGCAAATTCCCCGATACAGGGCGACCATCAGCGTCTAACACTGACCATCCTTGCATTGTGTTCTTGATGCTGAATTGCTTACCGCTTGGTGCGACAACGAGACAGCCATCGGCCACATGGCCTTTCATTGCTGTGAATTCTGTAGATTTTACTTGCATGATTTTCTTCCTATATTTGCACTTTCGTGCGTCTATCGACTGGGCAAAATCGCCCCCAATGCGCCCCAATGGTGAGACGCATTAAGAGAATTCTCGCCTATCGGCTCGTGGTATAAGCAAGATACATTGCCTGGTATTCTTTTGAATCGGCATTCATGTTGCTATATGTAACGTTGCCTTGATTGTCTAAGCGCATAGTGCAAGTGAATGCGCCATAAACTGTGAACCCGTTTACTGTCTTGATTACGTTGCGTATCATTGTCTTAGTTCCTATACTGTTAAAGCCTATCGGCTTTGGGTTATGCTTTGCACCTTGCTTGGCATGGGTGAATTGTAGCACTATCGTGCAACGTGTCAAGAACTATTTGCTAGGTGTTTACCCTAACGGATAAACAAAAACTCTTAGCTCTTACCCTTATAGCATAATAGAATCGTGCCAGTTCTTGTAAGTGCTTGATTCTATTGACCCCTCCAAAACCCTAATGGGTTTACATACAGTGGTTTACTACGCACTATGGTTATAAGACAATGCCTTGATATAGCATCATTGTCTATTGATAACGTGTGCCTGATATGCTAATCAATAATGCACTATAATGGTGCATCATCGCCCCTCACCTTAGTGACTTCAGAGTCATTAACAAATGCTAATGAGAATCATTCTCATCTACTACTGACTCATCAGTCATTAGCTATGCTGGTATATACCATGATAGATACCATGTAGACCAACCGACTAGTCTATATAGTGACTGGTCAGTCTACATTGTGACTCATCAGTCTATGCTGTATGTCGTTTAGGCACTTAGAAGCTGACACGTTATGTTAATAGGGGGGGAGGGGTGAGCTTGGTGTGAAATCTTTACAGGAGCTTC
>CAYWLC010000080.1:0-6894 GCA_964458895.1 uncultured Luteolibacter sp. | reverse complement strand
TAAGTAAAGACCTATAAAGACTCTGGAGACCCTTGATTTCATTGAAGAAACGACCAAACAAGCATAGTTGTGCAAAATGCTTCATGTTCATTCGCTAAATGCGCTCCTGAAAGGGAACATTAAAGGCTTGAAGAAGCTAGAACATCCTAAAAGAAAGACATCTAAAAGATGTCCTTTACACTTCTTTACACAATTAATGTAAATAAATGTTGCAAGCTCGAGAAAACAATGATATACTTATGGTATAGACTAAAAAGAAACTAAGAAGCTAACTAAAACGTTTAAAGCCTCTATGATGGCTTTAAAGCAATTACTTCTTATAGTTTGTAAATAACAATAACTTTAAAGTCTTCATAGACTAATAGACTTTATAGGGTACAATGTACAAACAACTGATGGTTGGTCGTAAACAATAATTGACACCCGAAAGGGCTTGAAGCACTTTAATGGGTAGTGTGTCTAAAACTCATTTCTTTTTCAAGGAGAAAACAATGTTATTCAATCTTTCGTATACACAAGCTCAAAGTCAAAAGGGACGAGATACAATTGCTAGAAATAGAGCAAGCAAAAAGAGTATGTTGGCTAAAAGCATGAAGCTGTGCACTAGCTGCAAACAAGAAAAGAGTCTCCTGTCGTTTAAAGAAGACAGCAGCACATACACGGGGTACACCAGTTGGTGTGTCGATTGTTTGAAGGGAGCAAAGAAATGAAACAATGCTCTATTTGCAAACAAGAGAAAGAAGCGTCTACAAGCTACTTCTGGGCATCAAAGATGACAGAGGATGGTCTTCACCATGAATGTCGCCCATGTGCGGCAGAAGCCCGTAGGTCGTGGGACAGAGGAATCAAGACGGAACGAAAAGTAGTTAAGGCTGCTATTTTTAATAAGAAGCAGGAAATTTTAGACCTCTTTGAGCAAGGCTTTAAGAAGTGTTCAAAGTGTGAGGAGACACTACCTCTTGCGTCTTTCCACAAAGAAACAAAAAGTTTTACAGGTTTACGCCATGTGTGTAAGCAATGTGAAAGTGAACGGAAAGCAGCATGACAACAGTCGTACCTAAAACAAGAGGGAAGGGGAGGCCCCCCAAGGCCGACCTCATAGCCGTTAAAGAGAGAAACAAAGGGAAGATTGGTCGTCCTGTAGGAGATGCTGGTCGCATCCAAGAGTTTAAGGAAAGGCTCCTAGCAACAGGTGGAACCCGTATTCTCGACAAGATGATAAGTATTGCGCTTAACGATGACCACCCCGGTCAAATGGCAGCAATAAAACTGGCGGTAGATCGCGTCTTGCCAATGAGCTTGTTTGAAGCCTCCAAGAACGCAGGAAGCACCCCTCAAATATCAATTAACATAACTGGGTTGACATCCCCCACAGTGAGCACAGAGGATGTGATAGACGTATGACAGAACTAAACTTCTCGCTGCTCAAGTGGCAGCAGCAGGTCTTTAAGAGCGATAAGCGGTTTAAAATTGTAGCTGCTGGTCGTCGGTGTGGTAAGAGCAGGTTGTCAGCCGTAACGCTGCTTATAGAGGCTCTGAACTGCCCCGAGGGGAGTGCAGTGATGTACATTTCTCCAACAATTGGCCAATCAAGAACCATCATTTGGGACTTGTTGCACGACCTTGGTCGTCAGGTCATCAAGAGCAGCCATGTAAACAACCTCGAAATCACCCTGATAAATGGTCGTAAAATATTAGTGCGAGGAGCAGACAATCCCGATAGTTTACGAGGCGTGTCTCTGACATACGCAGTGCTAGACGAATGTGCCTTTATTAAAGCTGATGTCTGGGAGAAAATTGTACGAGCTTCTCTGTCCGATAAGAAGGGACGAGCTATGTTCATTTCCACTCCTAGCGGACGCAATTGGTTCTATGATGTCTACAAGCTCGGACGAGATGAGACAGACGAAGAATGGAAAAGCTGGCACTTCACCACTGAGGACAATGAAACCATTGACCCAAAGGAAATTGAAGCAGCTAAACGCACACTAAGCTCCTTTGCCTTCAAGCAGGAATACTTAAGTTCCTTCGACACAGCAGGAAGTGACATATTCAAGGAAAGCTGGTTTAAGACAGCTCCAGAGCCTAAAGAAGGTTCTTATGTCATGGCCTTCGACCTTGCTGGTTTTGAAGCTGTCAGTGCCTCCAAGAAGAAGCATTTAGACAGCACTGCCATTGCAATTGTCAAGGTGACGGACAATGGTGAATGGTGGGTAAGTAAGATTGAGAGTGGTCGTTGGGACATCAAGGACACGGCTACAAGGCTCCTGAAGAACATTAAGGAGTATCAACCTGTTGCTGTGGGCTGTGAACGGGGAATGGCTAGGAATGCTGTCCTCCCCTACCTAACAGACTTTATGCGTAAATATAACACCTACGCACACATCCACGAACTCACACACGGAAATAAGAATAAAACAGACAGGGTGGTTTGGTCGTTACAAGGACGAATGGAACACGGCAAGGTGTCCTTTAACGAAGACGAGCAATGGGACGAGTTCAAAGACCAGCTCATTATGTTCCCCACAGCAGGGGTACACGATGACCTTGTTGATGCTCTTTCTTACGTCGACCAGCTTGCAATGAGCACTTATCAACAAGACTACGATGATGACGATGGACAGGAAGTCCTAGATATTGTCTCGGGCTGGTAATAACAAGGAAAAATTATGTCTACATTTCAACTTGACCCTAACCAAGTATCACTTGGCATCCCTAGTTTGGGGACAGCGCAAGTATTCACTGTCACCAACTCTAGTGCGCAATCTGCTGCATTTGGGGGAAACACCACAATGGTTCGCTTGTCTTGTTCTTTGGGCCACTGCCACTTTCAAGTTGGCACAAACCCAACTGCGAGCGTCACAACATCACCAATGATGCCTAATAATTTTTCAGAGATTATTCGTGTGAGTCCCGGTCAAAAGATTGCTGTTATCAAGGATGCTGGAGTTACATCCTCCACCTTCTCAATCACGGAATTAGTATGAAACTTATAATGTTACAGCAGGATATAAAACATGGCAAATAAACCTGAAATGCCCAATTGGGAAGAAGAAAGCGAAGACGACAAAGAGCTAGTTAAATGGGTGGTCGACCATTGCGAGAGATGGAGAACATACCGTGATGAGAACTTTCTTGATAAATGGCTTGAGTATGACCGCATTTTCCGTGGTCAATGGGCTTCAGAAGACAAAACTCGTGAGAGCGAACGCAGCCGAATCATATCACCTGCCACCCAACAGGCAGTAGAAACCCGTCATGCGGAAATTATTGAGGCTATTTTCGGTCAAGGAGAGTTTTTTGACATTACGGACGACCTCAAAGACGTAGATGGCAACCCAATGGACGTTGAAGCCCTTAAGTTACAGCTTATGGAAGACTTCAAGAAGGACAAAATCAAGAAAAGCATTGACCACATCGAGCTAATGGCTGAAATCTACGGAACAGGCATTGGTGAAATTGTTGTTCGTGAGGTGACAGAGCTAAAACCCTCCACACAGCCCATTCCCGGCTCTCCCGGCACGGCTGCTATTGGTGTAGAGGAAGGAAAACGTACAAGCGTGTTCCTAAAGCCTGTAAACCCCAAGAACTTCCTTATTGACGCTAATGCAGACAGCATTGATGACGCAATGGGGTGTGCAATTGAGAAATATGTCTCCATCCATAAAATTGTAGAGAACATGGAGAAGGGCATCTATCGTAAAGTGGACATTGGAACCACATACGACGACAGTGATTTAGAGCCAACACAACAGCTCAAAAACTTCGAAGATGACAAAGTGAAGGTACTAACCTATTATGGCTTGGTTCCTAAAGAATATCTGGAGGGTCTTGAAGAAGGCGGGGCAGAGGTTGTTGACCTATTCCCTGAAGACAGCGTGGCTGATGATTATAGTGCTCTCGTTGAGGCTATCATTGTCATTGCTAACGACTCTCTGCTCTTAAAGGCAGAAGCAAGTCCTTACATGATGAAAGACCGCCCCATCATTGCATATCAGGACGACACAGTGCCGGGAGCCTTCTATGGCAGAGGTACAGTGGAAAAGGCCTACAATATGCAGAAGGCTATTGACGGGATGCTACGGGCCAATATGGACTCTGTAGCCCTTACAACAGCCCCTATGATGGGTATGGACGCTACAAGGCTTCCACGAGGTGCTAAGTTCGAGATTAAGCCCGGTAAGAGCTTCTTGACCAACGGCCCTCCTGCCGACATCTTGTTCCCCTTCCATTTCGGACAAACAACACAAGACGCACCAGCAGCAGCTCAAAACTTCGAGCGTATGTTGCTACAAGCTACAGGGACAGTGGACAGCGCAGGGCTTCCTTCGGCTATGCCTCGTGAGGGCGGGTCGCAGGGAATGTCTATGGCAATGGCTGGAATCATCAAGAAGTACAAACGTACCTTGGTGAACTTCCAAGAAGACTTTATGATACCTTTTATCTATAAAGCAAGCTACCGCTATATGCAGTTTGACCCTGAGCGTTACCCTTCAGTGGATGTAACGTTTACACCAACAGCAACCCTTGGCATCTTGGCTAAAGAGTTTGAACAGCAGCAGATGATTGGTCTCCTACAAACATTAGGCCCAGACACTCCTGTTCTTCCTGTCCTCCTTAAAGGCATTCTGTCTAACAGCAGCTTGTCCAACAGAGCAGAACTCATTTCTACCTTGGAGAAGATGTCTCAGCCTAACCCAGAGCAGCAACAGCAGCAGCAAGAGGCAGCAGCAGCTCAGGCAAGCCTTGTACAAGCCCAAATTGCTGATACACAGGCATCAGCTATGGTTAAGCAAGCAGAAGCTCAGAAAACGCAGGTAGAGGCTCAAATTGCCCCTGATGTCGCTAAAGCCAAGCTCATTGCAGCGTTGTCTACCAACTTGGACAATGACAATGAAACTAAGGACTTTGAGCGTAGGATTAAGCTGGCTGACTTGTCGTTGAAAGAGAAAGAAATCAACAGCAACGAGAAAATCACCATGATGCAAATGCAGAACAAGGCAGGAGCAGACTTTGTGAGCAAGCTCTCACAAGAGCTAGGAAACTAAATGAAAGACCTAGTAAATAAAATTGCTAGTGGCTCTCTGACAGAAGACGAACAGCTTGCTCTGTTAAAACAAGTGGAAACCTCTGTGCTTTTGGCTAAACAAGCCAAGCAGGTGCAGCAGGAACTCTCAGTTTTTGAGCAAGCTGCTGATGTCATTTCCAGCACCATCAAACAGCATAAGAAAGAGGTAGCCTCTGCTCTCGCTGAGGTTCAGCAATATGTCAGACAACCCGGCCCTAAAGGGCAGGACGGAAAGGCTGGCAGAGATGGCAAAGATGGTGTAGGCAAGGACGGACGGGACGGACGTAATGGCTTAGATGGTAAAGATGGCGCAGAAGGCAAAGACGGTGTAAGCATTGTCGATGTCTATTGGGCTGCTGATGATAGTTTAGTTTGTGTGCTCTCCGATGGACGAGAAATCGACACGGGGCCTCTTTTAGGGGCTGGTACAGGGGGCAACACAAGCGTTACAAACTCTTGGTCTGGTTACAGCACCGAGGAGCTTAAAACTACCTTCATCTATAACACCTTCGAGACAGTTAATAAAAACCTAGCTTCTTCTAACGGGGTTCTAGGCTACACAGGCAGCGACTTAACAACTATTACATACGCAAACGGCATATTAAAGACCTTAGCGTATGACGCAGGGGGAGACCTTCTTAGTGTAACGCTGTCAGGAGCCACTCCTGAAGGCATTAAGCTAATTAAAACCTTCTCCTACACATCAGGGGAATTATCATCTTTCACTTATTCGTAGGAAAAGCTATGGCAGCAGACGTAACAACAGCAGCAGTGGTAGTGGGTAGTAGCCAACAAGCTCCTGTCCTCGCTTCTGCTGGTTTAACAGCCCTTTTAATAGGCTGGCTTGGCCCGTTAGGGGCTGATGTAATGATGGTGGTGCTTTCAGCCTTAGCTGGCTGTTTCATCGCTCTCACCTCTATTAATGGCCTCTCTACAAAGAAAGCCATTATGTTCCTTTGTTTTAGTGTGCTTTTGTCGCTTGTCCTTAGTTGGGCAGTGACTAGTTTCATTGGTCTTTCTAGCCCTTATGCAGCTTCTATGGTGGCTTTGCTCATTGGCTATGGCACAGGAACTAACCGATTGAGTGCCATCCTTGGTGGGGTCTTGAATAAAGTGGAAAAGAACATTGAGGAAAAGAAATGACTGAATACGAATTTGTAAGGCTAGTGTTTATATTTGCAGCTTTTTCGCTAATTGGAACAGGCTTCCATGTGGCAAGAAAAGTGACCAAATGTGTCCCTGAATATGTACGCATTGCAATACTTGCTCCTGCCATTGCTGGCATCATCTACCTCATTGGGTTGATTAAATTTAGCTATGTGCCGTATTGGAATGATGTGTTTGCTATTTGTGCAACATTGATTATCTACTCTTTCGTAGCAAGCCTCTTTACTAAAAGCCCTTGGATTGATTTTACAAATAAGGAAACAGAATGATTACAACAGCTATTAAGCCATTCCCTTGCATTAGCTACAACAAGCTATCTCAGGCTACCTCTTTCCACGTCCGTAGCGTCAATGATGACTTCTACGACCAAGTTAAGTTCTTTGTAACTTTTCTTGATAATGACAACGCCCAATGTGGTGAATGCACCTATGAAATTACCACTCGTGCTGAATATATTACATGGGATGCCACTGCCACAGGTGCTTACAAAATTGTAGCTCAAGCACTTGGTTTAGAGCTGGTACAGAAGACGGGCAAGCTGTTTGAATTTGAAGCATGACAGCCGTGCTTCTTGATGTATTAATTTATGGAGCATCTACAGCTATTGGCTTAGGTGCTTTAACAATGGTTGGCAGGTATTACGGGAGAACTCCTCCCCC
>CAYWLC010000079.1:0-13309 GCA_964458895.1 uncultured Luteolibacter sp. | reverse complement strand
AGCGGGATGCTCGCCAAATGGCACGGGCTGAGCACGATGCTCAGAATGCCCCAGAGCACGGCGGCACCCAATGCGATAAGTGGCGCGCCTTCAACCGCGTGACTGAGATTGGTGAAGAGTTCTTGCATGAATATCGGTTTACAAGGAAACGCCCAGTTCCTTCCACTTGGCGAGAATGTCCTCCTTGCTGAAAAAGCCGGCGTGGCGGAACAATTCCTTGCCGCTTGCGTCATAGAAAATCTGGGTGGGAATCATCTCGACACCATATTTCTTCCCGGCGTCCTCATTCTGCCAGACATCGATAAACTCAACCTTCATCCTGCCGGAGTATTCCTTTTTCAACTCTTCCAGGATCGGAGCCATCGCCTTGCAGGGAATGCATTTGTTCGCACCAAGATCCAAGAGCTTGGGCATTTTTGCGGACGCTTCAAATTCCATGGCAATCGAAGATTCCACGGCCGCCGAAGTCCCGGGCCCCGAGCAACAGGCGGCATTGCGTGACTTGTTGCCTTTGAGCATGATGGCCGCTCCCGCCGCTCCCACTACAAGCAGAATAATAATGATTTTTACAGGTGTTTGCATCATGTGAGGGGGTTATTGCTTACCGCAGCAGGGTCTTGAGTTCTGCTAGAGACGGCAGCCGCCCGGACACCCTGACGGTGCCGTTCACTGCCAGAGCGGGTGTCATCATCACACCCATTGCCATGATTTCCCTGAGGTCGGTGACTTTGGTGATTTCCGCAGTGATGCCGAGCTCCGTGACCGCTTGCTCGGTGAGTTGCGCGAGCGTCTTGCATTTTTGGCAACCCGTGCCAAGGACTTGGATCATCATGATTTCAGATTTCAGATTTCAGATTTCAGATTTGGAATTTGGAATTTGGAATTTCCTTATTCAGGCACAACATGCAACCCGCAGAGTTTGCACCTTCTCGCCGGCATCGACGCGATCAATGCATTGGGCAAAGGTCAGAACACAGGGACAGGTGAGCCGATAGAAAATCTGCTGGCCGCGCCGCTCGTCGGCAATCAACCCGGCATTCCGCAGCACGCTCAGGTGACGCGAGGTCGTCGAGGCCGCAACCCCTGCCACTGCCGCCAGTTCGCACGCGCACACCTCGCCATGGCCCAAAGCATGCACGATGGCCATCCGCCCGGGATGTCCCAGCGCCTTGAACACCTCGGCCTGACGCTTGAGCGCCGCCTTCGTCTTCGCCTTCGCCGCCGAGGGTGGTATCGCTTTCGTGCTGCGCTGCATGTCGTTACTATTCGCATTTTCGCGAAATTTGCAAGAATTGTTTCAGGCCGGGAACGAAGGTGGCGAGCTCCCGCCGGGAGCTCATGCCTGGGAAGTGTGGTGGTGAAATCCAGGTGGCAGTCGTTCCGCCCCGCCCTGCGTCGTCCTTGCGCCTTGACACTGTCTGCGCTCCCGGCGGTAGCGCGCCACCTTGCTATGCGCTCCATTCATGGACACTTCAGGCTAAAATGTTAGATCCCGTCCACCGAAATTCCTCAAGATCCTGATTTTAAGAGAGTATTGATCAAGGAATCGAGACACCGCGATAGAATCGCGCCGGGCAATTGACGCTCTGCGGATCGTCAATGATGGCCGCACCACCGGGATATTCGGGAAGGCGTTTCACGGTGACGTTTTGGATCGGGTTCCAATCAAGCAGATTTGTGCTCGCGTCGATGCGGTAGGGGCAGCCGAGGTCACCTAACAGAAGGCAACGTGCCACCCCGGTGGTCCTGGATAGCAGCTTGAGAGCAGGTTGCTCTCCCACGGTGATCGTTACCGGAGTGGAAGTGATTGTGGTGCCAAGGTGGTTGGTGGCGTGTGCGGTCAGGATGTGGGTTCCGGTGGGCGCATTGTTCCACGCCAGGCCATAGGGCGCGCTTGTTAGAGTTCCAATGAGGGTGGCTCCGTCATGAAACGCCACCTGGCTGATGGTGCCATAGCGTTCGGAGGCCGTAGCGTTCAGAGTGATGGCCGGTGGTGGCGTGGGAAACCGGGTTGCGGTGAGCGGGGTGGTCATTTTCACCGTGATGGACGGTTCCGCAGGCAGGGATGTGCTGCGCAAATAGAGCAGCGAAGGGCCGGCGAAGGGTGCGGTAAACGTCCGGTTGGTGCCGCCGGTTATATTGGCTGCCTGCGAGGCCGTCCCCTGAGCCGGGTCGAACCATTCCACGGTGTAGGCGCCATTCGTGGCGCTGAGGTCGACGGTGAACGAGCTGGTCGCGGGTTGATAGACGAGATATTCCACGCCGGGATTGGCCAGTGAGTAGGTGGTCGATGTGAGGTCGCCGCGGGGGGTGGCATGCACCAGGTCCATGCGGGTCGCATAGTCGAGAGTGTGCCCCATGGCGCTTCTCGCACCTTGACGGGTGGCGTCCATGTCCATCGGGTCCATATAAATCGGATTGACTCCGCGTGTGAACGAGCGCCAAACCCAGTTGAAATCGCCGCCGATGCCGTAGATGTGGTCGGTGTCTGAAATGATCACCATCGAGCCGTCGCCGGGAGGCGGATTATCGCCGTAGAGGCTGACAATGCCGGGCGAGATCCAATCGGCCATGCTGTCAAAGAGATCTGTATTTGCCGCATTATCCCCTTGGTAGATCATGCCGACCGGATGCTGTTTGGGCAGGGTTTTCTGATAGGCGTTCAGAGTGTTGATCATTTCATACTGCCAGGCCGTGGATCCGCTGCCAGCTTCGTTGGCAATTTCGTATAGCACGTTGTCGAGGTCATTGACGGTGTCCACCACCTTGCGGAGGTAGGCTTTCTGGATTGCCAGCGCAGCGGGATTCTCCAGCGTGAAGATCGAGTCGGCGGGGTTGACGCCGTTGATGTTGTTGACGTCATCGAAGGGATGGCCATCGCCCGGAACCTGGCAATGCAGCACGGTGAATCCCTCAAAGAGCATGACAGAGGCATAGATGCCGCGGAACCCCGCATCAATGACCCGCGTGCGCAAGCGCTCAAAGTAAGCATCATTGAACTGTGCCAGGTCGAACTTGGGCTTGCCATCATTGGCGAGCCCCGGCCCCGTGCGCGCCCATGCGAACGGTTCGTAGAAATACGTGCTATTGTTTCCACACTTGGTCTTGGGAATATCCCATGTCCACAAGCGGATGAAATTGTGATGCAGTGACTCAAGTCGATCGAGGTAGCCGTTGTAATCGAACGGCGGCGGAGGATCACTTGTCCCCCCGTCCTTTAGGTTGGCCCATGTGTGGGATCCCGTTAGATAGACGGCTTTGCCAGTGTCATTGGTGAAGTAGCGCGGGTTGGCCGTGCTCACGCGGAGCGGGCCTGCCAGCGTTTGGCCTTCCGCACGGGTGGAAAGAGCCAGGCAGTGGCAGCCGCATAAAACCACCAAGGATGGAATTGCCTTGGTTTTCATGCGTTCATGAGGGTTGAAAAATGCAGGGTGCCTTAACCCAGCCCGATGCCGCCATAACGTGCGACGCTGTGTTTGTGAACCATGCGCCGACCGTCAATCAATACGGGCGGCTGCGGGCTCAGGGCAAACAATTCGGGGATGCCCTCGAATTCTGGCCAACGGGTCAGCAGCAGAACCGCCTGCGCGTCCCTGACCGCGGTCGGCAAGTCCTCGGCGAAATCGATGGTGCCATCGCCGAAGAGCTTCTCAGCCTCGGCCCGCGCCACCGGATCAAATGCCGTCACGTGCGCATTGCGGGCCAGCAGGTCGCGGATGATTGGAATGGCCGGCGACTCGCGGATGTCATCGGTGCCGGGTTTGAAGGCGAGGCCAAGCACCGCCACACGCAGGCCCCCGAGCTGCGGGAAATGTGCGCTTAGAAGATCGAGCACCTTGGTCGGTTGGGCACTATTGACTTTAACGACGGAATCGAGCAACTCCATGCTCTGCCCGAGCTTGTTGCCATAGGCGATCAGGGCTTTGACATCCTTGGGGAAACAACTGCCGCCAAAGCCGCAGCCTGCTTCGATATAACTGATGAACGCCGGGGTGACACGCTCACCATCGGGGAGAATCGGGCACAGGCGCTTGTCGAGGTGGACACCACGCATCACATCAAGCACGTCCACTCCCTGGATGGAGGCGCACAGGTTGCCAATTTCGTTAGAAAACGAGATCATGGTCGCGAGCAGGGAATTGGCAGTGTACTTGATCATCTCCGCCGTGCGCGGATCGGTGCGCATCTTGTCTACATTCCCAAATGGCTGATAGAGTTCCTCGAGCACGTCCAGGCTGCGCTCGTCCAAGCCACCCAGCACGATGCGATCGGGATAGAGGAAATCATGCACCGCCTCACCTTCGCGCAGGAACTCGGGATTCATGCCAATGCCGAAGTCGCGACCGGCAACTTTGCCGGAGTATTGCTCGACGAGCGGCAGCACGACTTCCTGGGTCGTGCCCGGCACCACGGTGCTTTTGACCAGCACGAGATGATAGCCGGGCTTATCCTTCAATGCCTCGCCAATCTGCTGGGCCGCCGCGCGGATGTAGCGTAAGTCGATGTCGTCACCATTGAAGGGTGTGCCCACCGCAATGACCGAAATTTCCGAGTTCACCACGGACGCATGGAGATCGGTGCTGGCCCTGAAGTTCAAACCGCAGTGTTCTTTTAGCAAGTCCTCCAGGTGCCTCTCGTGAATCGGTGACTGCCCGGAATTGATTAGATCGACCTTGAGCGGATCCAGATCGACGCAGGTCACGTCATGACCCTTGCTCGCAAGGCATACGCCTGATACGAGCCCCACATAACCGGTTCCTATGATGGACAGTTTCATCAGGCATCCTGTGCTTGTTGGTTTTCGCGATACCACACCAAGGTGCGGCGGAGGCCTTCCTTGAGGGGAACCACGGGCTCAAAGCCCAGATCGGTTCTCGCCTTGGCGATGAGCGGGCACCGCCGCTGCGGATTATCCGTGAGGTAGTCAGGGTCGTCACTCGCGCTGCGCACCACTCTTCCGGCATATCCGAAGAGTTCGTGTGCCACGTCCACTAACATCTCTGCAAGCGCGATCACCGAGATCTCAGGGGTTTCGGTTCCGATGTTATAGGCTTCGCCGGGCTTGCCGCGCACAAGAATCTTATAGTATCCGACAATCGCGTCCGCGACATAACAGAAAGTGCGGGTGGGAGTGCCGTCGGATAGAATCACCAGGTCTTTGCCCGCAAACAAGTCGCGGGCGAAATCCGGAATGACCCGCCGGTCACTGATCTTGAGGCCCGGGCCGTAATTATTGAAGGGTCGTGCGGACGTGACGGGCAGCGAAAACTGCCGGGCGAAATTCACGCAGAGGGTTTCGCCAAAGCGCTTGGATTCATCATAGCAGGCCCGCGGGCCGGTGCATGAGACATTGCCGCGATAGGTTTCCGGCGTGGGCACCTGATCGGCCGGAGGATCCCCGTAGATCTCACTGGTGGAAAAAAACAGGAATCCTGAAAGCGGCAGGCCGCCGTCTTGTTGGGCGCGGCAGCGGTCGAGCAGGAGGCGCAAGCCATTGACATTGGCATCCATGGTTTTGAGCGGATGCAAGCGGTAATACATCGGGGAGGCGATCGAGGCCGCGTGGATCACATAGTCGAGCGGCCCGATGTCATCAGGCAGGGGTTCGGTGATGTCGTGTTTCAGCAAGGTTAGAAAGGGGTCCGCCGCATGGGTGGCCAGCCACTCCGGCACGCCGCGGATATAGTTGTCACTGGTGATCACCCGGATGGGGGCCTCGCGGTGGTTTTGGTTCCAATACAGAACCGCTTGCACCAGATAATGCCCGAGGAATCCGGCACCGCCGCTGATGAACAACGTTTTTCCCTGCATTTCGCTGAACTCGGATTCCAGCCGCTGGCAAATGTCGGAGAGGTCGAGCGCGATGATGCCGGCGGCTGTGTCATCCGAGTTGTCTGACGGTATGCCCTTGGTCGGTGATTTCATAGGTATGAGTTGGGCCGGAGGTCAGAAGATGGGGGGGGATGGGAATTTCAGTTAACAGACAAACATCCAAGCGTCTCTGAAGTGACTCGTCAAGTTAAAATTCCCGTCCTGTCGGCGTCGGTTCAAGACCGGATAACCTGTTAGAGCCTGGCCAGTAACATCATGCGTTTGAGGGTCTTGGTTTTCAGGCAAGCGGTGCACTTCGCGGGCTGATGCCACGCTGATACCACCCGCGCGAGGCATTGCAGACGCGGCACACCGAAAGCATCACGGGCACTTCCACCAGCACCCCCACGACGCAGGCCAGAGCCGCGCCCGAACTGGGGCCGAACAGGGTGATGGCCACGGCCACGGCGAGTTCGAAGAAGTTGCTGGCACCGATGAGGGCGCCGGGAGACGCGACGTTGTGGGGCACTTTGAACCAGCGCATCAATAAGTAGGTTAGGCTGGAGTTGAAATAGACCTGCACCAGGATGGGAATCGCCAACAAAATAACGGCGGTCCATTTGGTCGTCAGATTTTCCGCCTGGAAGGCGAAGATGAGCACCAGCGTCGCCAGCAAGGCAACCACCGTCACCGGCTGGAAGCGGGGCAGGAAAGATTGTTCAAACCATTCGGTGCCGTGGGATTTCAACAAGACTTTGCGTGTGAGGAATCCCGCCGCCAGCGGAATGACGATGAACACGACAACCGAGGTGATGAGCACCTTGGACGGCACAATCACGTCGGCCACACCGCACAGGAACATCACGATGGGTGCGAATGCCACCAGCATGATGAGGTCGTTGACCGCCACCTGCACCAGCGTGTAAGCCGGGTCGCCGTCTGTTAGATAACTCCACACGAAAACCATGGCGGTGCAGGGGGCGGCGGCCAGGATAATGAGCCCGGCGGTGTAGTTCTTGGCCATCTCAGGCTCGACCCAGCCGGCAAACACATGTTGAAGGAAGACCCACGCGAGGAATGCCATGCTGAAGGGTTTGACCAGCCAGTTCACAAACAGGGTGATGAAGAGGCCTTTGGGTTTCTTGGCGATGCCGCCTAACGAACCGAAATCAATCTTGAGCATCATCGGGAAGATCATCAACCAGATGAGCACGGCGATGGGGATGTTGACTTGCGAGCCTTGGCCGAATTCCAGCTTGCTCAGCGTGGCGACAACATCCGGCAGCAGTTTGCCAAGCGCCACACCGACGATCATGCATACCAGTACCCATAGGGAAAGATAGCGCTCGAAAAAGTTCAGCCGCTTGGGTGTGTCGGATGGCGGGTCAGGTTTCGTGTTCATGGTTTCGTAAACGCAGGGGATTGTGTTAGAAATGGTTGGAGGTTGGATTCAGCGAGCCGTGCGAGTGCGTCTGGGCCGGTGGGCTCCTCGGCTTGCCACGGCAGCCATGCGGTGCGGGTGGCGCGTTTCTCCACGACTTCCTGCAAATATCGGTGCTCGGATTCTTCGCGGCCTTGCAGCAGAGGATCGCAGGAACCGCAGTTCAGCAGGCTTTGGTTGATCACCCAGGCAAACGGTTCGATATGGGCGCGGCGCAGGTCATCCTGCAGGTCGGCGGCCTCGTGGACCGGCGTGGCTTCGGGCAGGGTGACTAACAAAATCCGGGTGAAGGCGGGATCGCGCAGGCGTTCCAGCAGTTTAAGCACTTCCTCCGGTTGGGTGCTGCGGGCCTGTCGCTCAAGTTCGCGCTGATAGGCTTCGCTGGCATCGAGCAGGAGCAGGGTGTGCCCGGTGGGCGCGGTGTCGAGCACCACAAAACGATTGGTTCCCTGGCCCACCTCGCGGGCAAAGGCGCGGAACACTGCGATCTCCTCGGTGCAGGGGGAACGCAGATCCTCTTCTAACAAACTTCGCCCCGCCGCATCCATCGCGGCACCTTGCGCCGTCATCACTTCCTCCTGATAGGCGGCGGTCTCCGCGGCAGGATCAATTTTGCTGAGCGTGAGCCCGGGCACCTGGCCCGCCAAGGTCTGGGCCACATGCGCTGCGGGATCGGTGGTGCTGAGATGGACGGAATGACCGCGCTTTGCCAGCATCACGGCGATGGCAGCGGCCACCGTGGTCTTGCCCACGCCGCCCTTGCCCATGGTCATGATGACGCCGTTGCCCTGGTGTTCGATGTCTGCGACAAGATCCTCCAGGCATTCCATTTCCGGCGGCCTCCATCCGTCATGCAGGGGTGTTGTTAGAGCGGAAGAATCCATATCTAACAACAAGCGCAGACCTTTGACGCCGAGGATATTCACCGGCCGCAGGGGCACGATTGAAGTTGGCAGGCTGTTGATCAAGTCGTCGGCAGCCTCGATGGCCGCCATGCCACGGCGCTGCAGCGCGAGGGCCGTGACGTCTTCCGGGCAATTCGTTTCAAACACCCCGTTGATGACAAGGCACTGGTTGCCGACACCCAGCGCCCGCAATTCGCCCGAGGTGCGTTGCGCCTCATTGAGCGCAGCGGATTGGGGACGACTCACCAGCACCAGCGTCGTCGCGGTGGCATCAGCCAGCGTGTGAACGGTGGCCTCGTAAATGGCGCGTTGTTTATCCAGTCCCGCGAGGGGTCCCAGGCAGGAACTGCCACTGGTGCTGGTGTCCAGGAACTGGTCCCACGCTTTGGCCAGACTCATGAGACGCAAGGTGTGCCCGGTGGGTGCGGTATCGAAAACCACATGATCGTAGTTTTTCGCCGCCTCCGGATTGCCGATCAAGGCCGTGAATTCATCAAAGGCCGCGATTTCCACCGTACACGAGCCTGAAAGTTGTTCCTCCATGTTGCGCAAGGCCGCCTCCGGCAGCAGGCCGCGCATCGGACCGATCAAGCGTTCGCGATAAGCCGCGGCCGCCTTGACCGGGTCGATGTTCATCGCGTCAAGGCCAGGCACGCCGACGATGGCTGCAGGTGCGTTGGTCAAGTGGGTTTCCAGCACTTCATCCAGATTGGATGCCGGATCGGTGCTGACTAACAACACACGTTTGCCAGCCTCGGCGAGCTTCAATGCCGTGGCACAGGACAGCGAGGTTTTACCCACCCCGCCTTTGCCGGTGAAAAAAAGATAGCGGGTGGCGGTGGCCGGATCGGTCTGGTAGATCGGCAGGTTCATGGTGCCTTCTCTTTTACATCAGCCGCACGGATCCAATCTGGACGTTCGACCTTGGTCGGGTAGCGGCCTTTGAGATACACCTCGCCATCCCAGAAAATCAGCGGCAGCCCTTCGGCCCCTTCCTTTTCCAACAGCGATTTAACGGTTGGATTATTCACAAAGGCAATCGGTGTTTGGGCCAGATTGTAGCGTTCGATTTGGATGCCGTGCTGACCCAGTTGCGCTAGCATGGCGGCAAAGCTGACAAGATCGGGATCGACATCGGTGCCGCAAATGCCGGTCGAGCAACACATCGGAGGGTCATATACTTGAATCGTTTTCATGGATTGATTTTTGTGAGTCATTTTCCTTTCCCCGCTGCGGCCTTCGCCTCGTCACGACGGCCAGCGGCGTAGGCTTCGAAAACCATTTTGATTTGGTCGCGCACCCGGCGGAACACGATCAGTTGTTCTTCTTCGTTGCCGGGCGCATGGGCGGGATCGTCAAAACCCCAATGATGGCGGTTGAGTTGGCCCGGGAACATCGGGCATGCCTGATCGGCATTGCCACAGACGGTGATCACAGTCTCCACATCCTGCTGGAGAAACTCGTCCATGTGCTTGCTGCGGTGGGCGGAGATGTCGATGCCGATCTCGGCCAGCGCCTTGATGGCGAGCGGATGAACGTACCCCGCGGGTTTCGAACCGGCGCTTTGGACATCGAGAAAATCCCCGGCCGTTTGGCGGAGTATTCCTTCGGCCATGTGGCTGCGGCAGGAGTTGCCGGTGCATAGAATGAGGACGGTGGGCGTATGCGGCTTTTTCATGGATGGGACGGGGAATCAGGCTCAGACATCCTGAACTCATTCCATTTCCCCCGGGGTCAGGATGTCTGAGGCAGGACCGGGACCGCAAATCTTGCGGGTGATCGTTTTGAGGCGTTTGATGTCGGCGCGGAACACAGGATTCTCAAACACGCAGTCCTGCAGACAGGCGAGGTTGGCCGTGAGTTCGGGCGATTGTTTTTCCGCAAGCGAGTAGATCCGCCAGGTGCCGCGGACCTCCACCTCCACCAATCCACGACGGCGCAGGTAGGAGAGTTGCTGCGAGGTGCGCACGGATCCAATCTCCAGCACCCCCTCGATCCGGCAGACACATTGGGGACCGGCGCAAAGAAGGTTGAGAATCCGCAGGCGGTTGAGATCACACAGGCATTTGTAAATCTCCACCACCTGCTCGCAGCGTTGAAGTCGGTCGGTCATGGCGACCAGTATTTAAGCCAGCGATTATATAAATGCAAGCTTAATTATTGAGGCGGCAATAAATTACTGTCGACTTGACCGCGCCAAGGGTCCCCATATGGCCAATATTCAATACTCAATACTCAATATTCAATACTCAATATTCAATATTCAATATTCAATAGCTCCTCCCCCAGATGGCGCGGGTGGTGGTTTCGTTTCCTGTTAGAAAACATTTCCCGCCGGTGGCGGTGGTGAGGGATTGCGGCAGGGAGGCCGCGGGCAGGGGCAGGCAGCGGATGGTGATCTTGTGCTGTTTGGAGAGTTCGTCCTCCTGTTCCGGGGTGCCGGCCCACGCGGTGTGAAGCCAGCCGGGGTTTTCCTGTGCCCAGTGGGCGTGGAAGTTTTCCAAGGTCTCGCAGGGAGTGATGTTGGCGTCGCGGAAGGCGGTGGCGCGCACTAACAGATTGTGGTGGATTTCATCGAGCATGTCCGCGGCACTGCGGATGAAGTCGTCCTTGACGGGAAAATCCTTGGCGGCGATGGGCTGGTCGCGGCGTTGGACGCAGACCTTGCGGGTTTCGATGTCGCGCGGGCCGATCTCGATGCGGATCGGCACGCCTTTTTTGATCCACTCCCATTTTTTCACGCCGCCACTGAGGTCGCGGGTATCGACGTGGACGCGGAGCGGTTCGCCGCGATAGAGTTGGTGGCGCAGGGTTTCGGCAAGGGCATGGCAGGAGGCAATGACGGCATCACGCGTGTCATCCTTGGGCGTGATAGGCAGGATCACGATCTGTTGGGTGGCCACACGGGGCGGAAGAACCAGGCCGTCGTCATCGGCGTGGGCCATGATGAGCGTGCCGATCAGGCGGGTGGAAACCCCCCATGAGGTGGTGTGGGCGTGCTGCACGGTGCCATCGCGCCCGGTGAAGGCGATGTTCTGGGCTTTTGAGAAATTTTGGCCGAGGTAATGCGAGGTGCCGGCCTGGATGGCTTTTTTATCCTGCACCATGGCCTCGACTGTTAGGGTCATGTCCGCGCCGGGGAAGCGCTCGTTTTCCGACTTCTCGCCGGGAATGACCGGGATGGCGAGGTGGTCGCGGAGAAACTCTTCGTAAAGCCCGTGGATCATGCGGGTTTCCACGATGGCTTCATCCTTCGTTTCATGAGCGGTGTGGCCTTCCTGCCAGAGAAACTCGGCGGTGCGCAGGAACAAACGCGGGCGCATTTCCCAACGCATCACGTTGGCCCACTGGTTGATGAGCAGCGGGAGATCGCGGTAAGATTCTATCCAACGCGCGAAGGCGGCACCGATGATGGTTTCCGACGTCGGGCGGATCACATACGGCTCGGCCAGCTCGCCGGTCGGGATCATTTTGGTTTTTCCGGTGACCGGGTCTTTCACGACCTCGAGGCGGTTGTGGGTGACCACCGCGGATTCGGTGGCGAAGCCCTCGGCGTGTTCGGCCTCCTTTTCCAAGTAGGAAAGCGGGATGAGCAGCGGGAAATAGGCATTCTGGTGGCCGGTGGCTTTGAATCTCCGGTCGAGTTGCTGCTGGATGAGTTCCCAGATGCCGTAGCCCCAGGGTTTGATGACCATGCAGCCGCGGGTCTCCGAGTTTTCGGCGAGATCGGCGGCTTTGATGACTTGTTGGTACCACTCGGGGAAATCCTCGGCGCGAGTGGGGGTGATGGCGGTCTTTTCGGCAGGCATGGCTTCTACCCCTATAGGAATCACGCCGCCGGGCAAAGAACATCAAAAAAAAGAGAAAATTCCCATGTTGAGGGTTTGACAGGTGCGCGGCAGAGGGTCTTACTCCGCGTGTTAAGAATTCAAAAACCCCGTGCGCGCATGAGCGAAAACGAAAATCAACCACCCGTCCCGTCCAAACAAACGTCCAGCGTGCCTCTTAAAAAGGAGACCGTTCGCGTCACTCTGAAGGCTGCCGATGCGCCGCCGGCCGTGCCAAGCGCAACCGTGCCCATGGCACCACCCGTGCGCCCACCCGTGCCTGGTGGTGCCCCGCCAACTCCCACGCTCTCGCCCGTGGCGGCACCGCGTCCTACCGCGCCGGCTCCAACCATCGCGCTGCGCCCCGCCGGCGCTCCCACCGCAGCGGCACCCGCACCCACCATTCGTCTGGCCACCTCGCCTGGCACAGGTCCTCTCAGACCCGGTGGCAGCCCAACGCTTCCAAAAGCGACCGTCCAACTTCAACTGCCCACGCAACCCCTTGGCACCTCGTTCCCATCGACCCCCTCACAAAGTTTCATGCTCATTGAGGATGAAGAGCTCGAGGAAGACGAACCGCACGCCGGCCTTTATAAAATCCTTTCCGGCGTCGGCTTGGCTGCCGCGCTGGTCTTGTTCGTCACCCAGTTGCTGATTGCCCAGATTTGGATCAAGTGCGATGCCGAAAAGGACACCAATCCGCGCTACAACGACTGGACCCAACTCTTCGAATAATCCCACACTTTCAACCCATCCATCCTCATGGCCTGGCCCATCATCAACATCCTGCTTGCCGCAGTCGTTCTCTATCTGGCCTTCGCCGCCGGAGCCCTCCCGCTCGGTGGTTGAAAACTATCAACCCCAGAACCCTCAATCCAGAGCCGTCTTGCGATCACCGCAGGGCGGCTCTTGACGTTTCGGCCTTCCTCTGCAAACTCCTCCTGCCATGTCATTGATTCTTACCGACACAAATTTCCAATCCGAAGTCCTCAACTCCAAAGTCCCCGTGCTCGTGGATTTCTGGGCCGAATGGTGCGGACCCTGCAAAATGATCAGCCCCGTGCTCGACCAATTGTCCGCCGAACTCAACGGCCAAGCCAAGATCGGCAAGGTCAACGTGGACGAGGCCCGCGAACTGGCCGTCAAATACAACGTGCGCTCAATCCCGCTGCTGCTGTTCTTCAAGGACGGCGTGGCCAAGGACCAGATCGTCGGAGCCGCCGTCACCAAGGATCAACTCAAGGCGAAGCTGCTGGCACTCGCGTGAGCAGATAGATCCCTCACCACGGCATCGGGAACGCGCGGTTGAAGGCGAAAACCCGCTC
>CAYWLC010000078.1:10553-13444 GCA_964458895.1 uncultured Luteolibacter sp. | reverse complement strand
CCTGCCACAACC
This sequence comes from uncultured Luteolibacter sp., assembly GCA_964458895.1. Classification (GTDB taxonomy): domain Bacteria; phylum Verrucomicrobiota; class Verrucomicrobiia; order Verrucomicrobiales; family Akkermansiaceae; genus Luteolibacter. The sequence goes on along the minus strand of CAYWLC010000078.1, from coordinate 13,432 downwards.
CGCACGGATCGGTGAACCAGAAGATGCTCACCGAGCGCAATGCCACGCTTTGCCTCAAGTGCCACTTCGATTCGCATACCGCGCCGTTTACAGCCTCTAGCGGTCAAGTAAACTCCGGACAAATGGGACCCTCCGGCTCCCACGGCCCAACTGGAGCAGTCGTGTCACCCACTGGTGTCTCGCCTTCCACCGCACCAACTTCCCGCTTCAACCAAGGCACTTGTTGGAGCGCCGGTTGTCACGAGGCCGTCCACGGCTCCAATACCAATGTCGAACTTCGTTTCTAAAATCCGAACCCGGAACCTCAAAATACCAAGGATATGAAACCAATCAGATTTTCAAAGGTGCTGGCCAAGTCCCAAACATGGCGCTTCGCACTGCTCACCCCGGCCATGGTCTTCACCATGACCGCAGCCCAAGCGGGAACCCCGGCTCCGGTTGCCCCCGCCGAACCGTCACCACCTGCCAACTGGATCAACTTCACCATCGGTGGTGCTTTCGTCAGCGGTGACGAATCCCAATTCATGCAGCGGACACGCTCCAGCAACTTCTACGGCGGCATCGAGGACATGATGTTTTCGCGTGCGATCAATGAATCGTCCACCTTTACCCTCGACGGCCACGCACTGCCGGGCAACGAGGACTACGAGATCAACATGAGGCTGGACAACTCCGACCTCGGATACATCAAGGCCGGATTCAAACAATTCCGCACTTGGTATGATGCCTCGCCGGGTTACCTCGCCGGTGCCAACATGGCCGCCAGCAATGCTTCGGGCCTGTTTGATGACGAGCGGTCGATCGACCGTGGCGAGTTCTATCTGGAAGCAGGTTTGCGCAAGGAAAACCTGCCGGAGATCACCTTCTCATACCGCCACCTATATCGAAACGGGGACAAGGATTCGACTTGCTGGGGTGACAGCCTCGCCAATAACAGTTGGGGCGGTGTCTCAAACAGCAACCCGGCATTCAAGTTCTTGCCGGCGCTGTGGGGCATCGATGAAAGCACCGACATCTTCGAATTGGATGGCGACTTCACCATCGGCAACACCGAACTTGGAATGGGCTTGGTGTATGAGCATTATTCCCAGGACAATTCGCGCTACACCCCGCGCTATGGCACCAAACCCAACGCGCCCCCCCCAACCAATTCAGGCACTTCTAACCAGTTGCTCGACATCACCCTCACCGAACAGGTGAAGTCGGACATGTTCGGCGGCCATGTGAGCAGTGTCACCCGGTTCAACGACAAGGCATGGCTGTCCTTCGCGGCATCCGTCAGCAATCAGAACAGCGACATCGACGGAGGTTCCCGCGCTTATGGTGCCTATTGGGCGCTGCCGGGACAAACCATACCGGGGTCCACTACGGGCGCCAACACCAGGCGCGACTATGCCTACGACCAAATGAGTGGTGGCAGCAACACCGACCAGTTCATCACCAACCTCAACTTCATGTGGGTGCCGGTGCAGGACCTGACAGTCACTCCATCGCTTCGCTATGAAAAGGAGAACACGGATGTCATCAGCAAGTTCCGCGCTTTCAACACCAACCAGTCATGGCTTGGGTTGGAGTCGCTGGCATCCTACACCGATATGGATTCCTTTGCCGAAGCCATCGACATCCGTTATACGGGGCTCGACAACTTCGTTCTCTATGCGAAGGGAGAGTGGCAACAGGAAGACGAGGATATCAGGCGGATCGACAGATACGCCGTTGATGGAGTGGGAGTTCCCGACCCAGATCTTAACGGGGAGTTCCTCGCTACTGATGTGGAAATCGATGAACAGAAATACACCATTGGAGCGAACTGGTATGTGCTCAGCAACCTGAGTTTCTCGGTTCAGGGTTTTCATGAGAAGAGGGAGCAGTCTCTTGATCATAAGGTAGGCAACCAGCAGTTCCCCACGGGTAACCCGGGCAACACATGGACTCCCGGCGGGGCCAACAACTTCCGCCCCATCATGGCGGAGCACAACTCCGAAATTGATGATTTGAACCTGCGGATGACCTGGCGGCCCGTGAGCAACGTCTCCCTTGTAACCCGTTATGACTACCACCGCACAAAGTATGAAAATCGTGGAGTGGACGAATTGAATGATCCCAATGGTAACGGAATTGCGGGTACACTGGGCACGCTTGATCTGATCGAAAGCGGCGACATCACCTCCCACATCGTCAGCCAGAGCGTGACCTGGAGTCCGCTGCCATCGATGTATGTGCAAGGAGCTGTCAGCTGGATCAGTTCGGAAACCGACACCCCGGAGAAATACACCGGTGATGCCGACAACGACAGCCTCGTGGGCAGCTTGACGGCGGGCTACGCGATTGACGCCCGCACCGAGCTTACGGCGACGTATTCTTTCTATCAGGCCAACAACTATGTTGCCAGCAAGAGCTGGAACGGCTATCCGACCATGGGATACGGCTATGAGACCGAAGAGCACATGATCTCCCTGGCCCTGTCCCGGGTGATCAATGAGAATATGATCTGGAACCTGCGCTACGGTTTCGTCACCAGCCAAACGGGCAGCGACGACCAAACCGGCGGCGTTAACGATTTTAACGCCCATATGGTCTCAACTGGCTTGCAAGTTCGCTTCTGATGTGATTGTGTATCCAAGTTGTAAAACAACCAAACCAACAAATACTGATCATGAACTGGAAAATCAAAGCCACTGTGTGCTCCACCGCCCTGATGTTCGCCGCCCCCGCCGCCTTTGGTGACACCGCCGCGGTTTACACCAAGCACTGCGCTTCCTGCCACGGTGCGGATGGCAAGGGCCAAACCACCATGGGCAAAAAACAAAAGGTCGGTGACTACACCGACCCTGCCGTTCAAGCCAAATTCTCCGACGAAGAGGCCCTCAAGGTCATCC
>CAYWLC010000078.1:0-10543 GCA_964458895.1 uncultured Luteolibacter sp. | reverse complement strand
CAAGGTTTCCGACGCGGAAGCCAAGGCCCTCGTCAAATTCATCCGCGCCTTCAAGAAATAATCCCTAAGCAGTAGTGACTGCGGCCGCAAACCGCAGGCATCTTTAGCGGGGTCTCGGCAACGGGACCCCGCTTTTCAATAAGCCTCACCCATCCCATCCCATGAGCGAAGAAAATCCTTCCGCCACCACCCCCGACGCCCCCCGCTACAACCGCCTCAGACGCCTGCGCAACTGGCTCAGCTTGTCCGGATTCGTGCTCGCGACCTCCGCGTTTTTCGCTTTCGTCCTGTTGTTTGCCGTGGATATTTTCGCCGCCCACGGCAACCCCTACATGGGGATTCTCGCCTACGTGGTGGCTCCCATGTTCCTGATCCTGGGCCTCTCCCTTGTGCTGTTAGGTTACATCCTGGAAACCCGCAGGGTTCGCAAGGGACTCAGCGACGATGACAGCCACCTCATCCTGCACGTCAACCTCGCGCGCAAACGCGACCGCCGCCTCTTGGTCGGATTTGTCGGCGGCAGCCTGGGGTTCATTTTTCTAACAGCACTCGGCAGCTACCAGACCTATCACCTGACCGAAACCAACTCGTTCTGCGGGGAAGCCTGCCATTTGCCGATGGACCCGCAATTCAAGGCCTATCAGCACTCGGCCCACGCCCAGGTCGCCTGCGTCGCCTGCCACGTCGGCCCCGGCGCCGGCAACTACATCCGCACCAAGGTCAGCGGCGTGCGTCAGCTCTATCATACCATCCTCGGCGATTTCAAGCGCCCCATCCGGCTTCACAACGTCAACCAACGACCGGCCCAGGAAACCTGCCAGGCCTGCCACTGGGCGCAAAAACACATCGGTGACGTGCAGCGGACTTTCCGTCATTTCCTCTCAGACGAGGCCAACACCCCCTTCACCGTGCAGATGATCCTCAAGGTGGGCGGCAGTGATCCGATTCACGGCCCGGTGGAGGGCATCCACTCGCACATGAATGTTTCGAATAAAATCGAGTTCATCGCCACCGATGACGATCGCCTGAAGATCCCCTGGGTGCGGGTCACCGATCCCAATGGCAAAGTCACCGAATACCGCAGCGAGGAGTTCAAGGATGACATCTCGAAACATCCGATCCGTAACATGGATTGCATGGACTGCCACAACCGCCCGTCCCACAAGTACATGACGCCCAACGCCGCGGTCGATCAATCGATGGCCTTCGGGCGCATCGATCCCACCATCCCATGGGCCAAGGCCAAGGTGGTCCAAGCCCTCGTCCAACCCTACGCCACCCGCGAGGAGGCGGAACAGAAAATCGAGAGCTTCCTGCGTGGCGAATACAAGGACGACAAACGTGTGGACACCCTGATCGCCGAATCCAAGGCGATTTACAAAATCAACTTCTTCCCGGAAATGAAAGCCGATTGGCGGATCCACCCCGACCACATCGGCCACAAGGATACCAACGGCTGCTTCCGCTGCCACGATGGCAAACACATGGCCACCGATGGCAAAAGCTCGATCAAGGGCAGCGATTGCAACGCCTGCCATCTCATCGTTGCCCAGGGTGCCGGCAAGGAATTGGAAAAATTCACCCCTGCCGGTGTGCCATTCTTCCATATCGATTCGGAATTCTCCGATCCCACCTGCGCGGATTGCCACAACGGCCAGAAACAGGCAGAGTGAGGTTCCTCGACTGCGCGTATCCTCCACAAGACTGCGCATGGATTCCTGTGCGATTGCGGTAAGGTTCAAGAATTGAATAAAGACATATCCTAGATTTGAGTCATGTACTGGGTTCTAATCTGGAATTCTAACAACACCCCAATCCATCCAATGAAAAAACTCTTAACGATCACCACGCTTGCCTTCGTATCGGCCACCCTCAGCGCCAGTGCTGCGGATGGTGCCGCCCTCTTCACCAAATCCTGCGCCGGCTGCCACGGGGCGGACGGCAAGGGTGCGACCACCATGGGTAAAAAGCTCAAAGTCAAGGATTATACGGATGCCAAAATACAGTCCGAGTTGACCGATGCCGCAGCGACCAAAGCCATCAAGGAAGGTGTCAAGGACAAGGACGGCAAGATGGTGATGAAAGCCCAGCCCGGTCTGTCGGACGATGATGTCAAGGCACTCGTGAAGCATTTCCGCAGTTTCAAAAAGTAAGCTGAAACCGCGATGGTTTCCACGGCCTGGCGGGATTTCCCCGCTAGGCTGCCCGACGTATTTTTGATCTCGGCCCATTGTGGGATTCCATCCGAACACCAAGCCATAGAACCCCATGAAATTCCCTTCGCTGCCACCGCAAATCAACCGTCTGGTGGTGTTAGTTTTTGCGATTGTGGTGAGCTATCTGTTCGCGCGCACGCTGCTGACGCCCGATACCTTCCGTGAAAAAGGTTTTTACCGGGGAGCGGCATTGCAGGAGTGCAGGGACTTGACGCCGGTCTATGCAGGCAAGGTGGCTTGCGGTGTGCGCCACCCGGAGCAACTCAAGCTCATTGCCGAGGGCTCCCATAAGTCGCTTTCGTGCGAGGCGTGCCACGGCCCGATGAGCCCGGAGCACCTGAAGGACCCTAACAGCAAATTGGAAAAGCCCACAACCCAAGTCTGCCTCCGTTGCCATGAGGCCAATCCATCGCGCCCGGCAACCTTCAAACAAATCACCGTCAAGGACCACTACGAGGGCGTCTGCACCGAGTGCCATATTCCCCATCAACCCAACGAAGCACCCGCACCATGAATGATTCCGTTCCACGCCGCCGCGTGTTGGCCACCCTTGGCGGCGCGCTTGCAGGCCTGCTCGCCCTGCCGCTGGCCCAGCAGATCAAGAAACGCCTGCACATCCGGAAGCCTGCCGTTTCAGCCGAGGCCCCGCCGGACTACGAGCCCTCCCAACACAAATGGCTCATGTGCCTGGATGTGGACAAATGCATCGGCTGCACCTTGTGTGTCGAGGCCTGCAAAAAGGAAAACCACGTGCCCGACGCCTACTATTATTTCCGCACCTGGGTCGAACGTTATATCATCCGCAAACCCGCACCCGGCACCGCCACCGCACGCGGCGAGGTGTTGGTGGATTCCCCTAACGGAGGTCGCGACGGCTTCCCCCAGACGATGGTCCCGCGCGAGGACATCCTCAAGTCGTTCTTCGTTCCGAAGTTATGCAATCTGTGTGAGGACTCGCCATGCACGCAGGTCTGCCCGGTCGGCGCCACCTTCGATGCTCCGGACGGCGCGGTCCTCGTCGATCCGACCTATTGCATCGGCTGCGGTTTCTGCATCCAAGCCTGCCCTTACGGCTGCCGCTTCCTCAATCCGGTAACCCGGACTGCGGAAAAATGCACGCTCTGTTATCACCGCATCACCCGGGGGCTCAAGCCCGCCTGCGTCGAAGTTTGTCCCACCCAGGCGCGCATCTTCGGCGACTTGAAAAACCCGGTCGAGAACGATCCTCTGCAGGCGTTCGTCCAGCAGAACAAAGTCAACACCCTGAAGCCGTACCTCGGAACCAAACCCCGGGTGCTGTATGCAAACCTGGATAAAGAAGTCCGTTAGTATGTCAATCGCCATCACCACCATGCTCGCCGAAGTCGCCCCGCACTTCGAAGGTTATGCCTACCCTAACGAATCAGGTCCGCATCCGCTGTGGGGTTTCCTCATCGTGCTCTATCCCTATATCACCGGCCTCGTCGCCGGCGCGTTCATCATGGCCTCGCTGGTGCGCGTGTTCCGCGTCAAGGCGCTGCAACCGGTCTATCGACTCTCGCTGCTCACCGCGCTGGCATTCCTGCTGTGCGCCACCCTGCCCTTGTTGTTCCATCTGGGCCACCCGGAACGATCGTATCAGATCATGATCACCCCGCACCTGACATCGCCCATGGCGATCTTCGGCTTCGTGTACGCATGGTATCTGATGGCCGTGCTTCTGTTAGAACTGTGGTTTGATTTCCGTGAGGATTTCGTGAAATGGTCCACCATGGAGAAGGGCCCGACCCGGCACCTCTACCGCCTGCTCACCGTGGGCGTCACCGATGTTTCGCCCAAGGCGGTCGCGCTGGATCACAAGTTGAGTTGGATCATATCCATCATCGGCATTCCCTCGGCGTTCCTGCTGCACGGTTACGTCGGTTTCATTTTCGGTTCCATCAAGGCCAACCCGTGGTGGGGCAACGCGATCATGCCCATCATCTTCATCCTCTCGGCCATGGTCTCGGGCATCGCCCTCTGTGTCTTCAACTACATGCTGCTGTGCCTGCTGCGCCGCCGCAAGACCGATATCAAGTGCCTGGACATGATGGGGATGTTTCTGTTTTACGCCTTGGTCATCGACGCCACGGTGGAGACCCTGGACTGGGTTCACCGCACGTATTCCGCCCATGAGGGAATCGACGTGATGGAATACATGGCCCACGCGCGCTTGTTCTACACCCTGAGCATCGGGCAGGTGCTGGTGGGGACCTTGATTCCTTTGTTAGTGCTCGGCGTGCTCCAGGTCTTGCGCAAACACATTCCGGAGATCGCCCGCAAGCGCATGTATTTCACTTGTGCGGCCTTCATCATGCTCGGGGTGTTCGCCATGCGCTGGAACGTGGTGATGGGCGGCCAGTTCTTCTCCAAGAGCCTGCGCGGCGTGATGAGCTACAAACTGGAATTCGCCGGCGTGGAAGGCTGGTTCATGGGCATGGTCCTGTTGTCGCTGCCATTCATCATCCTCATCGTGTTCACCAAACTGTTTCTATCCGAACGTCTGCCGACCGCCGGCCATGCGCCCGAGACACTGGAGAAATCCTGATTTCCCCTTAGCCCGGCCGGTGGATGCGGGCATGGAGATCCCTCCGCAAACCAACCGCCATGAACGAGCCCGACGATTCTAACATGCCTGCCGGCGTGGAGGAATCCCTGGCACGGTTGGAAAAGCGCCTCGCCAGAGTCGAGCGCGTCCTTGGCATGGCCGAAAGCCCGCAAAAACAACACGCCCCCACCGCGGAATCCATCGCCATGGACCGCTCCCTGCCGGCCGCCGGTGAGCTGGAAGTTGCGGTCGGTCAGAACCTGTTTGCCAACGTCGGCATCGTGGTGCTGGCGATCGGCGGGGCTTTGGCCTTGTCGCTGCCATGGCAGGGGCTCCCCGCGATCCTGCCGTCGGGCGTCGGTTGGTTTCTAACTGGAATTTTGTTTTTGTTAGCAGGATGGTTGCACCGGGCGCTGCCGCAGATTGGCAAGTTGTGTCGGGGGGCCGGCATGGCGCTGCTGTTTTTCGTCACCCTGCGGCTCTGTTATTTCGGCGCTCCCTCCTTGTTGTCGCCGCAGTCCGCATGGGCCGCGTCCTTGCTGGCGCTGGTGGTCCTCATCAACCTCAACATCGGTTGGTGGCGCAAATCCGTGATGCTGACCGCCCTCGCGATGGTGACCGGTTATGCCGCCGCACTGGCGGTGGGCGCGCCGTGGTACCTGCTCGGAATGGTCACAGCCCTGACCTTGGTGGCGGGTCTGGCGCTACGCCACCGCGACTGGCCGTGGCTCGTGGTGCTGGCCACGCCGGGCGGATTTCTAACCTACATGCTCTGGGCGCTCGGCAATCCGCTGCTTGGCAACCGTCCGGAAGTCGTGTCCGGCCCCTTGGCGGGCGTGTTTCTGCTTTTGGTGTGGATGGTGATGAACGCCCTGGCCATGGCGGCGCGCCGTGACCGAAGCACCGAGGAACCGGTGGCGCAGGTCGGTGCGGTGCTGAATTGTGGCGGGTATGTCCTCTTCCTCCTGCACACCCTGATCCGGTTTGGCGATTGGTTCACGGTGGCCAACATCACGGCATCCATGGTTCTGTTAGGAATCGCGGTGATGTTCTGGATCCGCGAGAAAAGCCGCTTCGCCACTTTTGTCTATGCGATGACCGGATATGCGGCGTTGAACATGGCATTGATCAAGGCCACCGAGGTGCCGGACTTGTTCGTGTGGCTGGCCGCCCAGAGTTTGTTGGTGGTGGCGACCGCGATCTGGTTCCGCTCACGCTTCATCATCCTGGCGAATTTCCTGATATTCCTTGCCGTGGTCACCGCCTACATGGTGTTGGTGAAGCAGGAATCCGGCATCAGCCTGATCTTCGGCGTGGTGGCGTTGACCAGTTCGAGGATCCTCAAGTCCCACAAGGACCGTCTCGAGCTGCAGACCGAACTGATGCGCAATGCCTACCTCACCAGCGCGTTCATCGTGCTTCCGTATGCCTTCTATCACATCGTGCCGCAGGCATGGGTGGCGGTGTCTTGGATCGGCATCGCCCTGTTCTACTATGTGATGAACGCCCTCACCCAGGCGCGCAAATACCGCTGGATGGGACACAACACGCTGCTGCTCACAGTGGTTTACATCCTGATCATGAGCATCGGAAAGCTGGAGGGCACCCAGCGGATCATTTCGTTTCTTATCCTCGGCTCGGTTTTGTTGGTGGTTTCCCTGGTGTTCACCATGATCCGGGCGCGTCAGGCGGGGAAGACCTCGCCGGAATCCACCGACAAAGCAGAAAAACCATCCCTTGAATAGGCGCGCCGCTCCCCATTCCAGATAGGAAACGGAGTGAATTCGGATTATTCAGCCTATTTTGATTACTCATTGACTCCCCGCATTCCCGCGTCGAGCATTCGCCCTCGTAACGACGACCAAAGCCCATGAATTTATCTCACCTCTGCCTTGCTCTCCTTGTCGTATCCACCACTGCCTGCAAGCGGGAACGTGAGGAGATCAAGACCTACCGCGTCGCCAAGGAGGCGGCTGCCACTCCCACCCCGGCAGCCAACCCTCAAGCCGGAATGCCGGGCGGCGCGCCAAGTGCCGCCCCTGGTGCCGACCCGCACGCCGGACTGACCCCCGAGCAGATTGCCGCCGCTGGTCTGGCCCAAGCTCCCAGCCAATCCTTCCCCGATAGCGCGCCCGCCCATTGGAAAAAGCAAGCGCCCACCGCCTTCCTCCTGACCGGTTACCTCGTCCAAGGGGATGCTGGGACCTGCGCGGTTTCTTTTTCCACCCTCCGCCGCGCTCCCGGAAGCCTGTTAGCCAATATCAACCGCTGGCGCGGACAACTCGGTCAGGAGTCCATCGACGAGGCCGCCCTCAAACAAAACTCCCAGACTGTCCAAAGCGCCTTCGGGGATGCCGTGCTGGTGGACATCGAAGGTCTCGCACCCAATGGCGACCCCACCAAGGACGGTCGTCTGATCGGTGCCATCGCCGAACAAGGCGACAATGCATGGTTCTTCAAATTGCGCGGCAACTCCGCACTCGTCGCTGCGGAAAAGGCCAACTTCATCCAATGGATCCAATCGGTGAAACCGGCAGCGGCAGGTGCGGCCCCCGCTCCCGTCACTCCACCACCCACTCCATCTTCTAACACATCTACCGATCCGCAAGCGGCACCGGCCGCCCCCGCGAATGATGGCAGCCTCACCTGGCAGCTTCCCGCAGGCTGGGTGGCCGCTCCGGCCGCCGGCTCCATGCGTTACGCCACCATCAACGTCACCGGCGCGGATGGCACCAAGGCCGAACTGATCGTCTCCCACTTTCCCGGTGATGTCGGCGGTGACCTCAGCAACGTCAACCGCTGGCGCCAACAGATCGCCCTGCCCGCGATCGAGGAGGCCGCTCTTGCCCCCGCTGTTAGCAAGGTCACAGCGGGTGCCAAAACGATCTCGGTGGTCGATTTCACCGGGCCGGAAACCCGTCTAACATCCGGCTGGGTTCGCCACGGCGCGGACACCTGGTTCTTCAAATTCACCGGACCCGCCGCGCTCGTCGGCGCGGAAAAAGCCAGGTTCACGACGTTTATCGAGTCCGTGCGTTTCACCAAACCCGAATGATGCAAGCCCTCAACCGATTGTTAGGAGCCATCTCCTCCCTCCGTCTCACGATCTTCTGTCTCGCCGCCGCCTTTGTGCTGGTGTTCGCAGGCACGCTGGCGCAAGTCCACGCGGGCCTGTATTTCGTGCAGGAGCAATACTTCCAGAGCTGGATGGTCATGTGGTCGCCGAAATCCGGCGCGTTTAAAATTCCGGTGTTCCCCGGGGGTCATTTGATCGGTGGGCTGCTATTGGTCAACCTGATCACCGCCCACATCCGGCGCTTCAGTTGGTCATGGAACAAGGCCGGCATCCAACTCACCCACCTCGGACTCATCATTATGCTGGCCGGCGGTCTCGCCACCGATTTGTTCTCGGTCAACAGCTTCATGCGCCTCAGGCAGGGCGAAACCCAAAACTATTCGGAAGATCCCATGCGCATGGAACTCGCCGTCATCGACCAGACGGATCCCGCGACCGACCAGGTCACCACCATCCCCGGCGAGGTGCTGGCCAAAGGCGGCGAGATCACCGCAGGCGTGCTGCCATTCAAACTCGCCGTCCGCAGCTATTATTCCAACTCCATACTTGCCATGCTCGGGCAGGAAACTCCCGCCGCCCAGCCCGCCGCCACCAAGGGTGCCGGCCAGCGGCTCTCCGTCACCTTCGCGCCGCCCGCCACCAAAACCGACGAACGCGACGTGATGAGCGCCGTGGTTGAAGTCATCCCTAACAATGGCAAGTCGCTCGGCACATGGCTCGTCTCCGACGCCATGGCCGCACAACAGGAATTCGATCTCGACGGACGCCACTGGTCACTCCAACTCAGGCCCGCCCGTTATTACAAACCTTACAGCCTGTCCCTGAAGACCTTCACCCATGAGGTCTATCCAGGAACCATGATCCCCAAGAATTTCTCCAGCAAGGTCAATCTAACAGATGCCGAAAGCGGGGACTCGCGCGAGGTCGTGATCTGGATGAACCACCCGCTGCGCCATTCGGGGGACACCTACTATCAGTCGGGCTTCGAACCTGACAACAGTGGCACCATACTCCAGGTCGTGCGCAACCCAGGCTATCAGGCCCCTTACATTTCCTGCATCATCGTTTCCCTCGGACTGCTCATGCAGTTCACCCGCCACCTCACCGGCTTCGCCCGCCGTGTCAAAACCCCCGCTGCGCAATGAACCGTCTCCTGCCTTATGTCGTTCTGTTAGCCGCCGCGCTGTGGCTTGCATCCTCGTGGTCAGCCCCCGCGCCCAAGGCCGGTGAGCCCGACCTCTCCGCATTCAGCCGCATCCCGGTGCTTGTCGGCGGACGCATCAAACCGCTCGACACGGTCGCCCGCAATTCGCTGCTCATCATGCGTGGCAAACAAAGCGTGCGCATGCCGGATGGCAAAACCCTCACGGCCTCGCGCTGGCTTGCGGATGTCTTGTTCGACCCGTCCGCGGCGGACACCTATCCGGTTTTCGCCATCACCAACCAGGAGGTTCTCGGCATGTTCGGCATGCCCCAGCAGGACAAGCGTTACTGCACCTATGCGGAACTGCAGCGTTATCTGTCGAAAATCGATGAAGAAGGCAAAGTCGTCGCGGAAACGGATAGCAAGGAACGCACCCCGTTCCAGACCGCCATCTTCAACCTTCGCAACTCGCTCGTTCTCTATCAACAACTCAAGAGCAGCATCCATCTGGAAGGCACCGTCGATTTCGCGAAGGAAATCAACACCTATGCCGAAGCCATCGCCGCTGGAAGCTCCTCCTTGAAAGAGGGAGCCACCCCTTTGGAAAAGAAACGCAAAGACCTGCTCAAATCCGCCCTCACCCGCTATCAGAACCAATCCGAATTCGCCTACATGCTCACCGTCGCGCCGCCTGCCGGCGGCCAGCCCGGCGATTGGTTGACAACCGGTAATGCCCTGATCCGCATCGATTCACCCGAATCCATCCCGGCTTCGGTATCCGCATTCGCCGACATGAGCGACGCGTTCCGCGCCAAGGACTTTGCCGCGTTTTCCAAAGTGACCAAGGAATACGCCGGGTGGCTCGCGATCGAACATCCCGATTGGACCGGGCGTGCCAACTACGAACTGCGTTTCAACCGGATGGAGCCTTTCTATCAGAGCATGGTGTTGTATGTCGGAGCCTTCCTGCTGGCATGCGGGTCATGGCTGGTCTGCCCGAAAGGCCTGCGCAAGACCGCTTTCCTCATTCTCCTGTTGGCACTTGTGGTCCACTCATTCGGCATGTTCTCACGCATGTGGCTGCAAGGCCGTCCGCCCGTCACCAATCTCTACTCCTCCGCCATCTTTGTCGGCTGGGGCGCGGTGGTCATCGGCATCGTGCTCGAACGCCTGTTCCGCGACGGCATCGGCATCGCCTGTTCCGGATTGGTCGGCTTCATCACGCTGGTCATCGCCCACCATCTCGGATCTAACGGAGATACCCTCGAAATGATGACCGCGGTGCTGGACAGCAACATCTGGCTGGCCACCCACGTGGTGGTCATCACCGCCGGATATTCCGCCATGTTTCTGGCGGGTTTCCTCGCCCTTGCCTATGTGTTCCTCGGCTTGTTGACCCACATGCTCACCAAAGAGACCGCCAGAACGCTTACCCGCATGGTCTACGGTGTCATCTGTTTCGCCACGCTCTTCAGCTTTGTGGGCACCGTGCTCGGCGGCATTTGGGCCGACCAATCATGGGGCCGCTTCTGGGGTTGGGA
>CAYWLC010000077.1:12937-13540 GCA_964458895.1 uncultured Luteolibacter sp. | reverse complement strand
TGCATGGCCGGGGCCACCTCCACCACTTTCTGATAGCGGCGCTGCACCGAACAATCCCGCTCGTGAAGATGCACCACATTGCCGTGCTGGTCGCCGAGGATCTGCACCTCGATGTGTTTGGCGCGCGAGATATAGCGTTCGAGGAAAACCGCGGGATTGCCAAAGGCATTGAGCGCCTCGTTCTGGGCTTCCGCTAACAGACCGGGAAGCTGCGACGGCTTTTCCACCACCCGCATGCCGCGCCCGCCGCCACCGAAGGCCGCCTTGATGATGAGCGGAAATCCAATGCCATGCGCCGCATGCAATGCCTCGTCGGGATCGGTGATCGCGTCCTCCGTGCCGGGCAGCGTGGGAACATCGAACTTGTGCGCCAGCGCGCGCGCGGCGGTCTTGTCGCCCATGTTTTCTAACAACTCAGGGGATGGGCCGATGAAGGTGATTCCCTCGCGGGCGCAGGCACGCGCGAAGGCGGCGTTCTCTGATAGAAACCCGTAGCCCGGGTGGATCATCGTCACCCCCTTCTGCTTGGCCAGCGCGACGATGCCCTCGATATCCAGATAAGCCCCGACAGGTCCCTTGGTTGAATCCAGGGGGTAGGCCTCG
>CAYWLC010000077.1:0-12927 GCA_964458895.1 uncultured Luteolibacter sp. | reverse complement strand
GGCTTCGTCCGCCTTGAAGCGGTGGATGGAAAAGCGGTCCTCCTCGGCGAAGATGGAAAGCGTGCGCAGACCGAGTTCGTTGGCGGCGCGGAAGATGCGGATCGCGATTTCGCCGCGGTTTGCGGCCATCAGTTTTCCGGGGCGGGTGGGGGAGTCTGACATGTGCGGCTGAGGTTGAGCCATACCAGACCACAGAATGAAGAGAAATCCACCAGGGAATTTCCATTCACCGGGGGGGTAACGATGGACCCAGAATACGCTCGATGCAATGGTGGAAACGCTGCAGTTGATCGGGATCGATCAATTGCTCCACATTGTTGTCATGCAACATGTTGCGTATATTATTACTCACTTTCAATGATCTACCCGGCGGCGCCGGATCAATCCGGGCCAGTTCCACAAGCATGGCGGTCAGGGCGCGCTGGCAACCATGGAGGAGATCGCTGTCGCCCGGACTGGGAACGTCCGCATCCCGCAGATTGCCAAGGATTTCAACAATCAAAGGAAACCTCCCCATGGCTATGTTGAGCGCCTCCGCAGAAGGTTTTTGATCGACAACTCCACCAGGCACATTGTTTTTATTGAGCATGCAACCGTTAGAATAGGTGTCTTGCCAGCGGGCTGTCAAATGACCATTTCGGCAATTTTCAATGATATTGCGAGGGTTGGCAGAGCATGGTGGTTCCATTGGGGGGGCATTCGCCGGGCATCGCGTCCGGGCGACGAGGTCTGCGGGCGGATTCGTATTGAGGACTGGCTTGACGGCATGCCCCGGCGCGGGGGAAACTCCTGCGTATGGCATGGCGGATCGATGAATCAGTGACCCGTGGCGAGATCGACAATACGATCGAGGGCCACACGACCGGTCGTATCTGGCTGGTCGGGCATGAGGCGCCGCTGGTTCTATCGTTGTTAGGAGATTGCTGGCGGGATCTTGCGGGCACGCGCCTGCGTTTTGAGAACCCATCACCGCAGGCGGTGGCAGACACCCACACCTTGGATGTGAACCAAAGCGGGATTGTGGGAGACATGACCGCCTCGCGGAAGAACAAGGTACCAACGGTGACTGATGAGGAGTTCCACCGGCTTTGCCAAAGCCATTCCGAGATCCCATACGAATGGAAAAACACCCTGTCGCTGGAGTGGTTCAGCGAATCCAACGGACGTGTGGTGATCGAATCCGCCGCCTACAAGCTGGAGATTTCCCCACACGAATGGCAGATGGATGAGGATGCGGAGGAAGCGCAGAAACTGGCGAATCTCAATGCGATGCGCGATTTCATGGCTCAGATCATCCGCCGCCCTGAATGTGCGGATGAGGAACCCGAGGAACCCGAGGAACTCGACGAATACGCATGGGAGGAACGCCTCAAGGAATCCGACCGACTCACCGATGCGTATCAGGAAGTTCTGGAGAAATACATGGAAGACTCCGACTGCGAGCAGAAGGAGGCGTTTGTGATGGGCTGGGATGGTCTGTTAGATGCATTGGCCGAGCGCGAGGAGGGAGGGGCCTGCCAGTTTTCCGATGAGACTGATGAGGAGGGCTACGACTGTCCTAGCGCCCTGTCATTTGGTCCCGGCACTGATGAGGAGGAGGGCTTCCCTGAACCGGGTGATGAGGAGTGTGAGGAGAATCAGGATCATCCGCTCCAGAACAAGGCGCAGGAACTTGCGATGCGGGCCATGGATGTGGTGCAAAGCGACGCGGGCCCGGGCACACCGGCCTATCAGCTCGTATCCGCCCTGCTTCAGGTGAGCGGCAAACTTGCCGGTGCGCTCAATGGCCGCGGCAGTGGATACGAACCCGAAAACGGCTATGTGCTTGCGGTGTTGAAACGATGCCTCAACTGGCTCAACGAGTCGGTGGGGGCCTGCCAGCAACTCATGCAGGAGGAATCCGATACGGACCAAATCGCGGCCTTGGCCCACCTGCGCAGCTCGGCATTTGAAATCCGCGATGAGATCACGGAACTCCGCCGGAGCCTCAAGTGATATACGGATGCTCATCGGCTTGTCACGGGATTTTCCGTGGCATCAGGGGTTGCAATTTCCGCAGGATTGCCCTAGTTCCGCGCTTTCCCACTCCGTCCGCCATGTGCTCCCTTCGTTTCATCACCCGATGCGCTGCCACGCTCGTCACCGTTTTGCTGGTGAATTGCGCGAGCCATAAACCCGTTGCCAGCACCGGTCAAAACCAAGGCCCCGTCAACCCCTATCCTGTTGGCACCTACGATCATTTCAAGGCGGAGCCAATCTATCCGAAAACCAAAAACGTCTGGACCAACCAGGCGCTTCTTGAACAAACCAACCCCGCAAACTCCCATATCAAGATCGAGCTCGCCACC
The DNA here is from genome assembly GCA_964458895.1 of uncultured Luteolibacter sp. Taxonomy (GTDB): domain Bacteria; phylum Verrucomicrobiota; class Verrucomicrobiia; order Verrucomicrobiales; family Akkermansiaceae; genus Luteolibacter. Next base: position 10,579 of record CAYWLC010000077.1, on the reverse strand, counting down.
CAGCGCGGGTTACTCATGAACAAGGACGATGTCGTCATTGACTATCCGATCTGCTCGGGCATCGAGAGCCGCCCGACGCCAACCGGCACGTTTTACATCCTGGAAAAAGTGGTGGATAAAAAATCCAATCGTTATGGCAAATTCTACGATGCCGCGGGGGATTGTGTGAACAGCAACGCGGACGCGGTGCTCGACAAGATGCCCGAGGGCGGTCGCTTTGAAGGTGCCAACATGCATTATTGGATGCGCCTGACCTATGATGGCGTGGGCCATCACATTGGTCCGGTGCTGCGTCGTCCGGCGTCGCATGCCTGTGTCCGCGGCCCGAGTGGCACCATCCCCACGGTGTATTCCAAGGTCAAGGAAGGCACCCGGGTGGATATCGAGTGATTTTATAGCTCGATTTCACCCTAAGAACGGGTAAGGTAGCGCCGAAACCCACCTTCCTTCCATGGCCCGCCGCGCAAGTTCTCGCCTCAATCCCGGTATCATCGTTGGTGCCGCCGCCGCCATTGTCGTGGCCATTTTCGCCGGCAAATCGATGCTCAGCAAGAAAGCCACGTCCTTTGGCAATGTGGATACCCTGAAGATGGATGAATTTCTGGAAAACGGCAACCAGCTCCGCGGCAATGAATATGTCATCAAAGGCCAGGTGGATGAAAAACTCCAATGGACCACCGACCGCGGCCAGTTGGTCAGTGTGCGGGTCGAGACTCCCGGCGGTGATCAATTCCTCGGCATTGAGATTCCCAAGGAGTATGACACCCGCAACATCGACACCAAACAGAAATACCTGTTCCGCGTGAAATTCCGCCAGGGCGGCATTGCCGTTGCCACCGGCATCAACCGTCTTTGATCACAACCCCTCGCCGAATCATGAAAATCACGTTGTTGTTAGGGCTTGCGGTGATGGGCCTCGCCCAAGCCCAGGTTTACACGCCGCCCAACCCGGCGGCCAAACCGTCCCTGCCAGCCACGCCCGCTGATACCCATACCACCACCCCGGCCAAGCAGCCCGCCCCCAGTCCGCTGGGCCAGGAGATTCCGATGTTGGATCCGTCGGCGGAAACCATCACCGTGGGTGGTGTCACCATTCCGTTAGGTGACAACCGCGTTCTCAAGGCGCGTTTCGAAAAATACCTCAGCCAGCCGCCGGAAAGCGACGAGGCGGCCGCCCTCTACCGCGAAACCATCGCCAAAATCCTCGCAACCGTTTCACCCTTCCGCAGCGGTGGCCCGGATCTATACGCAGCCTTCAGATTGCTCCCCGGCGCCTCGTCCTACCCCGGTGATGCCAACCTGTGTGGTTCGCTCGCCGAGTCGATCTACACCGCCATGCTCGCCAAGAATGATGTCAACGGGTTGAACAAACTCAATCTAACCATGGAGAAGGAGAAGAAGGAGATCATCGCCGCGGGGGATTGGAAGGCCCGCCACGAACGTGACCAAACGCTCATGGATTCCAAGCCTGTTAGCCAAGGCAAGGGCGGCGGCAAGACTTCCGCCAAACCCACCCAATCCACCGGAACCGGTGCCAACTCGCTGGAATACGCCGACACCTTGCGCCGCATCGCGGAAATCGAGGTGCTCAAAAAAACCAACATCGCGCGCACCGAGGCCCAGACGCTCAAGACCAAGGGGCAATATCAAGTCAGCATGATCCAGTGGTTCATCCAGCGCCGCTACGAACACGTGCTGATGGCGGCCCGTTTCTATAACCAGATCTGGAAGGACGGGGATGCCACCCTGCGCGTCGATAAGAACTCGGACGTTTCCAAGTTGTTCTCCGAATCCGTGGGGGTCAGCCCCACCGTCGCATCGCTTGATTCGCTTTCTAACGAAGCCATCCGCGAGGTGGCGAAATATGTCGAGGCGTTCGACCTCATGCTCGCCCGCAATGAACTCCACTCGGCATCGCAACGGCTGATGGAAGCCTACGCGCTCGGTGAATACCTGGCACCGGTGGCCACCTTGCCGTTGGAAAAAAAGCGCCGAGTCGCCGAGTATGTGCGCGATCTCAACGAGCTTTACGGCACCCTCCAGGCCCGTGATTACACCAAGACCAAGGAACTCGCGGACCGCCTCAAGTCCACCGCCAAGGATTTCCCCTCATCCAAGGTGGACAGCGCCGTGGCCGCCTACACCCTCGCTTCGGATCTGGCCATCGAGGAGGCCAAGGGACATCTGTTAGCCAGGGAAAACGACAAGGCAGCGGAAAAGATCAAGGCCGCCACCGAGATCTGGCCGACCAATCCGAAGCTCACGGAGTTCCGCAATCTCGTCAATCAGTCCGGCGGATTGGTCACCGTCCGCAATGATTTCGACCGCCTGCTCAGCGAAGGGAATTTCCGTGAGATCGCCCGCCGTCAATACGAAATCGCCCCCGCCATCCAAGGCGACGCCACCCGCGAGGACGCCTTCAAACAAATCATGGGCAATCTGGTCAAAATCGAGACCGCCCTCGGCAAGGCCCAGGAGTTCAGCAAGGTCGGCCAGGACTATGCCGCATGGGAACAACTTGCCGAACTGCGCGAACAATTCCCGGATGATCCAAAACTCGGACGCGAACTCGAATTGCTCGCACCGAAAGTCGCGGATTTCACCAAGGCCCTCGACAAGGCCCGCACCTTTGAAAACCGCAGCCCGAAACAATCGGGTTCCGCGCTTTCATGGTACCTCAAGGCCCATAACATCCATCCGCAAAGCAAACTCGCCGATGAGGGCGTCAAACGTCTGGCCGGGGAAATCCTCCCCGCGGACGACAACGCCCCCGCCAGCCCGCCCACCGCTGGCACCGAGAACTAGCAGATTGTTAGGTTGAATCGAAATGACAAGACGCCAAGTTCGCCAGGAGGAGAATTGAATTGGCTATTCCGGCAGCACGGTGGCGATGGTGGGGATGGCGGAAAGGAAGCGCGCCGCGGTGGCGCGGACCTGTTGGGGGTCGAGTGCCTGATAGATCTCGGGCAGCCGGCGGTAGTCGTCGGCCGGGTGGCCGAATAGCAGGTCGAGCGCGACGTGGCGGGCGGTTCCCGCCGGTGATTGCTGCTGGATGGCCAGGCCGCTGAGCACGGTGGAACGGACGCGGGCGAAGGCATCATCCGGGATGCCGTCGTCGGCGATCCTGGCGATTTCTGCTAGAATTTCGCGGCGGGCGAGGTCCGCCTGCTCCGGGGAGGTGGCTAGATAGAAGGTGAAGAGGCCCGCGTCATAGCCGAGGAACTGGGTGGCTCCCACCTGATAGGCAAGGCCGAGTTCCTCGCGGATGCGGCCGAAAAGCGGACCGGCCATGTCGGACGCGTATTCCTGGATCATGGCCAGTGCGTGGCGCTCCGGGTCGCTGACGGTGGCGCCAGGGAATCCGATGGCCATGACGGCTTGTTTTTTCAGCAGGCGCACGGTGAGATCCCCGCCGCCGGAAAGACCGGATGGCACAGGCCAGGGCGAGCCCTGCGGTAAATCTGCTAGATGTTGTGTGAGCAGGTCGAGCACGGCGGCGGAATCGAAATCCCCGGCGACGGCGAGTGTGATGTTGGATGTGTTGAAATGCCGCGCGTGGTGGGCGGCGAGCGCGACGTGGTCGAGGGCGGTGAGGCTCACAGGATCGCCGAGCGGATCGAGCCCATAGCCCTTGCCGTGGAATGCGGCGTGACGCAGGACGCGGAACGCCGTGTGCAGCGGGTCCTGCATGGCCTCCTCAAGCGCGGCGAGCTGGCTGGCTTTTTCGCGGATGATGGCATCCTCCGGCAGGCTGGGGGAGGTGAGTATTTCGCAGAAAACATCGGCGATGGTGGCGATGTCGGGCGCGAGGCCGCCGACCTGCACGAGCAGGGCGTTGTTACCGGAGTTTGCGGAGATCGAGGCACCCAGCGATTCCAAGGTGGTGGCAATTTCGCGGGCGCTGCGGGTGGCGGTGCCCCTTGGCAGGGTGGAGGCTAACAATTGATTGAGGCCGTTGGTTTCCGGCGTTTCGGATGGCAGGCCGGCGCGCACGGCGGCTTGCAGGTGAACCAGCGGCACGCGGTGGTCCGGTATGAGGGCGATGGTGAGTCCGTTAGACAGAGTATGCACCGCGATGTCCTCGCATTGCTTGTGGATTTTCCCGACCCGCGCGGGTGGCGGGGCGTCAAGCGGATCGAGGATCGTCAGGGACAGCCGAAAATCCGTTAGAGACGCTGCCGCGCGGCGGATGACCTCCACGGTGACCGCTTGGATCGCGGCGACATGGCGGCGTGTGAAATCCAGATCACGCGCCTCGTGCCAATTGGACGCAAGGTCGGTGGCGCGGCCTGAGGCGGTGGTGAGGCTGCGGAACTGGCTGACGGCGATCTGGCGTTTGGCCTTGGCCAGATCGTCATCTAACATAGTAGTCTGAAGCCCGGAGATTTCCGCCAGGATCGCAACGATGAGCGCATCACGTTTGTTAGGCTCCGCATCCGCGCTGATGCCGAAAACCCCTTCGCGTCCGGGACCGGTCCACGAGAAGGCGGAGATTTCCAGGGCGAGGCCACGTTCGTCGCGCAGCGTGTGGTGGAGGCGCGAGGAGCGCCCGCGACCGAGCATGGCGGCCAGCACGTCGTAGGCCGGGGCGTCCGGGTGATCGAGCGCCGGGGCCTTCCACGCGAGGGATATCCGGCTGGCCGGGATGGCGAAGGTTTCGCGGGCGCGGCGCGGGCCGAGTTGTGGTGGATCAATGGCGACCACCGGCTCCCGCCCGCAGCCTTGCAGGCATTCGGATGTTAGATCCGATACGAGCTTGCGGGCGGCATCAGGATCGAAGTCCCCTGAGATCACGGCGAAGGCGCGGTCCGTGGTGTAGCGGTCGCGGTGATAATCTGCTAGATCGGAGTATTGTACCGCATCGAAGCGGTGGCGGTGGCCGATGACCGGGTGGCGGCGGGGATCGGATTGGAAGGCGGTCGAGAACAGCAGGCGGGTGGCGGCGTGGTCCGGATCGTCCAGCCCCATGTCGATCTCGCGGCGGATTACGTCCTTTTCCTTCTCGAACTCGGACTCGGGCAGCAGCGGGAAAAACACGACACCTGTTAGACACTTCAGAAATACCGGCAGGGATGCGGAGGGTCCGTCGATGAAATAGACGGTGCGTTCGAAGCTGGTGTAGGCATTCCAATGGCCGCCTGCGGCCTGCACGGTTTCGGCGAGGGTGTCCGCGTCGTAGTCGCGGGTGCCCTTGAAGACCATGTGTTCGAGGAAATGAGACAGGCCGGCGCCGAGCAGGGCATCCTCATGCATGCTGCCGGTTTCCAACCAGAATTGCGCGCTGACTACCGGTGCGGTGGGATCGGGGTCGAGGATCAGGGTGAGTCCGTTAGGCAGGGTCTCAACAGTGGCGGTGGTGGCGGGGTATTCCATGAGGTTGGGATGTGGGGAATGGTCATGGTTATGGGTCAACGGTCATTGGTCAACCCAACTTGCGGGTTTTTCAATGGAGCGTTTCTCCACCGATGGGAAAATCAACTGGAGCAAGGTGTTCTTTATCCCCATGGGGCTGACAATGTTAGGCATGCTGACCCTCGCACTGTTGTTCAGGTAATCTCATTGCTCGACGGGTGTGGCTCTCGGGACGGCGCGCGGCGGTGATGGTTCCGCAGGCGGGGGCGTGTCTTCCACGGGCAGGGCGCGTGAGGGTTTCACCAGGACGGCCTTGGGTGCGGGGGTGTCTTCAATCACGGGTGCTTTCGGGGGCGTGACCTTGAGTTGCTCCTTGGTGGGTGGACCCTTGCGCATCCGGATCTCGACGCGGCGGTTCACCGCCTGTTCGTCGGCGGTGCCGCGGGTCACCACGGGTTCATATCGTCCGAACCCCCGGGTGCTGATTTTGGAGCTGTCCATGCGCAGCGACTTGACCAGATAGATTTTGACCGCCTCGGCCCGGCGGATGGATAGATTGAGGTTGAAATCGTCGCCGCCGACCAGATCCGTGTGACCCTCGATCCAACAATAGAGGTTCGGATTGCGGTCCATGAGCAGGGCGAGTTTCATCAGGCCGACTTTGGCGCTTTCCCGGAGTTCCGCGCTGTTGAATTCAAACAACAGGTCGCTCGGCAGCATGGTCTTTTTTCCGAGCAGGATGTTAGGAGGCAGATCTAACAAATCATCCAGCGAGGTCACGCCTTCCAGCGCGCCTTTTTCGGCTTTGCCGTTCGCGCCGCGCTTGACCAGCTCCTCGGTGAATTTCCCCAAGGTGTTGTCGTCGGTCTGGACGGCTCCGGGATCCACAGTGACCTGGCCGACTTCGGCGGGTTTGAGGTGTTCCGGTTTGCGTCCGAATTCCGGCAGGTCCGCCTCGACTTCGAGGCCCGAGGAAACCTGCATGGCAATGGCTTTGGGATCGCCCGCAGCTGCGGGTTTCTGCATCTGCAGGGCGTATTCCGCCTTGTCGATATCGGTTCTGATATCGATGGGCTGGTCTTTGGGTAGCGCGGCTAACAGATCCACCTCCTCAAGCAGTTTGGACGAATCATTCGGGGGTGTGATGAGTTTTTCTGGGGTTGCGGGTTGGGGGGCCTCCAACTGGCGCACCTCCACGCGTTGCACGTTGACGTTGCCGGTGGTGATTTCGGCGGGTTGTTGCATGCGCAGCGCGAGTTTCATGTGACCCAGAGCTAGAAAAACGACGATGTGGAGCAGGATGGATAGCAGCATGGCCACCGTGGCCCACCAGCCCAGGTGTTCGGGACCGGGCAAGCGGTAGCTCCCCCCGTTGCGCGCTTCACTCCATGAAAAGCCTTCGACCATGTGAGCATTGTAACCACGACTTAAAGTGCTGGCAATCACGGGAATCCACGATATTTTCGGGTCTGGCATTTGGAATGCCGATGTTTGAACAACCTCCCAAAAATCATGGCTGCAAAAAAGACTGCGAAAAAAACCACGAAATCCACTCCTGAAACTGCCAAAAAAGAAGCGGCCCCCGTTGCCAAAACAGCGGTGAAAAAGGCTGCAAGCTCGAAACCACCTGCTACCAAGGCCGCTTCGCCTGCGAAAAAGGCTGACTCCCCGAAAGCCACGGCGCGGCCCTCACCGGATGCGATTGCCCGTGCTGCGTATTTGAATTACCGCCGCCGCGTGGAGCAGGGACTCCCGGGAGATTCCCATGGCGATTGGCTGGAAGCGGAGAGCAAGCTCGGCACCTGCCCGGATTTGTGAAAATTCCATTTCTTCCGGCTTGGAGAACGGGCGTTGAACAGGCACATTCCCCAGCGTGAACACCTGCTCTTCTCTTGGCATCGGCTTGGCTGGTTTCGGAACCGTCGGTTCCGGGGTCTGGAACACCCTCGAGCGCAACGGTGAACTCATCACCGGGCGCACCGGTGGTGGCGTGCGCCTGCACATCGCCAAAATCCTTGTGCGCGACCTCGCCAAGACCCGCGCCTCCACCGGGGAAGTCCCCGCAGAGTTGTTCACCACCGACTGGCGTGCGCTCGTCGCAGATCCGGCGGTGGACATTGTCGTCGAACTCATCGGCGGCACGACCGATGCCTTTGACATCGTGGTCGCCGCGTTGCGGGCGAAAAAACCCGTGGTCACTGGCAACAAGGCATTGTTGGCCGAACGCGGCGTCGAGTTGTTCGCCCTCTCCAGGGAGACCGACACCCCCATCCATTTCGAGGCCGCCGTGGCCGGGGGTATCCCGATCATCCGCACGGTGCAGGACTCGTTCATCGGCAATCGCATTCTATCATTTTCCGGGATCATCAATGGCACGTCCAACTACATCCTCGGCCGCATGACCGATGCGGGCATCACCTTCGAGGAGGCCCTTGCCGAGGCCCAGGCGCTCGGCTACGCGGAGGCGGACCCCGCACTCGATGTGAACGGCTGGGACGCCGCCCATAAGGCTATTCTGTTAGCCACGCTCGCCTATGGTTTTCCAATCGACGCCTCGACCATCCACGTCTCGGGCATCGAACAAGTCCGTCCCATCGACATCCATTTTGCAAAGAGCCTTGGGTATGTGGTCAAACTGTTAGCCGTGATCCGCGAGCATACCGACGGCGCGGTGGAACTGCGCGTGCAGCCGTCGTTCATCGCCAAATCCAATATCCTCGCCTCGGTGCATGGCGTTTTCAATGCCGTCGCCGTGCATGGCGATGCTGCCGGCGAATCGTTGTTCTACGGGCGTGGCGCGGGCCAAAACCCCACCGCATCCTCGGCGGTGGCCGACCTCGTGGAAGCCGCGCGCTCGCTCGGGCAGGTCCGCGGCCACCGCGGCTTCCTGCCCTATCGGGACCAGGGCCGCATCCTGCCGGTCAGCGAGACATCCACCGCCTATTATGTTAGATTCGACGTCACCGACCGCCCCGGCGTCATCGCCGAGATCGCAAAAATTCTCGCCGACCACCGGATCGGGATTTCCGGCACCCACTCTCCGGTGAACCCCTCCAACCCGGATGCCGCATTCGTGGACATGGTCTTCCTGCTCCACACCTGCCCCTTCGGCAAACTTCAGGCCGCTCTAACGGAAATCGAGGCGCTTGACTGCGTCAACTCCACGCCCGTGGTGTTCCGCATCGAGAGCCTGGGGTGAGCAAGGATAGTGGATAGGGGATGGGGGATCTGGCAAGGCAGGGACCGACCATGGACAAGTAGCGGCGGACTCCGATCCGCCGCATGACCATGGAATGACAATGCCATGCGCATGGACTCCCACTCATTGACTCTTGATGGGGTTGGGCGGATCGGAGTCCGCCACTACTTGGAGGGAAACCGCTCCGCCAGCGGGGCGTTGATTTTCAGAGGGTTGCACGGAAAGGCGACTAAGGCCATAGGCAGGCTCCGCGTCAATTCGCATGTCGGTTGAATGCACGCAAATCCCGCCTAAAACGGTCATTGGATTGATTTTGGGCGACGCATGTCTTGACAGCGCCCGGCTGCTAAGGCGGGATTCCCGCCCCATGGCCAAACTCTCGATTCTCGATCTCGACGTCACCTCCAAGGAAGTTCTCATGCGCGTGGATTTCAATGTCCCGCTCAAGGATGGAGCCATCACCGATGACACCCGCATCCAGGCTGCGGTTCCATCGATCAAACATCTGTTAGCCGGCGGTGCGAAACTTGTGCTTTGCTCGCACCTCGGGCGTCCGAAGGGCGGAGCCGATGCCAAATATTCGCTCGCTCCCACGGCCGTGCGCCTTGGTGAGATCCTCGGCCAGACGGTGAAGCTCGCGCCGGATTGCATCGGTGCGGAAACCGCCGCGCTGCGTGCCGCGCTGCAAGCGGGTGAAGTGCTCATTCTCGAAAACACGCGTTTTCACGCCGCCGAGGAAGCCAACGATCCCGCATTCGCCAAGGAGCTTGCAGGGTCGGCGGAGATCTATGTCAACGACGCCTTTGGCACCGCGCACCGCGCCCATGCCTCCACCGAGGGGGTGACCCACTACGTCGCGCGCAGTGCCATGGGTTTCCTGATGGCACGCGAACTGAAATACCTGCAACAGGAACTCGAAGCACCCGCGCGTCCCTTCGTGGTGATCATGGGTGGTTCCAAGGTTTCCGACAAGATCGAGGTGATCATGAGTTTGTTAGAAAAAGCCGACACCCTGATGATCGGGGGAGCGATGGCCTTCACCTTTCGCAAGGCCCAGGGCAGCGCCATCGGCAACAGCCGGGTGGAGGAGGACAAGCTCGACCTTGCCTTGGAGATCATCGCGCGGGCCAAGGAGCTGGGGAAAACCTTGTTGCTGCCTACGGATACCCGCGAAACCGAAAAATTCGAGGATGGAGCCGCCACCCGTTGCACGCCGACCTTCGAACAAGGCGGCGGCGTATCCGACGGCTGGATGGGCATCGATATCGGCGATGTGGCCATCGAAGAGTTTCGCAAGGCCATCCTCGCCGCCAAAACCGTGATCTGGAACGGTCCCGTGGGCGTCTTTGAAATCGAAAATTTTGCCAAGGGCACCCGCGCGGTGGCCGAAGCCGTGGCCGAGGCCACCACGCAGGGCGCGGTCAGCATCATCGGCGGCGGCGATTCCGTCACGGCCGTCAACCAATTCGGCCTTGAGGACAAGATGACCTTCATCTCCACGGGCGGCGGTGCTTCCCTCGAACTGCTCGAAGGCAAGGTGCTGCCCGGCGTGGCCGCGCTGAGCGAGGCATGAACCCGATTTCACAACTAACAACCGACCCCACATCCCCATCCGCACTCCCATGAACCGCAAGCCGATCTTCGCCGCCAACTGGAAAATGAACAAGGGCCCTTCCGAAACGGAAGACTTTGTGAAAAATTTCCTCTCAAAACTCCAAGGTCATGATTTCCCCTGTGAAATCGTGATTGCCCCGCCGTTTGTTTCGTTGGCGAAACTTGCGGACCTGTTGCACTCCGCCACGGCCGGCCAGAATGCGCATGCCATCCAGATCGCCGCGCAAAATTGTTCGCAATTTGATGCGGGTGCCTACACCGGCGAGGTGAGCGTGCTGATGTTGCGCGAGTTTTTCGTCCACTATGTGATCCTTGGCCACAGCGAACGCCGCGCGATCTATGGAGAAACGGACGCCATCATCAACGCCAAGATGAAAAAGGCCCGCGAAGCCAATCTCAAACCCATCTTCTGCA
>CAYWLC010000076.1:0-13541 GCA_964458895.1 uncultured Luteolibacter sp. | reverse complement strand
GAAATCGGCGGCACCGTCGGTGACATGGAAGGCCTGCTCTTTCTAGAAGCCCTGCGCCAATACGCGCTTGAAGTCGGCAAGGAAAACGTCTGTTTCATCCACGTCACCCTGCTGCCCTACATCAAGGCCGCCGGCGAAGTGAAAACCAAACCCACCCAGCAGTCGGTGGCCAAACTCCGCGAAATCGGCATCCAACCGGACATCATCATCTGCCGCACCGAGGCCGACCTCGATGAGGAGAACCGGAAGAAAATCGCCATGTTCTGCAATGTCGAACGCAAGAACGTCGTCGCCTTCCGCGATGTGGCCCACACGATCTACGAATGTCCGTTAGATCTGCGCCGCGACAAGATCGACCGCCTCGTGGTGGACAAGATCGGCCTCGGCCACACGCCCGCACCCGCACTCGAGGATTGGGAAAAATTCGTCCAGCGCGTGATCCATCCGAAGCACAAGGTGACCATCGCCGTCGCTGGCAAATACATCGAACTCCAGGACGCCTACAAATCGATCTATGAATCGCTCATCCATGCCGGAGCGCGCCACGACACCAAGGTCCAGATTGTTAGAGTGGACACCGAGGCCGTGGAAGACCACGGTGCCAAGGCGGTCATCGGCGATGTGGACGGCATCCTGGTGCCCGGCGGCTTCGGCGACCGCGGCACCGAAGGGAAGATCCTCTCCGCCAAATACGCCCGCGAGAATCGCATCCCGTATTTCGGCATCTGTCTCGGCATGCAAATCGCCACCATCGAGTTCGCGCGCAATGTCTGCGCCCTGAAAGGAGCCAATTCCACCGAGTTCGACAAAAACACCAAACATCCGGTGATCTGCCTCCAGGAGGAACAAAAGGGCATCGAAGACATGGGAGCCACCATGCGCCTCGGGTCCTGCGAGTCGATCCTCTTCGCCGGCACCAAGGCTGCGGAGTTGTATTCTAACAAGGATCGCATCCTCGAACGCCACCGCCACCGCTACGAGTTCAACTCGGACTATCAGAACCAACTCCAGGAAGCCGGTCTCGTGATCTCGTCGGTCTCCGCGGAAGAGGGCCTGGTGGAAATCATCGAACTGCCGGATCATCCGTTCTATCTCGGCTGCCAGTTCCATCCGGAATTCCAGTCCAAACCGAACTTCCCCCACCCGCTCTTTGCCGGCTTCGTCGCCGCCGCCCTGGTCCACTCGCAGCAAATGGGGTAAGCTGAAATCTCAGGGCAGCTTGCGGCCTTCGAGAATCGCCAACGAAAACGGGTCGCCCTCCGCCGCGAACTCGCGCAAATGGCTCATGGCCAACTCTCTAACCTCCGGTGCCGGGTTTTCCAGCGCGGATTGTAGCACCCCCCACTCGGAATAACGCCCGAGCATCGCCACCGCCTCCTCCGCCGTCGCCGTGGGCAGTCGCTTCCTGTAATCCGCCCGCACGATGGATTCCAGATGCTGGATGTCCCGCAAGTCCTTGTCACGATTCGTATCGAACTTGCTCTGAATCAAATCCAGAGGATCGGGAAGCAGCGTGCCATCGGACCGCAACTGGGCTCTTGCGCAGACTCCATCGAAATCCCCCGTAGCAAATTCATTGGGTTTTCGGAAGATATCGAGAGGACAATCAAGTCCTTGGATTCTAATCATTCCGGTTTCGTCGACTGCCTCGACCAATGCCCGCCCGGAAACCTGGACCCACCCGGGTAAACGGCATAGCGTTAGTCCGCTGAAATCCGCGCAGACTTTCTCTAACGCACTACTCCACAAGGTGCTGTCCTGCATGGGATCAAGCCAGACATCCCCATCATAGGTCGAACGGCTAAATCCGTGAGCGATCACAGCCAATCCTCCAAGAACCACCACGCGGTGGCTGTGGGTCAACCGTCTGATAAAGTGGTCGGTCGCGGTTTCCATAATTCAACACGTTCGTTGACCTTGGTGGCGATGTGCCAGTCGTCCGCGACCGAGTCGGGATTCTTCAGCCACGGTTCGCTGTTGTCCGTGATTTTACTCTTCGGTGGCCGTGGTCCGCGGGCGGCGATGTATTTGTTGCGCGCCACGCGGGCGGCAAAATCCTCCTGCAAGCGCCGGATCGAAGGATGATACTGGGTTAGCTTCACAAGCCACAGACTAGCACAATTCTTCGGGATGGGAAGCGGAAACCCTCACTCGAAATCCTCACCGGAACCTGACCCCGAGCTTCTGTGTCAGCGCTGCCAGCACCTTCTGGTGCGCGGCGTCCACCTCCTCGGCCTTGAGGGTGCGGTCGGCGGCGCGGTATTGGAATCGATAGGCCACGGACTTGCGATCGGCGGCGAGTTTCACGCCACTGGCGTCGGTGAAAACGTCGAAGCATTCGAAGGCGATCAACAGCGGCTCCGCACACTTGGCGAGCACGGACTCGATTTCCGCATTTGGCAGTGCCGCGGGCAGTTCCATGGCCGCGTCACGCGATGAACCGGGGAACAGCGGCAGGTCATCTACCTGGCCGGCCCCGGCCAACAGCCTGCGCAGTTTTGTTAGATCGAGCTCCGCCACAAACACAGGCGAGGTGAAATCCAACTCGCGCTCGCGGGCGGGCAGCAGGCGGGCGAAGACACCGATGTTCTGGTCGTCCGCCTTAATGTCACAGCCAAGGGCGAAGCCGTCGCGCTCCTTCGGCGTGAAGCGGATGGATTTGTTAGGGACGAGCGCGGCGATGAGGCCCTTGAGGTCGTAGAGGTCGGCGCTGCGGTCTGCCTGGTTCCAACCCACAGGGGCGACTCCGCCTGATAGAAGGAAGCCCAGCGAATCACTTTCCTGGTCCCTTGCCTTGCCACCGCCCGCATTGCGGAAAACCCGACCCATCTCGAAAAACCGCAGGGACTTGGCCTGCTGGCGGATGTTTCTAGCAGCGGAGGCGACCAGTCCCGGCACCAGACTCGGGCGCATCACGGCATGGTCCTCGCTGAGCGGGAGTTTCACCCGGATGATGTCGCCATCCTGCAAGGGACGCAGCGGCAGGGCGTCGGCCACTTGGGTGTCGGCGATGAGCTTGATGGTTTGGCATTCGAAGACCCCAAGCGCGGCAAGGCGGCGGCGCAGGACCATGTCGGCATCATACGCGGCATCCACCGCGCTGGCAGCAACAAAGGCCCCGACAAAACGCGATGGCACGTTTGCCAGACCGTGGACGCGCGCGATCTCCTCGACCAAATCGATGTGGCGCTGCAAATCGGCGCGGAAGGAGGGCACATCCCAGGTGCCGTCGGATATTTTTGTTAGACCGAGACGTGTGAGGATTTCACCGGCATCCGTCAGGCTGATCGCGCCGCCCATGAGTTGCTCGAGTTTCCGGGCGTCGAGCGCCACGGGTTTTGTTAGGGACGGGGCCTCGCCCGCCACTTGTGTGACGGCCTCCGCCGTGCCGCCCGCGGTCTCAAGGATGAGTTTGACCGCCAGCTCCGATGCTGTTAGAGCAGCCTGCGGATCCACGCCGCGCTCGAAGCGGTAGGACGAGTCCGAGGTGAGGGCCGTGCGCCGCGAGGTGCGGCGGATGCCCTGCGGGCTGAACCACGCGGACTCCAGCACGATGTCGCACGTGGCTGGCGTCACGCCGCTGCCGAGCCCGCCCATGATTCCGGCCAGTGCGAGCGCCGTTCCCGATTGATCGGAAATGAGGAGATCATCAGGTGATAGAACATGCTCTGACTCGTCGAGCGCCAGGAAGGTTTCACCCTCATTGGCCATGCGCACGACGATGCCGCCGCTGAGTTTTGCCGCATCGAAGGCGTGCAGCGGCTGGCCGAGCTCGTGAAGCACGAAGTTGGTGACATCCACGATGTTGTTGATCGGGCGCAGACCGATGGATTCAAGGCGTGCCCTGAGCCAGGCGGGGCTTTCCCTGATGGTCACGCCCTTGATTCTAACAGCCGTGTAGAGCGGGCAGGCAGCGGGGGCTAGGATTTGGATGGCGGATGGGTCGGCGGTGGTGGTTTGGACGGACGGAACGTCCGCCCCCCTTAACGGCGTTTTGAGCAGTGTGGCCAGTTCGCGGGCCATGCCGCGGTGGCTGAGGAGGTCCGGGCGGTTTGGAGTCACCTCCAGTTCTAACATAACATCGGAATCGAAGAGTTGTTTCACCGGTTTCCCGATCTCGGCATTCTCCGGGAGAATGAGCAATCCGTCCACCCCGGCGGGCAGGCCGATTTCCGCTGCGGCGCAGAGCATGCCGTTGGATTGCACCTTGCGCATGACGGTCTGGCCGATGGTGAAGCCGCCGGGAAGTTCCGCGCCGGGCAGCGCGCAGGGGACCTTGTCACCGACCTTGTAGTTTTGCGCGCCGCAGACGATCTGGCGGAGCGTCCCCTCGCCCGCATCGACCTGTGTGACCTTCAAACGGTCGGCATTCGGGTGCTGCACGGCCTCCTTGATCTGCGCGACCACAATTTTCTCCGAGTTGATGCCCTTGGCAACCATGCCTTCGACCTCCACCCCGGCGAAGGTGAACAGGTCGTCGATTTCCTTGATGGATTTTCCTGCAAGATCGAGATGGGTGGCGAGCCAGTTGAGTGAGATGTTCATAGGAAGAGGATTTACGAAGTCACGCGAACTGCCTGAGAAAGCGCACGTCGTTTTCGATCAGAAGCCGGATGTCCTTGATGCCCCAGCGGATCATGGCGAGGCGGTCGAGACCCATGCCAAAGGCAAAACCGGTCACCTTGTCGGGATCGAACGCGTTGTCCTTGCGCGATGCGTTGATGGATTCGAACACGGCGGGATCGACCATGCCGCAACCGGCCACCTCGATCCAGCGCGGGGCCTGGCCCTTGATGGCAAGTTTCACATCGATCTCGAAACTCGGCTCGGTGAACGGGAAAAAGTGCGGGCGAAAACGCACCTCGGTTGTGGGACCGAAGAGTTCATGCAGGAAATATTCCAGCGTGCCCTTCAGATCGGGCAACGAGACGTCATCGGCCACGTAGAGTCCCTCCAGTTGATTGAAAACCGATAGATGGGTGGCGTCGATTTCATCTCGGCGGTATGCCGACCCCGGCGCGATGATGCGCAGCGGCGGCTTCATCGCCTCCATCGTGCGGATCTGCACACTGGAGGTGTGGGTGCGCAACAACTTGCCGGAATCAAAATAAAACGTGTCCTTTTCATTGCGCGCCGGATGGTCGGCGGGCGTGTTGAGCGCATCGAAACAATGGAACTCGTCCTCGATCTCAGGCCCGTCCGCGAGTGCAAAACCCATGCGGCGTAAGATGCCAATGGCCTCATCGCGGATTAGCGTAAGAGGATGCAGCGCCCCCCCCGCCACGGCACGGCCTGGCAAGGTGACATCGATTCCGGTTAGTGCGGCGCGGTCGGCCAGATTCCGCAGGGCGAGTTGTTTTTCCTCAAGTGCGCCCGTGATGGCGCCGCGGGCGGCATTGAGGAGTTGGCCGACTTCGGCCTTGTCGTCTTTAGGCACGTCTTTCATGCCCGCTGCGGCCAGGGTGAGCGTGCCTTTTTTGCCAAGCACGGCGACCCGGGTGTCTTCGAGCGAACGCTCGTCAGCGGCGGCGGCGATGCGTGCAAGCGCGTCGGATTGGATGGCGGGGATTTGCTCCTTCATGGGAAAGCCCGTGGGCATAGCCCGAAACCCGCCCCCGGTCAAAGCCAAGCTGCGGGTGTTTTGCGGAAACGCCGGAAAACCGGGGCTTCGGAGGTCGCGCGATAGCACCGGCCCGGTTTAGCACCGTTCTTCACAGAGTCCCTGCAATCCTTTCCACCGCATCCAGAAACGATGGGAATTCAGGCTGCCATCCGGTGGCTCGCAGTTTTTTGTTAGAAACCCGTTTGTGGGTCCATCCCCGCTTGCGGTCCGGGTCGCGCGGGCCGGTGGGCGGTAGCGGAAGCTGAAAGATTGCGGCGAGTTTTTGATAACATTCCAGTTGGGTGAGCGGCTTGGAATCGCTCACGTTGAAAATCCCCGGTCTCACCCCCCGGGTGGCCAGGTGATATATCGCGCGGGCCGCATCATCACGGTGAATCTGGTTGAGGAAACGCCGACCATCGTCCTCGATAACCGCCTCGCCACTGAGGAATTTGTTCAGAATCACACTGCGGCCCGGGCCATAGATTCCCGATAGCCGCGTGACAATGCCACCCGCGTCGAGCGTGATACGCTCCGCGGCCAATAACAAACGTCCGGTTTCACGCTCCGGCACGGTGGCGCTGTCCTCGCTCACCTCCGCGCCGTCGGTCTGCGCGTAAACCGAGGAACTCGAGGTGAATAACAGCGGAACCCCCTGGAAGACTTTTGTTAGATTCCGGCAGCCATCCACATAGACCTGCCGGTAAGCCTCCGCCCCGCCCCGCCCGGATGCCGCGCAATGGACGATGAAATCCGCGGCAGGCAAGGCCGCCACCGCGTGACGATCCCCCACATCACAGGCGATTGACCCATGCCCTCCTGTTAGACCAACCGCCACCACCTCCCATCCCCCTTCGCGGAACACGCGGGCGAGCTCTTGTCCGAGATAGCCGTGACCAATTAGCAGGAGTTTCATGATTGGGTGACTGCGGAATCATGGGCCTGGAGCGCGCCCGCAAGAATCGCGGCACTTGAGGCCAGTTGGCACAGGACGCTCTGCATGCCAGAAACATGCCCAATCCCCCGGGCGCGACAATCTCCAATGTCCTTAATGAAACTTAAGCTCGTATTGCGGCGGGTTTCGTGTATCCTCCGGTTTCCTCGATCCATGGATTTCAATTTCAGTCCGTATAATCTTCTCGCCGGGTTTATTTTCGGCACCCTCGGCATGGGGGCCTTTTCCTATGGCAGAAAACTCGATCTTTGGCAGCCCCGGGTGATCGGACTCCTTCTGATGTTTTATGCCTATTTTTTCTCCAACGCATGGCTCCTCTGGGGGATCGGTGTCGGCCTGGTGGTGCTGCTGTGGTTTTACCATAACGAGTGAAATTTGCCGGATTTCCCTTGGCAGACGGACGATTTTTCCGCCTAGTTCCCGCCGCCGATGCCAACCGAAGCGATCCTTTCCACCGCCCGCCAATTCCTCGGGGTGGACCCGACCGTTCCCATCACCCTGGAGCCGATCAAACGCGGGGCCTCGGGCCGCACCATCGTGCGGGTGAAATCCCCTGTCCACGAGCCCTTCATCGGCATCTATTGGACAGAAGAACGCGAGGACAACGCCCAGTTCATCCCCGTGGGAAAATTCCTCAAGCAGGCGAAACTGCGCGTGCCCGAGATCATTTGCGAACGCCCGAGATACCGCGTGGCCTTGATCGAGGACCTCGGCGATACGGATCTCTATTCGCTGAGGGACCGACCGTTTGAGGAACGCCTCCCGCTTTACCAATCGGCTTTCGAGATGGTCGACCGCTTGTTCTTCACCAAGCCGCCCAAGGATTTCCATCTGATGCCCCCCTTCGATGCCGCGCTCTACCGCTGGGAACAACAGTATTTTTTCGAATTTCTGGTAGAAGATTTCCTCGGCATGGATGCCACCGCACTGCGCAACAACCCGGCCTTCAATGACATGGCGGATCGCCTCGGCACGGTGGCGCGCAACCTGGTCCATCGCGATTTCCAATCCCAAAACCTCCTCATCAAGGACGGCAACGCATGGATGATCGATTTCCAGGGCCTGCGCCGCGGACGCCAGGAATACGACCTCGCATCACTGATCTTCGATCCCTACCTGAACCACTCGCCCCAAGAGCGGGATGGATTGTTAGATTTGTGGGAGGAGTTCACCGACGAACGTCCCGAACCCGGCCTGTTCCACCAATGCGCGGCCCAACGCCTGATGCAGGCGCTCGGAGCCTATGGCAACATCCTGAAAAACCGCGGGGATAATTGGTACCGCCCGCACATCGCCAC
This sequence comes from uncultured Luteolibacter sp., assembly GCA_964458895.1. Lineage (GTDB taxonomy): Bacteria > Verrucomicrobiota > Verrucomicrobiia > Verrucomicrobiales > Akkermansiaceae > Luteolibacter. The sequence continues at coordinate 5,686 of CAYWLC010000076.1, read as the reverse complement.
CGCCGCACGCTTGTTAGGCGAGGTCACCGCAGGCACCCCGCTGGAAAACCCGCTCGCGCCCGTGCTCGGGGCGCTCCGCTGATACCGTGACCGGTAATCTCCAACGTCGGGTCCGGGTGCTGCTCATCGCTGCGACCGCCGCCATCGCCTGCTGGTTCTTTTTTCCCGGAACCGCCTTCGACAAGGCCGCCTTCGCAGCCGTCTCCCGCTGCACGGCCAACCCGCCGTTCTTCATTTCCGGCAACGGCAGCCATTGCAACCCGTGGAAACTCCGGACCTTCGCAGCGCAATCCAAGGCTGATAGACACCAGGCCCCGGTGATCGTTTCTCTCGGCGATGACCTTGAGGGATTTTTCCAAACCTCCCCGCCCTCACCCATCGACCTCGCGGTGGTTCTAACTAACTTCCGCAGGCTGGGTGCCCATAAAGCTGCCAGCGGCGCGGTTCTGGCATGGGAAACACCCGATCCGATGGGCCTGGCCGCGCTGGACAAGGCGATTGCCAGGTTCGATTCGTGGGTAGCGACCGCGCCGCTCTCGCGCGGCCCCGTGCCGGATCAATTGCCGCCCGCATTTCGCAAGGCCTCCCTGCCACTCGCTAAAATCCTCGGCGACCCCATGGCCCTGCCGCTGGTGAACCGCATCGCCCTGCCCGGCGTCATCCTCGGCGGCGATAACTCGGTGGCAGGCTTCCAGGCGCTCGAATCCGAACCTAAAACCAAGTTTCCACCGCTGCTCGCCCGTTGGGATGACCGCGTGGTGTTTGCCTTCCCGCTGCTGGTCGTCCTGCAACGCCTGGATTTTCCGTTAGATAAGATCGAGGTCCGCCTGGCCCAATATCTCAAACTCGGCCCGGACGGACCCACTATCCCCATCGACCGTTATGGTCGCCTGACCCTGCCCTTGAAAAAAATAGCCCCATACGGGGTCATTGCCGCCGAATCCCTGATCGATGCAGGCGATGATGCGTTCCCAAAAACCGCGCCGGAACCTGTCATCCTGCGCGATGATCGCAGCGCCGCGGAACCCGCCACCCGCACCTTCTCCTCCAACCTGCCCGCCATGGTCGCCACGCTCGCATCCAATGCGGGCCTGACCCCTGAACGAATCTATCAGCGTCCCACATGTTCAAAGGAACTTCTCTATCTCTTTTGCGTCATTCTCGTCCTCTGCGCGTCCTGCGGCTTGCCCGTGTTTCCCCGCAGCATCGTGTTTGCCTGCATCGCCACAGCCTGTATCGCCGCCCAAGCCATCGCCGCTGGCTCCCTCCTGCTATGGCTCCCGGGCATCCCAGCCCTCGCCGCCGTCGCGGCTGCCTGCGTGGTCTCACCCATGGTCGATCTAACCGCATCCAAAACAATAGTTGTTAGAGTCCCCGCCCCGTCCAAAGAAAAACCCATCCAAGCCAAACCCGATCAAGCGCTGAAACCGGAAAAGCCCGCAAAAGCGGTAAAACCAGGGAAACCTCCCAAACCTGCAAAGTCGGACACCCCCCCTAAACCCCCAAAACCCGCTAAAGCCGTCAAATCCGCGAAGTCTTCGCATTCTGTTAGACCGACGAAAGATAATGAGCCCCTAACGGAACAATCCCCGGAAACACCGGCTCCCGCCCCCACCGCACGGAAAAAGGCGCCCACCAAAAATGCCCGCCCGCGCGCGAAACGCGCGAAGTGACAACCGGTTCGAACATGCTGCTTGCCATCACACGAATGCTAAATCACGCGGCAGCACTTTAAGACCTTCGGCCTTGGCCACCTTCCTTTGGTGGTCGTCGAAACTGAGAAAGGCATCGGCACTCAGGATTAGTGCTGCGGCCACATGCAGCAGGTCCAGACTGCGCGTGCCATGTCGCCGACTGTGGCGGTCCGCCAACTCCCCGGCCTTTGATGATTCTCTTAACTTCTGAGGCGATTATGCCGACGCGCGGCGCAGGCGGTCCATGATGGCGACGCCGAGTCCGGTTTCGCTCACGGGTTCGGCGATGATGGCGTCGAGACCGGCCTCGTCTAACACGCGCATCACGTGGAATAGGCGGATGGCGGCTTCGGCGAGTTTGCCGTTGCCAGGGCTGAGGGATTCGATGATCTCCCATTCGTGCAGGTTGACATAGGGACTGTCGTCCTCGCCGCGATAGGCGAGCAGACCGTATTTTTTCCCGGGTTCGGGATTGAAATTGTCCGGGTTCTCTAACAATATGAGCGGGGTGAGCGGTGCGTAGTGGCTGGGCAACTGGCCCGGGGCATGCGGGAGGTCGCCTGCCCTTTCCTTCACTTTTTCGATTTTCCCGAAGTCCTGAAGTTGTTCTTTGGTGATGGGTCCGGCGCGATGCAGGCGGAAGATGGGTTTTTTGCCCGTGCGCGGTTCGATGGAGATGATGGTGCTTTCCACCCCTTCGCTGCATGCGCCGGCATCGACGATCAACGGGATGCGGCTGCCGAGTTCCTTCATCACGGCGGTGGCGGAGGTCGGTGAGATGCGGCCGAAGCGGTTGGCGCTGGGGGCCGCGATCGGGCGGTCCAGTTCCTTGTTGATGGCGCGAAACACCGGGTGGGCGCTTTGTCTAACAGCGACGGTGGGCAACCCACTGGTGACGAGGTCAGGGATGTCCGGGTGTTTGGGCAGGATGATGGTGAGGGGTCCCGGCCAGAAGGCGGCGGTGAGTTTGTCCACGATTTCGGCAATGTCTTGGGGAACGATGGCCACTCGTTTCAAGTCCCCGCGCGAGGCGATGTGGACGATGAGCGGATCGAAGGACGGTCGCTCCTTGGCGGCGAAAACCTTGGCCACGGCGGCTGGGTTGAAGGCATCCGCTGCCAGACCATAGACGGTTTCGGTGGGCAGAGCGACGACGTCACCCGCACGCAGCAAGGCGCAGGCATCGCGCACGGCGTCCTTCATGTCGTCGTCAGTGGCTTGAACAATATGGGTCTCTGGCACGCCGGAAGTCATGCCAGAGGATCGCCCACGATGCGAACTTCAATTTTTCCGGTTTCTTCGGGCGGCTAGGCAGTCTAGGGTCTGCCTATGAATTCATCGACCACCCCACCGGAGAACATCGTTCTCATCGGTTTCATGGGATGCGGAAAAACCACCGTGGGCCGCGAGCTGCACCTGCGCCTGGGCTACCCGCTCGTGGATATGGACCACGCCATCGAGGACCAGACCGGCAAACGCGTCACCGAAATATTCACCGACGAGGGCGAGGCGGCCTTCCGCGACATGGAAACCGCGCTGCTGGAAAATCTATCAGAACCCGGCACCCCGCGCAGGATCATCTCCACCGGCGGTGGCGTGGTGGTCCGCGCGAAAAACAGGGATCTGCTCAGGAAACTCGGATACGTCGTCTGGCTGGACGCCCCGGTTTCAGTGATCCTCGGGCGGACGCACAAGAACCGCAGCCGCCCGCTGCTTCTAACAGATGATCCCGAGGGCAGGATCAGGCAACTCATGGAGGAGCGCACCCCTCTCTATCAGGAAACCGCACATCTCAGGATCGACACGGGCGGGCTGGACTGCCGCGAGCTGGCGACGGGCATTCTGGCAAGCGCCCGATATTTCTTCACCCACGGTTTATGACCCGCGCGGAGACACAGATCAAGCTGTGGGCAGCGGACGCGGGCTTCGATGATTGCCGCATCGCCCGTGCCGCGGAAGCAGTCCACGCCGGGGTTTTCCGCGATTGGCTGGCGGCGGGCAAGCACGGGGACATGGCGTGGATGGAGCGGGCTCCGGAGCGCCGCGGCGACCCCCGTGAATTATTGTTAGATTGCAGGTCCGTCATCTGTCTGGCGCGGAATTATTATCCCGGCCGGAGTCCGTTTCAGGATGGACGGCCCGGCGGCTATCGCATCGCCAGATACGCGTGGAATGACGACTATCACGATCTGATCGAACGGGACCTGCGCGATCTCGCGGTGAAACTGCGATCATTGGGTGGCGTGCAGAAGTGTCATGTGGACACCGGCCCGGTGCTCGAACGCGATTTCGCCAGCGCCTCCGGACTCGGATGGAATGGCAAGTCCACCATGCAGATCCACCGCAGGCTGGGCACCTGTTTTTTTCTAGCAGAAATCCTCACCACCCTGGACCTCACGCCGGACGAGCCAATCGGCGACCACTGCGGGAATTGCACCCGTTGCATCACCGCCTGCCCGACCGGTGCCATCACCGCGCCACGCGAATTGGACGCCCGGCGCTGCATTTCCTATCTCACCATCGAGCACAAGGGACCCATTCCCCTGGAGTTTCGTGAAGCCATCGGTGACCGGATTTACGGGTGTGACGATTGCCTTGATGCCTGCCCGTGGAACCGTTTTGCCTTGGACTCCCGCGAATTGGCGTTCCAGGCCTGCGGCACGGTGTTTGAAAAACGCGCCCGCGATTTCCTCGACCTCGATGACGAAGCCTTCCGCTCCTTGTTCGCCAAGTCTCCTATCAAACGCCTCAAACGCCCGAGATTCCTCCGCAATGTCTGCGTGCTGTTAGGCAACACCGGCACCCCCGACGACCTGCCCGCTCTCACCCGCGCCGCCGCCGATCCCGATCCCTTAGTCGCGGAACACGCCCGCTGGGCCATCACCCGAATCCGGAGCAGGGCAAGTCCCGTCCCGATCCAATAAGGGGCAGGGACGTCCTGTTAAATACTGTCAGATTAACGCAGAACTCTGTTGCTGAAGGCTCCGGGCCACGGTGGCGCGGGCAGAATGCCAGTTGTGTTCTGAGAATGATTCCTATCTCCGAACGGCCCCAATGTGACGAAACTGTCACTTGTACGATTGGGCCGTATCTGCATAGATCACCGAGGGCAAAATCTGCGAGCGAGCCGCCATGCGCCAGATGCTCAAACCCGGCGAGTTCTATCTCGGCGACCGCAACTATGGCTCGGACTTCGCCTTGTTTGACGAACTCGACGCGCTCGGCTGCGGTTATGTGCTGCGCTTGCACAATGAAGTCACATGGGAAGTGACCGAACATCATCCGCTCACCCCGGAGGCGGTGGCCGAAGGCGTGATTCTGGACGCCATCGTGAGACTTGGGTACTGCGGCTGCGGCGGGACACGGCGCATCATCGTATTCAATCGTCCGGAAATGAAGGAGGGGTGATCCTGATTGCCAGCGAGCCGTTCGAAGTCCTTGGCACCCTGGAGGTGATCGGCCTCTACCGGCAGCGCTGGAAGGTGGAAATGTTCTTCCGCTGGCTCAAGTGTCTGGTTCCCTGCCGCCACTGGTTTGCGGAAAGCCGCGAGGGTGTGCTCATCCAAATTTATCCATGTCTCATCAAGGCCCTGTTGCTCGCGGAACTCACCGGTTCCAAATCTAACAAAAGGATGATGGAACTGCTCCAGTGGCACCAAATGGGCGAGATGAGCGATGAGCAACTGGCCAGGTGGCTGGCCGCCGAGGAAGCCATCAGGGTCCGGCGCGCGGCGAAAAAGAAAGCCTGAAATCCGAACTGGGGGTGACGCGGTCCTGTGCGCCTCCGGGATTTTTCGTGCCCGCATCACGGCAGGTCGACCGTTCTGATAGATCTTGTGCTCACCCAACCACCCGTCACGGTAAGGCACATTTCCAAAATAGCCAGGGCTGCTCGCAGTTATTGAGACAATTCTCAGAACACAACTGGCATTCTGCCCGGAGCCCCCATACAAAAGTTTCTCCAGAATCCACACCTAGCACAGCGCGGCTTC
>CAYWLC010000075.1:0-13676 GCA_964458895.1 uncultured Luteolibacter sp. | reverse complement strand
CCCGCGCCTACAACTCGACCATGAACAACAAGGGCCGCGGCACCGGCTCCGGCGGCATCACCGTCGGAGCGCTCGAAGTCCCGCGCCGCCTGTTCGCGGCCGCCCGCAACACCCGCGGCGGCGGCTCCCTAACCATCCTGGCCACCGCCCTCATCCAAACCAACTCCCGCGCCGATGAAGCCATCTTTCTGGAGTTCAAAGGTACCGGCAACATGGAACTCGTCCTGGATCGCAAAATCGCGGAAAATTATATCTATCCGGCCGTGGACATCTTCAAATCCGGCACCCGCCGCGAGGAGTTGCTCATTCCGGACCACATGCTCCACAAGATCCACCTCATCCGCCGCGGCCTCTCCGGCCACCGCCCCGTGGAAGCCATGGAACGCCTGCTGTTCTTCCTCAAGAAATTTCCTAACAACCCGCAGATGCTCATGGAGATCAAGGGCTGATGGCGCGCATGTCATCCTATTGTAGTCCGCCATGCAGATTGCACATTATCATAAATCCTTGTTGAACTGATTCTATCAGATTGGATTGACGATTGATGATTGTTGAATTCCGATTGTTGATGTGTGCTTGTTGGGCGCAGTCGCTCAATTTCAGGCTCACTTCAAAAATCATCAATCAACAATCGGCAATCGGAAATCAGTTCGGATAAATGACTGTCTGTAAGACGGACTACACTACTCCTCCTTGGGTGAGATCAAGGGCGTCTGTGCGGGCGTGGAATTGCCGAGACCGGGGATGACTCGGCGGACGAGTTTTTTGAAACCGGACTCGGCGGCATCCAATTCGTTTTCTCCCTGGCGCAGCGCGTTTTCCCATGCGGCGGCGAATCCGGGCGCTTGTTCGCGCATGGTGCGGATGGCGATCTCGTAGATCTGGAGCTGGCGTTGTTCGGCACGACCGGGTTTCTGTTGGAGGGCGGCGTAGTTGACGCGCAGCATTTCGTTCTGGTTGCGCAGGGATTCCAATTCGCTGCGGATCGCCTCGTTGCCCGTGGCGTTGATCTTCAGCTGGGTGTTGAGATGGCCTTGCAGGTCCTTCATTTCAACGTTCAGTCGCTTGAGTTCGCGCGCGGCATTGCGGCGCGCACTAAAGCCGGCCTTCCAAATGAAAGCCGCGATCAATAGCCCGAGGAGCAGTCCCCATGTGAAGGGTTGTTGCAGAGCATCGTTGAGAAAATCCATGAGAGTCAGGGCTTGGGTTGGGTGTTGGGTGTTGCGGCGGGTACGGTATCATTCAATGCGGCCTTCACCAATTCTGTTAGATCGGGCGCCTGTCTGCTGTAGAGCACAAAGGGCATGCCGGTGTTGGAACTTCCGGAACTGTCCAGCACGAGGTCATATCCTTGATCTTTGGCGATCCGTTTGGCGGTCTCCATGATTTTGTTGAGTGATGCCCGCATGCCGAGAACCTTCTTGCGGGAAATCAGTTTTTCCTGCTCGGCTTTGAAGTTCTCGAAAGACTGCTGGTAGGTATCGGCCTCCTGCTGTTTGATCACCCAACCGCGGGTGAGCTTGCGGCTGGTTTTTGGGTCGAGCGGATTATTTTTGTCTGCAAGCCTGGCTTTGAGGGATTGAAGCTCCGCGAGCATCTTGCGGACTTGATCCGCGCGTGGATCCCGCTGGACCTGTTCCCGGGCCTTCTTGGCCTCCTGTTCAAGAGCTGCGGTGACTGCAAGCCCCTGGTAGATGTCCTGGACCCGGACCAGGGCAACACGCGGCGCTTCGGCAAGCGCGCTGGCCATGCCACCTGCCAGGATCATTGCAATGACTGGGAATCGACTCATCTGCGGGCGAAACCTGCAACATTCCCGCCGCGATGTCGATAGCGGATCGATCCGCAAACAGGGGGGTGAAAACGCCGGGAGCGCTGCGCAAGGTGGATTCTTTATTTTGATGGTGCCGGGCCGCGAAATCCACTAATACAAGCCACCATGAACTTACAAGCCCCCACCCCGCCGCTTCCACCCGCAAAAAATGGCATGCCCGTGCTCGGCTGGGTCGGCATCGGCTGCGGTGCGCTTCTGGTCTTTGGCATCGTGGTCATGGTCCTGCTAGTGGGCTGGTGCAAACGCACCATCGGCGATCCCGCCGAGTTCATGAAAAATCCGGAAAAAGCCGCTGCCGAAATGATAGTGCGCCTCAACCCGGATCTTAAGCTCGTGTCACAAAATGAAGCGAAGGGGGAAATGACGATCCGCACCAAGGACGGCCAGGAAATGACACTGAGCTACAAGGATATCTCCCAAGGGAAATTCAGCGTCAAAGACGCCAAGGGCAAGGTCACCGAAACCGGGGGCGCGGATCTTTCCATACTCCCTCCATGGGTGCCGCGCGCCCCCGCATTGAAGGGAACCCAAGCCACCTTCCAAAATGCCCAGGGCGGCGGGCTCAGCGGCTCCTACACCGGCGTCTCCTCGGAATCACTCGACGCTCTCGACACCTTCTTCAAGGATGCCGCCGCCAATACCCAGCTGCCCGAAACCAGCCGCACCTCCATCAACACCGACGGCAATCAAAACCGCATCATCGCCTACGAAGCCGACGGCAAAAAACTCCATGTCATCCTCAGTGGCAAAGCCGGCGGCGATACCCGCGTCCAAGTCAGCTACGAGGAGAAATAGTAACCAGCCCCGTCGCGTCCGACGAAGCCAGACCGCATTTTCCAACAACGTCCATCCGGCAGCCGCCATGTGCCAGCATGGTTTGCCGCGCGTGGCACGCTCCCACATGAAACTGTCCCTTCCGCTTGCGGGCCTGCTGGCCTCATGCACGCCCATTTGCTGCCCCAAAGCCGCTGCCGCCCGGCAGTCGCCGCCCCTGCGCCGGGTGGTCCTGGTGCATGGCTTCCTCGATACCGGTGACGAATTCCACAGGCTGCGGCAACGTCTGGAAAATCGCGGGATCGAGTGCCTGGTGCCGAAACTCAGTCCCAGCGACGGACGCGGAGGATTGGAACATCTGGCGGCCGGCCTGAAACGCGACATCGATGCCGCCTACGGACCCGAGCAACCGGTCAGCATCATCGCCTTCAGCATGGGCGGGCTTGTCAGCCGCTTCTACCTGCAGAACCTCGATGGCACCCGGCGCTGCGAAAAACTCATCACCATCTCCAGCCCGCACCATGGCACCCTGACCGCCTGGCTCTACCCGTCGAAAGGTGCCGCGCAAATGCGCCCCGGCAGCCGCTTTCTATCCGACCTGGATCAATCCACATCCCGCCTCGGCCGGATGCCGGTCATCTCCTACCGCACGCGTATGGACCTGATGATCCTGCCCTCCGGCAGCTCGGTATGGGACCGCGCGGTGAACGTGGAACACCCCGCCCTGCTCCACCCGCTGATGCTGTATTCCCCGCACGTGCTCGAAGATGTCACACGCCGTTTGTTAGACGAGGAGCCGCTGATCCGTTAGGTCGGGTGAGTCCGCGCTTGCAAACGCTTCCGGATGCCGTGCCCGATGTGTCCATGAACAGGGCGCGGAGCAAGGTGGCGCGCTCCCGCCGGGAGCGCAGGACAATGCCAGGCGGAAGGATGACCCAGGGCAGGACGCAACGACTGTCACCTGGATTTATCCACCACAGTTCCCAGGCATGCGCTCCCGGCGGGAGCGCGCCACCTTCGTTCCCGGCCTCCCCTTAGAGATGACGAGACCTCACCCGCCCGCCGCATCCTTTTTCCAGAGCGGCGAGGGCGGCACGTCCATCGGTCGGCAGATGATGATGCCCGCGTGTTTGGACGCGGCGTTGAGGTAGTCGGTGATCGGGCGGTCGATGATGCACATGTGGCCCTTGGATTGGTCCGACGTGGCGTGGGAGAAATACGCGCGGTTGCCGACCTTGACAATGAGTCCGACGTGCGACGTGTAGCCGTCGGTTTCATTGGTGGTGATGGCGCAGATGTCACCGTTGCGGAGGTAGTCCTCGGCGGCGCGCGCCTTGGCCTTGGGAATATGATAGACCGGCAGGGCGGACACATAGGCCTCCACCTTGCCCATGGGCTCTATGAGATTTTGGTTGGCGCGCAGGTAGCGGTAGTTCCGCCACTGCACGGTCATCTCGCGGATCTCGCGCTGCATTCTGGCAGCCCCGGGAATGCGCGGGGTGATGTTATAAGAATACCCGCGCCGCTGGTTGTCGTGAAACACCTCCTCCAGGTGGTGCATGCGGCTCAAATAACTTCCGGTGCAAATGCCGTTGCGGTAGCGTTCGATCTCCACCATCTGCAGCATGTCGGCCGGTTTGTAGGGACCGGGTTTGTAGCGCAGCATGCGGGCGATCGCCAGCGAGTTTTCATAATACGTCCAGCAGTCCATGGCCTTGAGGTTGACCACCGGGGATTCGATCTTGTCATCCACTTCAAGCGTGTAATTCAGATAGGGTGTGCCGACCAGTTCCCGCGCCACGCGGATGGTTCGCTCACCGAGCGGAAGATTGCGCCATTGTTCGCGTTCCGCCTTGGCCACGATGGCCTTGAACTTGGACTCACCCTGGAACACCACACTCATGGGCAAGCGTGCGGGGACCGCTTGCGGCACTGGCGTGACCGCCCATACGCCACCGGCGATCAAACCGCCCCACACCGCCAACAGCGCACAAAATCTCAGTTGCATGGACCCATCCTTAGCCGATTTGCCATCACGCGCAAACGGAAGATTTGATTTTGCCCGCCCCATGCGCATGATCCGGCCATGCGCTACGCCGAACGCCTCCAACAACGGATTGTCAAAACCGGATCCCGCCTCTGTGTCGGATTGGACCCCCGCCCCGGCGAGGGCGGTGCCGAGTTCGCCCGCAATTTCCTCCATGAGGTCATCGAGGAAACCGCCGTCTGGGCCGCCGCATTCAAACCCAACATGGCATACTTCGAGGCCATGGGCATCGAGGGCATCTGCCTGCTGGAAAGTCTGTTAGCAAAAATCCCCGCCGAAGTCCCGGTGATCCTGGACGCCAAGCGCAGCGACATCGGGGAAACACAGAAATACTACGCGCAAGGGTATTTCGGCGGATGGAACGTGGACGCCGTCACGCTCAATCCCTTCCTCGGATACGATTCGATCGAACCCTTCCTCGATTGGGAAGGCAAGGGCATCTATCTGTTAGCTGTCACCTCCAACGCGGGCTCCGCGGATTTCCAACGCCAGCGCCTGGCCGACGGACGCCAGGTTTTCGAACTCGTCACCGCACTCGGCGAGAGGGCCCGCGCGGAGGACCGCCAGACCGATGTCGGTTATGTGGTGGGACTCACGAATGCCGCCGATGTGCTGGCGAAATTCCCGGATGCACCCTTGCTGGTGCCGGGGCTGGGTGCCCAAGGCGGCGATCTCGCATCACTGGCCGCGGCCGGCCGCAACGCACCCGATGTCATCAATGTCTCGCGCGGAATCCTCTACGCGGGCGATGAAATGGGGTTTTCCGCCCGCGCCCAGCACTGGGCGGAGAAAATCGCCGCGGCATTTCCCGCGTGATTGCAGGGCATCCGGCGATGTGCACTCGCCCCGCCGGGGATGGGGCGGCGGTCAGCCCAAGATCTCCCTTGCGCGGACCAGTGCGTCATCGAAATGCGCGACCAGGTTGGCGCGTCCAATGACCTCGATGAATCCGGCCTGACGCAACATGTCGAGCGGTTGCCGATGCAGGCCGCTCAGGATCACGGTGCGCCCATGTTTTTGGAAGCGCTCGACCACGCTCTCCAAGGCATTGAGTGCGGTGGCATCCATGGCAGTGACCAAGTGCAGGCGCAGGATGAGCACCTTCGGCAGTTTTTCAACGCGCTCGATGGCGTCCTCCATCTTCTCTGCGGCTCCGAACAAAAACGGCCCGAAGATGCGATAGACCAAGACCCCATCCGGAATCGTCTTGCCGGCCACGAGTTGTTCAGCGGACTCCAAAACATCCGATTCGAAAACTTGTGAAACCTCGGTGGTCTCGGAAACCCTTTTGATGAACAAGATCGCCGCCAGCACCATACCCACCTCCACCGCCACCACCAGATCAAAGACCACTGTCAGCGCAAGCGTGGTCACCAGCACCAGTGCGTCGCTCAGCGGCATCAGCCGCAAGCGCTTGATCTCATGCCACTCGCCCATGCGCAAGGATACGAAAACCAGCACCGCGGACATCGCCGCCATCGGCACGTAAACCGCCCAGCGCGCGAACAACAGGATGATTCCTAACAATGTGATTGAATGGACGATGCCAGAAACCGGCGAGCGCCCGCCGTTGTTCACATTGGCCGAGGTGCGGGCGATGGCCCCAGTGGCGGGCAGCCCGCCGAAGAACGGGCAGATGAGGTTGGCAATCCCCTGCGCCACCAACTCGGTGTTGCTGTCGTGGCGGTCCGAAGTCAAACCGTCCGCCACCACAGCGGATAGCAGCGACTCAATCGCGCCTAATAAGGCGATGGCCGTGGCCGGACCTATCAGATCCCTGACCATCATCCAGTCGAAATGCGGCCAGGAAAGGCCGGGCAGCCCGGCAGGGATCGCTCCGGGGCCGAATTTCGAGCCGACGGTCGCGATCCCCATACTTTCCTGCCAGCCGAAGGCAGCCACCAGCACGGTTGCCGCCAGCATCGCCACGATCGATCCGGGCACCCGTTTCAATCCGAGCTTGGGCCACAACACAATCACGGTTAGACACCCGGCGGCCAGCAGCAGCGTCGGCACGTTCAAATCCTTGAAATGCACCGCCAGCCAGTGGAGGCGCTCGAGGAAATCGCGCGGCGCGGGTTCACTGGTGCGGATGCCGAGGAAATCGCTCGATTGCGTGGCCATGATCGCCAGTGCAATGCCGGTGGTGAAACCACTGGTCACCGGCCACGGGATGAACTTGATGAGTGAGCCCATCTTGGCGAGCCCCATCACAATGAGGATCACACCCGCCATCACGGTGGCCATCATAAGGCCGACGTATCCATGACGCTCGATAATCAATAGAATGATGGGAACAAACGCCGCCGTCGGCCCGGCAATCTGCACCCGGCTGCCACCCAGTGCCGCCACCAGGAGCCCGGCCACAATCGCCGTGATAATCCCCAAGGCCGGAGCCGGCGAGGGTGTCGCCACTCCCGCGGGCACGCTGGCGATGCCCAGCGCCATGGCCAGCGGCAACGCAATCATGCCCACCGTCAGGCCGGCCATCACGTCGTTCCCCAATGCCACACGACCGTAGGGGCCATGGAACACCTCCAGCAAACGAGGCCTGAATCGCTGACAAGCCGATGATCTCCGCCGCTCCGTCCCTTCCTGCATAAATCTCCTTCCGGTTGCGCCGCCGTGAACCTCGGCAACGCGCGGGACACTGCGCACCCGGTCCCATGGGATCAAGCGAAATATGGGGCGTAATAGGTGCGCCACACCCAACTTGGCGCTTCCCGCAATGCAAAACCGCTTGCTAAGAACCCCCTGCGGAATCATCCCTCCACCATGCCCACCAACCCGCCCACCCCCATCTGCGCCGCTATCGTCGTCGCCGCCGGCTCCAGCCGCCGCATGGGCATGGACAAACTCGCCTGGCATCTGGCGGGCGTGCCCGTCCTGCGCCGCACCCTGGACGCCTTCCTCACCGCACGCACCATCACCTCGGTGGTGGTGGTCTGCCCGCATGAAAGATGGATTTTGTTAGAGCGAGGGGGCTTCCCAAAACCGGTGACGCACGCGGACGGCGGTCCTAACAGACAAGACTCGGTGGCTCGCGGACTCGGTGCCTTGGATGCCGACACCCGGTTTGTGGCCGTGCATGACGGAGCGCGTCCCCTGATCTCACCGGAGGACATCGACCGCTGCGTTTGTGCGGCCGTGGAGCACCGTGCCGCCTCGCTGGCGCGCCGGGCCACCGAAACCATGAAACGATCCGATGAGAAGGATTTCAATGTGGAATCGGTTAGCCGGGAAAACCTCTGGTCCATGGAAACCCCGCAGGTGTTCGAGTTCGCGCTGCTCAAGGCCGCGTACTCCGCCGTCAACGCGGGCGGGTTGTTAGTCACCGACGAGGTGTCCGCCGTGGAGGCACTCGGCGCCCGGGTGAAGTTCGTTGAATCCCTCCACCCCAACCTGAAAATCACCACACCCGCAGATCTCGCACTGGCCGAAGCCCTGTTAGGAAGGAATGCCCGATGAGCAAGGCCCGTTACGAATGGCGGCAAATCCCCGACGGCCCGCGACTGGCGGTGGCCACACTGCCGGATTCCGAGTGCGCCGCCCTCACCTTCCATGTGCCCGCAGGCAGCCGTGATGAAACCGACCTACCCGCCGGCCTCGCACATTTTGTCGAACACATGGTGTTCAAGGGCACCACCCGCCGCAGCGCGCGCGAACTGAGTTTGCACATCGAAAACGCCGGCGGCCAAATCAACGCCTGCACCTCCGAGGACCAGACCACCTACGAAGGCCGCGGCGAGGCGGAATTGCTGCCCATCCTCGCCGATGTGCTGTCCGACATGGTCTGGCACGCCACCTTTCCCGAACCGGAGATTTTGTTAGAACGTGAGGTCATCGGCGAGGAAATCACCATGTACCGCGAATCGCCGGCCGATCACATCGGCGATCTGATATCCACGGCGTTGTGGGGCGATCACCCCTTGGGCCATCCGATCTCCGGCTCGCTGGATTCGATCACCCGCATCGACCGCAATGGCCTGCTGGATTTCCGCAACCACCACCATTTCCGCAGTGATCTGGTGATCGCTGCCGCAGGACCCTTCTCACTCGACCAGGTGCTCGCGACGCTGCTTCCCCACCTGCCGGGGAAGTTCCACAAGGGACAGCCCCCGCCGCCGTTCGAACATTCTAACAACAGTGCGCGAACCATCGCCGAACAACGCGACACCGACCAACTCCAGCTCACGCTCGCGTGGCACACGCCGGGCCGCCATGCGCCGGGCCGCCACGCGTTGCGCCTGCTCAGCCTGTTGTTAGGCGAAACCGCCAGCTCGCGGCTCTTCCTCGAACTCCGCGAGGAGCGCGGCCTCTGCTATCAGATCAGCAGCGATGTCACATTCTTCCATGAAACCGGTGCCTTCGAAATCAACGCCGGCCTCGATCCCGAAGCCAGGGACGAGGCGCTCGCCTGTATCCGGCGCGAAATCCACAACCTCGTCAGCCACGGCCCGCTGCCCGGCGAACTCGACCGCGCCAAACGCCTCGCCATCGCCCAGAGCAAGCTCGCCTTCGAATCCACCTCCGCCCACGCCGCATGGGCCGGCGAAGGCGTGCTCGACTTCGGCCGCATCCCCTCACCCGCCGCATGGCGCGAAAACGTGCTCTCCGTGACCGACGCCGACGTCCAGGCCATCGCCCGCGAAATCTTCCACAACCATCCCCCCGCCACCGCTGAAATCACCCCGCTGGACAACCCATAACTCATGACTCATAACCCATAACTTATAACCCATACCATCTTGCCCTTCCATCCCTTCAGCAGCGAACATTTCGCCGCCCTCGCCACCGGCATGGTCGCAATGGCGGCATTGCTTTTCGCCGGGTGGCGTGGCGGGCGCGCACGCGCAGGGGCCACTGCCTTGCTGGTGTTTTTCAACCTGAGCGCCTATCCTTTGAGTCAGGCCGCATGGTTCTCGTGCGGCAGGCCGGTCGCGCTTGAGGACATCCTGCCGCTGCAGTTGTGTGACATCGCCGCCTTCACCGCGGGCATCGCCCTGATCACCCGCAGGCGGCTGCCCTGCCTTCTAACGTATTTCTGGGGGCTGGCGGCCACCCTGCAGGCCCTGCTCACGCCCGCGCTGGGCCTGGGCTTCCCCGCATGGCCCTACTTCACGTTTTTCATCCAGCACTTCGCCATCGTCACCACCGCAGTCTATCTGCCCGTCACCGGAATCTGGCGTCCCGCGCGCCCGCTCTGGAAAGACCCCATCCTCGCCAATGCATGGGCGCTGGTCTATCTGATCGTGGCCATGGCAGCCAACCGGCTGTTAGGCACCAACTTCGGCTTCTTCTCCCACCCGCCGGACAACCCGAGCCTGCTCGACCATCTCGGCCCATGGCCATGGTATCTCCTGTCCATGCAAGGCATCGCCATCACCTTCTTCTCCCTGCTCGTGCTGCCATTCAGGAAGCATTAAGGGGGATGGACGTCTCGTCCGTCATTTGCTCCCCATCATTTTGAATGGACGCGACGTCCATTCCCCTTAGGATGTGCGTCCTTGATCTGACTCAGGTCCGCCCTTACGGTAGAGGACCCCACCCTGCAAAGCCCGGCCAATTAGAAACACCCTGAGAGATCATCATAATCCCATGGGAATGACGATATCCATAGTCCATGAACCTGAATACCTTCACGTCACCGCCAGAGGGGATTTCACGTTGGCAGACGCAAAACGACAATTTGTCGAGGTTCTGGAGATTGTTAGACAACACAAGTGTGACAAGGTCGTTTTCGATGGACGTGAGGTCGTTGGAGATCCGACAACGATGGAACGTTTTTTCTACAGCGAGTTCACAGCCAATCTGGTCAGGAATCTTGTGGAGTCGGGCGAATTGCACAGGCCACGCTTCGCCTATGTTTTGATTGAGCCGGTTCTTGACCCCCAAAGGTTCGGTGAGACCGTCGCGGTTAACCGGGGCATGATCACCAAAGCCTTTGACAACTTGGAGGACGCCCTCGTATGGATCAAAATACCGGCGGCCTAACAAAACATGCCCCGGGAAGTGGGTTTCCATCTCCGCGCCTTTGCGTCTTCGCGCGAGCCCCCTCTTCTCTTCACTTCAAAAATCACAAATCAACAATCATCACTCGTCAATCTCTTCCCTCTGACTTTGCGTTTCGATTCCACCTCATCCAGATAAACGGACGAGACGCCCGTTCCCCTTATGTGGAGCAAGCCGCATGCGAGCTCCACGGCTTTGCGCCTCGCTCCCCCAAAACCGAGGTTGCCATGGGCCTGATTCCGGTGTTTCCTGCCGTCCATGTCCGACATCAAAATCACCCTCCACACCACCGCCGGAGACATCGATGCCACGCTTTACGCATCCAAGGCTCCGCTGACTTGTGCCAATTTCCTCAATCTCGCCCAGCGGGGTTATTACAACGGGGTGGCGTTCCACCGCGTGATTGAAGGGTTCATGCTACAGGGCGGCGACCCCACGGAAACCGGTCGCGGCGGCCCGGGCTACAAGTTTGCCGATGAATTCCACGCGGACCTGCGCCACCGCGCGCCGGGTGTGTTCTCGATGGCCAATGCCGGTCCCGGCACCAATGGCTCGCAGTTTTTCATCACCACGGCGGCCACACCCTTCCTCGACAACCGCCATTCGGTCTTTGGTCAGGTCACCAATGGCCTCGACGTGGTCGAAAAGGTCACAGGCAAAAACAACACCGGCGAGCGCGGCTGCAAATTCAACGGCGTGGGCGACAAAATCACCTCCATCACGATCCACGATGACACCACGGCCCTCTTCGAGGCCCGCAAGGATGACATCGCCCACTGGAACTCGATTCTGAGCCGTTGAACGAACGTTCAGACCGGATTCCGCGCGTGAGCGACCCCAGCCATGATGAAGGCATGCCGCAACTGATTTCCCCAGCGGGCGATTGGGATTGTGCGCGTGCGGCGGTGGCCGCCGGGGCGGATGCGATCTATTTCGGCTTGCCCAGGTTCAACGCGCGTCTGCGTGCGGATAATTTCATCGATGCCGATCTCGATGAACTCATGGAGTTCCTCCATTGCCACGGCGTGAAGGGCTTCGTGACGATGAACACCCTGATTTTCCCCCGCGAGCTTGAACTGGCGGAAATGCAAATCCGCAAACTTGCCGCCGCTGGCGTGGATGCCTTGATTGTCCAGGATCTCGGCCTTGCCAAACTCGCCCACCTGCTGGCCCCGGACATGGCCTTGCACGCATCCACCCAGATGACGATCACCTCGCCGGAAGGGCTCGCTTTTGTCGAATCGCTCGTCCCACTCGAATGTGCGGTGTTGGCGCGCGAGTTGTCTGTTAGAGAAATCGGAAGATTCCCGCAATCCACCACTTCGCTCGAAGTCTTCGTCCACGGCGCCTTGTGTGTCGCCTATTCCGGCCAATGCCTGACCAGCGAATCGTTAGGCCAGCGCAGCGCCAACCGCGGCGAGTGCGCCCAAGCGTGCCGCATGCCCTACGAAATCGTCGTCGATGGACAAACACGCGACCTCGGCGAGCGCCGCTATCTGCTGAGCCCGCAGGATCTGGCAGCCGTGGACCTGCTGCCCGACCTCGTGCGCGCGGGCGTGTCCTCGTTCAAAATCGAGGGGCGGCTCAAGTCGCCCGAATATGTCACGGCGGTGACCCGCGTCTATCGGAAAGCGCTGGACGCGGCGCTGGCCCGGGCGGAATCGCCCGTCACTGCGGGTGACCGCTATGCCCTTGAGATGGCGTTTTCGCGCGGTCTAACCACCGGCTGGCTGGCTGGTGCCAACCACCCGTATCTCACCCACGGCAGGTTCGGCAAGAAACGCGGTCCTTTGTTAGGTGAGATCATCGATTGTGGCGAGGGTTGGATCAAACTCGGCAACACCACCGGCACCCCCCTTGCTCCGGGGGATGGCGTGGTGTTCGACGCCGGGGAAAACCGCGACCTTGAACAAGGGGCGCGCATTTGGAAGATTGAGGGCGGTCGCATCATTTTCCACCGCACTTACAGCGGCATCAACTTCGCGCGCATCCAGCCAGGCCACACGGTCTATAAAACCTCCGATCCCAAACTTGATTCCGAACTCCGCCGGTTCTGGCAGAACACCCGCCCGCCCGAAAAGAAAACCCCCATCCTCCTCACGGTCACCGGCAAACCCGGAATCCCCATCACGGTGGCGGCGGTCCGCCAGTCCGGCGATGCCAGCGCGGCGGAGACACCTGTCCCGCACCATCTAACGGATTCTGCCGCGCTTGTCACATCCGTCCTTCCGCTCGACCACGCCGCCAGGCGCCCGCTGGACAGCGCCACCCTGACCGCGCAACTCGGACGCCTCGGCGACACCCCCTATGAACTCGCCTCGCTGCACAACCGTCTCGAGGGCGATTGCCATTTCCCGCTCTCCGCGCTCAACCAGCTGCGCCGGGATCTGGTATATCTGTTAGAGCGGAATATCGCCACGCCGGTGCCGGTGCCACGCATCGCCCCGGCCACCACCACCTTCCGCAACCTGCTTCCTCTAACTGAACAACCCGCGCCCGTCATCCAGGCCCCCGTGCTCTCCGTGCTCTGCCGGACGACCGCTCAACTCGACGCCGCCATCGAGTGTGGTGTGGAAACGATCTATCTGGATTACGAGGACCCTCGCCGCTATTCGGACGCGGTGGCGCGTTTCCGATCTCACATATCAAATATCGAATCACAAATCCACCTCGCGACCCCGCGGATCATCAAACCGGGCGAGACCGGTTTCCTCAAGCTCATCGAACAGGCCGCGCCGGACGGCCTGCTGCTGCGCAATTTGTCGGCGCTGCAATTCTATCGGAACCACGACGGCCTACGCAAGATCTGTGATTTCTCCCTCAACGTCGCCAACCCGCTCACCGCAAGGCTGCTGATGGAAAACACCGGCGCGGATCATCTAACAATTTCATACGACCTCAACATCGCCCAGGCGCTGGATCTGTTAGCTATCACACCACCGGAGTGGTTCGAACTCACGCTGCACCAGCACATGCCGATGTTTCACATGGAGCACTGCGTGTTCTGCG
>CAYWLC010000074.1:0-13730 GCA_964458895.1 uncultured Luteolibacter sp. | reverse complement strand
CCTGCGCCTCGGCCCCGGCGGCGCCACCGCCATCTGGATCGGCTTCGACAAACCCGCCGTCATCGCCCCGGCCCCGCGCCTGAAATTGTTGTTAGACGAGTTCGTCAAACGCCTCGACAACGAGTGAGCAACAGACATAAGGAAATCCCCTAGATGCCGAGCGGGAAATCTCCTATATACAAGGGGGCGGCGCTGGCCTAGCGTCCGCCTATCAGGCCGCATTCCCCTCCGGACTGACGAATGTTTTTCCATGATCTAACTTTCCGAGACAACCAGAGCTTTCGAAAGCCCCCCATCTTTTGAAAGCGACGGGTTGTCTTTCTCCCCCCGGCCAAACACCCGATTGGCGAATCAAATCGACTAATGGAAATAACACAATGAAAACACCCCCCACCCGCAACATGAAACGCAAGCCCGGTATGACCCTGCTTGAATTGACAGTGGTCATCCTGGTCCTGCTCTCCCTGATCTCGATCCTCTTCGTTGGCTCCCGAGCCTGGAAGAAGGGCGCGGACCGTGCCGCCAACGTCCTCAATATCCGCAACGTGCAGCAAGCCGTGCGCGCGAATGCGAATATCAGGGGGCTCAACATCGGTGATACCGTCGCCTCCACCGACATCGTCGGTTCCGGCAAATATGTCAACAGCGTCACCGCGCCGTGCACGGACATCACCTATGCCTACGGCACCACGGTCCCCGCGTTCGGCACGCTGTATCTGATCGCCACCTATGCCAGCGGCACGAGTATTGACTATGCCCCGGTGGCCTCCACCTACACCGACTGGTGAGCGCCCGGATCTAACAAATAAGCTTGCACACTCCCCCCCACCCCCCCCCAGAGAATCCCCCGCAATCGGGCTTGCACCCCGGTTGCGGGGTTGTTTTTATCCCGGATTTCGGGTGTGCATATCCAAGTCCGCATCATTTGATTTCCCTGATAGAGATATTACGGAACATCACGGGATCGTTGTGGCCTGCGAAACCAAAACTGCCGGTGCAGCGGCCCTTGCCGGGATGGGGCTGTCGATCGGGCCGGCCCAGCCGTCGAAGTCCTTGCCGTTGAAAATGGATAGAAATCCGCCGGGATCCGCGCCCCGGAGGATTTTGTTAGATTCGTCGGAGGGGATTTCGCGGAGAAACACGTTGCGCCAGCGGATTTCTCCGCCATGGGTTTACAACTGGATGGGGCCTCTGGCCGGCACCGGGAGTTTGCGGTCATAATAGTTCTCAAGAATGGCGTTATCCACCACAAGCTTGTCATTGAGCCAGACCGTCACGCGGGAGCCCGCCATGATGATGCGGAAATGGTTCCATTCGCCGAAGGGTTTGTCGGTGGTCAGGAAGAGTCCGTTGCCGTCATTGACCAACTCGCCGTCTTCGACCCTCCAATGCTTCCGGATATCGTTCAGGCTGGCATCGTGTTTTTGATTGAGATCCTTGGGCGCGAGCGCCATGTAGGCGCGCGGGTCCTCGGTGGTCGCGCCCCACCAACCGGCAAGGTCCCGGCCGTTGAAAATCGCGGTGAATCCGGGCGGCGGGGCCGGGGCGGCGGGGGACAGCGGTGCGGTTCCCCCGAGCGCGAGGAAACCCGCGACCACTGACTTGAATGCAAAGGTTTTCATCGGTGGCAGTCTGGTTCCTTTCCTCTGCCGGGCGCAACCGTGAAATGAGGAGCGGCCACCAAGGCACATTTTCTTGGGATTTCCCGAAAAGGGGTTGCCCGGGGAAGAATGATTGGGTGGAATCCCGTTGCGGTGGGGTCTGCCCGGCGCGTCATCGGGCTTCCTCCGTTTCCGGGCGGCGGGGTTTCCTTCCTAACAGAAAACTTTCTCACGCTTGCCACGCCATGTTTCGCACTGTTCTGGAAAAAATCCATCCCGCGGTCTTTCTCAAGGCCGCGCAAACGGAATTATCCACGGTTACCGAGCCCCAGAAAAAACTCGGTGAAATCTGCGGACTCGATGTGGAGGCCGCGCTCAAACGCTTCGAGGTCACCGAGGCGGGTCTAACAGACGACCAGGCGGACGACGCCCGCGACATCCACGGACGCAATGATCTGGGTGCCAAAAAACGTGTGGGTTTGCTGGTCGAGCTGGGCGAGCGCTGCCGCAACCCGCTGGTGATCCAATTGCTGGTGATCTGCGCGGTCTCCCTGGCGATGGGCGAGGTGCGCTCGGCGGTGGTGGTGGGCGCGATGTTGGTTCTCAGCGTGGTGCTCGCCTACGTGCAGGAGCACCGGTCGAGCCGCGCGGTGGAGCGCCTGCAGGCGATGGTCAGCGCGAACTGCCTGCTCATGCGCGATGGCAAGGAAACCGAACTGCCGATTTCCGCGGTGGTGCCAGGCGACATCGTGGTGCTGCAGGCCGGTTCGCTCATCCCGGCCGACCTCCGCCTGATCAGTGCCAAGGACTTTTTTGTTAGCCAGTCGTCGCTCACCGGCGAGTCCATGCCGGTGGAAAAACATGCGGGCGTGGCCGAAGTGGTGGGACGCGGCATCATCGATCTGCCCAACGCCTGCTTCCAAGGCAGCAACGTGCTCAGCGGAACCGCCCGCGGGCTGGTCGTCAACACCGGTCGCGCCACCCAGTTCGGCTCGATCTCGGAAAAACTCTCCGGCCAGCGCGTGCAGACGAGTTTTGACAAGGGCATCGCCGGCTTCACCTGGCTCATGATCCGTTTCATGGTGGTGATGGTGGCGGTGGTGCTCCTCATCGTCGGTTTGCATACCCATAACTGGGCGGAAGCCCTGCTTTTCTCGCTCTCCGTGGCGGTCGGCCTCACCCCGGAGATGCTGCCCATGATCGTGACGGTCAATCTATCAAAAGGCGCGATCGCCATGTCGCGCAAGAAGGTCATCGTCAAGCGCCTCAGCGCGATCCAAAACTTCGGAGCCATCGACATCCTCTGCACTGACAAGACCGGCACCCTGACCCAGGACCGTGTCATCCTGGAAAAACACGTGGACGTCACCAACCGCAACAGCGAGGACGTGCTGCGCTACGCCTACATGAACAGCTACTACCAGACAGGCCTCCACAACCTGCTGGACCACTCGATCCTCGGCCACACCGGCTTCGATGTCGAGCGCGGCTGCAACAAGGTGGATGAAATCCCGTTTGACTTCCAACGCAAGCGCATGTCCGTGGTCGTCGATTACGAGGGTGACCACGTGCTGATCTGCAAGGGCGCGGTGGAGGATATCTACAATGTCTGCACCCACTATCAGGTGGATGACGAGATCCATGTCATCATCGACCTCATCAAGAACGACCTGGTGGAGGAATACGAGGCACTGAGCCGCGATGGATACCGCGTGCTGGCCATCGCCTACCGCGAGTTTCCGCGCACCCAGCAGGTGTTTTCCGTGGCGGACGAGAACGACCTCATTTTGTTAGGCTACATCGCCTTCCTCGATCCGCCCAAGGGTTCCGCCGCCAAGGCGATCTCGCTGCTCAAACATGTCGGTGTTTCCACCAAGATCCTCACCGGTGACAACGCCCTGGTCACGCGCAAGATCTGTCATGACGTCGGGCTGGCCGCCGAGGAGGTCATCGTGGGCGACCAGTTGTTAGGCCTGAACGAGGAGCAACTCGGCGAGCTTGCCGAAAAGCACAACGTCTTCGCCCGCCTCTCGCCGAGCCAGAAGGAATCCATCATCATCGCGCTGCAGAAACGCGGCCATGTGATCGGCTACATGGGCGACGGCATCAATGACGCCCCGTCGATGCGCGTGGCCGACGTCGGGATTTCGGTGGACACGGCCGTGGACGTGGCGAAGGAGTCCGCCGACGTGATCTTGCTGGAAAAAAGCCTGGTGGTGCTCGAGGAGGGGATCATCGAAGGGCGCAAGGTTTTCGGCAACATCATCAAATACGTCCGCATGAGCGCGAGCTCGAATTTCGGCAACATGTTCAGCGTGGTGGGAGGCAGTTGGTTCCTGCCGTTCCTGCCGATGGCGCCGATCCAGGTGCTGGTGAACAACCTGCTCTATGACGCCTCGCAGGTGGGCATCCCGTCCGACAAGGTGGACGACGAGTATCTAACCACACCGCGCAAGTGGAACATCGGCAACATCCGCCGCTTCATGATGTGCATCGGGCCAATGAGTTCGATCTTCGATTACGCGACGTTTTTCCTGATGCTCTATGTCTTCAATTGCCATCTGTTTTCCGATGCGGGCACCACGCCGGAGATGAAGGGTTATTACGAGCGCTTGTTCCACACCGGCTGGTTCGTGGAATCGATCCTCACGCAGACACTCATCGTGCATATCATCCGCACGCGCAGGATCCCCTTCATTCAAAGCATCGCCAGCCCGTTCCTGTTGTTCACCACGCTGGTGGTGATGGCCGCAGGCGCCTACCTGCCCTATTCGCCCTTCGCCGGCTATCTGGGCTTCGAACCCCTGCCAGTCACCTATTGGTATTGGATCGCCGGTTTCCTCGTTTGTTATTCGATCCTAACCCACCATGTGAAGGTGTGGTTCCACAAGAAATTCGGAATAGACTGACATGAAAAGCCTCCTCACCGCACTTCAGGAGGGCCGCTTGATCGAGCTGCCCGACAACCACAAGGAAAAGTCGCTGGAATACCTCGCGACCCTTATCGAAGCCATCCCCGACATCGGCGGCGAGGGCGGCATCACCGAAACCGTGCTGGAACGCGAGCGCTCGCACAACACCGGCATCGGCAAGGGCTGGGCCTGTCCGCACGCACGTTCGGATTCCGATGGCGAATTGTTGTGTTCCGTGGGCTGGAGTCCCACAGGCATCGACTACGGTTCGCCGGACGGCCTGCCGGTGCATCTGGTGGTTTTGTATTTCGTGCCGGACGGGCAGAAGAATTCCTATCTCAAGGAGATCTCATCCCTTGCCAAGGCGATCCAGACCATTCCATCCATGCAGGCGCTCTCGACTCTAACCGAGTTGGCCGAGGTGCGGCACCGCCTCCTGGATGCGATCAACGCGGCGCTGGAATCGATGGCTCCCGACGCGCGGGCACGGATGATCCAGCTTCAGGTCAAGCATGCGGAGGTGGCGGAGGTGGCGGCGGAATTGCCCGTGGACATCGCATCGCAACTGGTGCCGGTGATGATCGTGTCGGTGCCCGGCCACAAGCCCATCGTGCTGGGCCTGGATCTGGATCTGGTCCGGCTGATCGATGGCCAGGAACACATCATCGACGCCCTGGAAAACACCGGACGCGCCGAACATGACGGCGTGCGGATCCTGCTGCGCTCGTCCGCGAATTATCCGCCGGACCGCGTCACCTACGACTGCCTGGCACTGCGGACCGTGCCGGTTGGATAAGCGTTGATCATATCAGGGGACAGTCACTTTTTTACACGTCCGTTCAGACAATGGCTCTGACCTCTCTCATGATATCCCGGTTTTTCGTGTGGAAGGCTTTTTGAAAATCAAACTGCGCTTGTAGCCGGATGAGCAAATCACCCGGGATGCCGAAACAGCATTGAACCCGCAGGGCAAGGCCGGCACTAACGCCCTTTCTCTGACAGATCACGTCGCTGAGTTGGGTCTTGCTGAGATGCATGGCTTGTGCGGCCGCGGCCTGCGTGACACCGTGGTGAGCGATAACGTCACGGATGAGCGCCGCCGCGGGATTGGACAGCGCTTGCGGGACTTTTTGTGGATCTCTCGAAATGGTGATGGTTTTCATTTTTCAGGATGGTGGATTTTCGATCAGTGGGTGTCTTCTATTTTGACGAGCTACCGCAACGCCAGTAATTTCACAAACTCCCAAGAGAATCATCCCGGCCAGCGAAAAAGAAGACGAGACTCTCGCCAAACCACCCCCGCGAGCCATCATCGTCAGGTAATCGACGGATCAATCCTGCACCACTTTCACACGCATGAATCGCTTCGTTAGCGATCCCAACGCAACGCTGTCCTTGATCGTCACTTGAGTGCGGTTGGATTGATCGATCGCTGTGACCACCTGCGCGTGGCTGAATCCATTGGAGGAACTCCAAACTTGTGTCCACGTGCCGGTGAGTTGGTTGTTTGCCTCAACCACATAAGTCAATCCCGTGGTAAACTTGCGCACCGGAAAAGCCAACGTCATGTAGCGCGCGGCGGGCGCGACACCGGTGACACCAGACACAGGAACCTGCGCCTGACTTGATGTGCCGGGATTGCCAAAAAACGCGTATTCCTGCAAATTCGTTAGGGTGTTATTATCCGGATTCTGCGCAATGCCATTCTGCCCACCGGGGAACGTGGTGCGCGAAGCCCATGTGGTGAAGGTGTCGGTGAGGTTGACGGCCACAGTTTGAGATGTGGTGAGATTATCGAGGTCCGTTGCGGTGACCGTGAGTGTGGTCTGGCCGCCGGTAAGTCCGACGATATGAAGTTGCCCGCTGACAATGCTTGCGGTAGCAACGGTGGGATTGGTGTTGCCGGTGACGCTGTAACTCAGCGTGGGGATGGTGGTGACGGAGTTGATTTTCACCACTTTGGTTTCATCCATCGACGCAGGAGCCGTGGCCGCGTTCATTGGAAAATCCTTAAATTCAGTCGCTGAGGAACTGCCATTCAGAAACAAATTGTAAGTGGATGTCGGCAGGTAACTCATGGCGTCCGCCACCGTCATTCCATTGCCTGCCACACGGCCGAAAACCGTGAATCCGCCATTCTGATAGTCGAGATTTGCGGTGTTGTCATTCAGACTCACAAAAAACTGGCTAGTGGCGCTATTGGGATTTCCGCCGAGCTTGGCCATTGATACGGTGCCACGATAGTTGGCGATGCCGGGTTCATTCACCACCGGCGGACTTGTCACAACGCTGGTGAAATTGCTACCGGTGCCAGCTCCTTTGAATCCGCCGGACTGGATCACAAAGTTGGCGATGCTACGATGAAATGACACGTTGGTGTATTTTCCGGCATTCACATAACTCATGAAATTGGTCACCGTCGCCGGCGTTGCCGCGTTGAATAGGATAAAATCCATGTCGCCCAAAGTGGTGCTGACACGCACGGCGGATTCCGCCTCCACATCGGTAAAAGTTCCCGCAAGTGCCGTGTCACGAGTGCTTCCGGCGGTGCTTGTCCATGCGGGAATCACCGTGCCAACCACAGGTGGATCCGCCGGTGGGCGAACGCGGATGTAAAAAGTCTGGGTGAGCGTGGCGCCATTGGATAAGTTCACTGTGTAAGTCAGCGTGTAAACTCCCAACGCTGGATAGACACCATTCAATGCGCCGGTGCTAGAATTAAAAGTCAATCCGGTAGGAATTCCAGTGAGTGAGCGAGATGTGACCGTAGCGCTGGATACTTGAGTGAAGGTATGGGAGAGAGAAGCACCGGGAACACCCGATGTGCCGGTTTTGCTAGTAATACCGTCCACTATGGCAGATGCCACATTGGATTCTCCGATGATGGCATTGCCGATGTAGGGCAGCACTACGAAAGAATAGGTTTTTCCCACCTCAATAGTTGGACTGGTGATCTGATAAGTGGTGGCATTTGCAGTCACCAAGCTCAGTTGCTGATATTGGAAATCACCGGGCAAAAGAATTAGAATTCGATAACCTGATTCATTCTGAATATCAGGCCAAGAAAGATTGATCTTGGCTTGGCCTGGAACTGCTGATGCGATCAAGGTGAAAACTCCAGGAGTCACTGTGGTTACATTGGAATAAGCCGATGCTAGTCCGTTGTATGCGGACACCTTAAACTTGTATGTCGTGTTAGCTGGACCGTCTAATGAAATACCGTAACCACCTGTGGTTGCAGTCGTTACTGAGTCAATCGGGTCCAAGCTTTGGTATGATCCCCCGTTAACGCTATATTGAAGGAGCCATTGTGTTTCATTTGTTGAATTATCAGTCCAAGTCACATAAATCGATGCATTCCCAAAGGAATCAGCGATTCCTGCCGCGACACAATTACTCGGAGCCGCAGGTGCTGCAGCATTTGCATGTTGAGAAAGTCCCGTAAGCAACGGCAATAGGAGACCTAGGAAAATGCGTAAGATCATGAATCGATGGATTTTTATGAAATGAATGTGCTCGGGACATTTTTTACGTCATCAATGGGATGCCGTCAAGGGGGGGTAAATTAGCTAAATTTCCCCGAGATTTCGCGGATTTCCCGGATTTCAGCCCTTGCGAAAGATCACAATGTCCCGTCACGTTGAGAGGATTCCGATGAATCCGACTGCAATTCTTTCTCTTTTCCTCATAAGTAGTGTTTATGCCGCGCCGCCGCCGCCCGGCACCCCGCCTAACTGCGGCACCCAAAACCACCGTCTTGACAACATCCCCATGAAACTTTACCCCTTTCTCCACACCCCGAGATTAATATCAGGGGACAGTCACTTCTTGCTGCGCACCGGCTATCGACCATCCAGAATGCGGATCGTATCTACGTCTTGGGAAAAGGCGCGGTGATCGAACAAGGCAGCCACACCGCACTGCTCGCCCAGAGCGGAAAATACGCGGAACTCTGCCGGAAATCATTCCTCGCCCCGGAGGAGGTGCTTTGAGTTTCCCCGGAAATACCCTTGTAGCGGCAAGTGGTGGTGATTTACCCTGTGCCGGAATCCTCCGCCCTAAGCCCACGCCGTGACCGATCCCGTTCATTCCATCCACATCCTGGGCAGTCGCGAATTTGGCGGGGCCGACCAGTTTTACGTGCGCTTGGTGCGGGCGATGCAGCAGGCGGGCCAACCGGTGACGGCGATTTGTCGGCCGGGCAGCCCGGTGGCCAACGCACTGCGCGACGACCACTCGCTCGAGCGGATCCACCTGCCACTGTGCAACCGCTGGGATGCGTGGTCGCTGTGGCGGATCCGCCAGACCATCCGTGGGCGCGAACCGTGCGTCGTGCAGACGTACATGGGGCGCGCGACCCGGCTGACCCGGGTGCCCAAGACCGCGCGCGCGGTGCATATTGCCCGGCTGGGCGGGTTTTATAAGATCGACGGCTACTACCGGCATGCCGATGCCTGGGTGGGCAACACGCGGGCGATCTGTGATTTCCTGGTGCGCAAAGGACTGTCGGCCGGGCGGATCCATCACATCGGCAACTTTGTGCCCGAACCCATCCGGATCGATGAGCCCGACAAAGTGACCTTGCGCCTCGAACACCGGGTGCGGGAGGACGCCTGGGTGATCTTTGCGCTGGGCCGGCTGATCCCCAAAAAAGGCTTCCACGACCTGTTGCATGCGATGGCCCGGCTGCCCGCGGAAATCGCCGGCAGGCCGGTGGTCCTCCTGCTCGCCGGCGACGGCCCGCAAATTGCCGCACTCCAGACGTTGGCCAACCACCTGGGCATCGCCGCGCGCGTGCGGTTGCTCGGCTGGCAGGACCCGCCGGACGCGTGTTACGGCTTGGCCGATGTGTTTGTCTGCCCGTCCCGCCACGAGCCGCTTGGCAATGTGATTCTCGAGGCGTGGAATCATGCGCTGCCCGTGGTCAGCACGCGCAGCGACGGGGCCTTGGAATTGATCGAAGACGGGGTGACCGGGGTGCTTTGCGATTGCAAGGATGCCGATGCCATGGCTGCGGCGATCCGCGAGGTGTTGGAAGCATCGGCGGCGGCACGGGCCACCATGGGCGGCGCGGCCAATGCCTGCCTGCACGCCCGCTATGGACAGGACTTGATCATAGCGAGCTATCTGGCGCTCTACCGGGAAATGTTAGCGGGGAAAACCGGCTGATCCTTTGACCCGCTCGACGTAGCGTTCGAGGCCTTTGGCCAGCGGAGTGGCCGGGGTGCAATCTAACAGTCTATGGGCCTTGGTGACATCGGCAAAGGTGCGCGGGACATCCCCGGGCTGGTCCGGCAGACGGTGGATCACCGCGGTTTTGCCGAGGATGCGCTCGAGGTGGCAATGAGCTGGGAGAGGGGTTTGGCGGCGGACCCGCCGAGGTTGATGATTTCGAAGTCGGATGCCTGATAACAGTTGGCAGCCATCACCTTTTTCCCCGCCCTCCGGTCCGGCCACCGGCTCCTTCAACGGCCCTCACCCCAAAAGCAATTTCCTAGCAATAAAACTTATTGACACGGCGGAGGGTTTACCTAGTCTCGCTCGAAACCAACCCAACTTAATTATAAAATTCGGCATCAACTCATTCCTGTTCACCTTTCCCTTCACCAACGACAGCGCGAAATGGTTCAAGACCTTCAAAAAATGGGGTTTTGACGGCGTCGAGATTGCCATCGACGATCCCAACACGGTTGATCCCGCGTTCCTGCGCCAGGAACTCGACAAGGTTGGACTCGAATGCGTCTCCGTCTGCGGCGCGTTTGGTCCGGATCGCGATTTGCGCGGCGCTCCCGAGGCTCAGGAGAATTCGACCAAATACCTGATGGCACTGATCGATCAGGCGGTCATCCTCGGCGCGCCCGTGGTGGCTGGCCCGGTGTATTCAGCCGTGGGCCGCATCGGCGGTGCGGAGCCGGACGAATACAAGAAGCAATGGGCCACGGTAGTGAAGAACCTGAAGCCGATCTGCAAATACGCGCAAAAGAAAGGCATCGCCATTTGCGTCGAGCCGCTCAACCGCTTCGAGACCGATTTCATCAACACCGTCGATCAGGTGCTCAAGCTGGTGAAGGACGTGGGCAGCCCGGCGCTGAAAGTCCACCTCGATACCTTCCACATGAACATCGAGGAAAAGTGCCAGGCCGCCGCCATCAAGAAGGCCGGCAAGCTCATCGGACACTTTCACGCCTGCGGCACCGACCGCGGCACGCCGGGCAACGACAGCCTCGATTGGACGGGCATCGCCAAGGCCCTCAAGGCGGTGAATTACGAAGGCGGCGTGGTCATCGAGTCGTTCACCAAGGACGTCAAGATCATCGCCCGCGCGGCGGCCATCTGGCGCCAGATTGAGCCCAGCCGCGAAGAGATCGCCACCAAGGGCCTGAAGAATCTGAGGAAGTTCCTCAAGTAAACTCAAACTCACGGCAAAGGCGGGACGCGCGTCCCGCCTTTGTCATTTGATGGCGGGTGAATGCCGCCTTTCCCGATGCCGTCGAACGTCCACTTAACGAAACCATGATCATGATTGGAACGATTACGTCATCATCGCCAAGGGCAATCATCTCCAGCACTTCATCAACGGACTGCCGACCGTCGATGTCACCGATGAGCACGAAGTCGGCGCGGCCAAGGAAGGCGTGCTCGCACTGCAAATCCACGTCGGTCCGCCGATGGTGGTTCAGTTCAAGGATGTTCAGATCAAGAAGCTCTGATCGCGTGTTTCTCGCAACTCGATTGAGTTCACCTCGATTCAACCGCAATCGGGAATATCCATGAAACGAACCCTCCTCGCCTTCACTTTCGCGGTGGCCTGGACGTTTGGCGCCTCCGCTGACGACCACCCCCCTTTTCCCCGCCCTCCGGTCCGGCCACCGGCTCCTTCAACGGCCCTCACCCCAAAAGCAATTTCCTAGCAATCACCGCGGCCACCGACGTGCCGACCATCTGGGAATTTCAGTTGTTTGCCGAGTAACCCAATCCACCACCCTACGATCATGAAACCATTGACGACCTGTCTGTTCGCGGCGTTGCTCGCCGCACACTCCCCGGCGCAGGATGCGAAGCCTGCAACCACCGATGAAGCCGCCATCGCCCGATGGTCGGCGCTCGGCTCCTTCAACGGCGCTCACCCCAAAAGCAATTTCCTAGCAGTAGCAGTAACCAATCTCCCTGCGACGGCCAATGCGGAGAGTGCCATGGAAGCACTCCCCTGCGGCAGCGTAAAGGCTGGAGGCGAGATCGGACGACGGATCGAGCTGACCATTGCCGCAAATCTACTCAAGCTCGATGTCGAACGCGACTTTCTTGCGCCGTTGAAGGAAAAGAAGGCGGGTTACATTGGCGTCGGCATGCTGCTCGACGCAGCCAGTCGCCTGGCTGCCGCCACAGGGAACGCAGGCGTCAAGGCTGTTCGAGACCAGACCGCCAAGGCGTTGCTGGAGGCCCAGGACGTCGACGGCTATATCGGCTACAAGCAGCCTGAGAAACGCGTCTGGGAGTTATTCGACTGTGATGAGTCTTCGCAAATCATGCTTGGACTGGTCAGCCACTACCGTCGTACGGGCGACGCGAAATCACTGTCCGCAGCGCGCCGAATGGCCGACTTCTACCTACGAACCATGCGTTCCGATCCCGCGAGAGTCAAGCAGGAGTTATCCGACGTGCTGACATGGCTCGGTCTCGATTACGCGCTGCTCAGCGTGGATGCGGCATCGGGTGGGCAGGCGTATCGGGACTTCTGCGTTCAAGAGCGGCATCTGTCAGAATGGCCTGGCCCGATCGTGCTTGGCCGCTGGGGCACCCTTGAAGGACATGCCTACGGGCATCTGGCTAAATGCCTCGCACAATTGCAGCTTCACCGGAGCACCGGAGATACCCGCTTGCTGGAGCCGACGCGGCGGGCGCTCGACTTCATGACCCGGCGCAACGGCATGGCAATAACCGGTGCGATCGGCGAGGTGGAGTGCTGGCACGACACCCAGGACGGCACCTGGAATCTGGGCGAGACGTGCGCCACCACCTTCCTGTTACTCACGCTCGACAATTTGCTACGATTCGATCGCGCCGCATCCCACGGCGACTTGATGGAGCGAGCCATCTACAACACGCTTTTCGCCGCGCAATCGCCCGACGGGCGAAGAATCCGCTACTACACCGCTTTCGACGGGCCGCGTAACTACTGGGATCCCGACACCTACTGCTGCCCGAACAACTTCCGCCGCGCCATCGGGCTGTTGCCGGAGTTTATCTACTATCGCGTGGACGACGGAGTGGCGGTGAACCTGTATACGGCCTCGACCTCCGACGTGACGCTTGCCGACAGTCTCGCCGTGAAGCTGCGGCAGGAGACGGATTATCCGCGATCCGGCCGGATCACGCTTTACGTGGAGCCGACTCGCACGGCGCGCTTCCCGCTCTGGTTGCGTGTGCCAGCGTGGTGCGGCAAGGCGAGCGTCAAGGTAAACGACCAGCCGGTCAAGCAAGCGGTTGTGCCAGGCCAGTTCTTGGTCTTGAATCGCGAGTGGAAAGCTGGCGACCGTGTCAATCTCGATCTGCCAATGGAGTGGCGTTGGGTGAAGGGCCGACAGGCGCAGGCGGGCCGCGTCGCGCTGATGCGCGGGCCGCTGGTGTTCTGCCTGAATCCATCGCGCCACAAGGAGCTTGCCGGTGCCAACTTGCGTCAGCTCTGGATCGTTCCGGAAACGCTGGAAGGTCCGTTCGACGACGAAAGCGTTCGCCCCGGAGGCATGATCGCTCGCGTGAAGGGTTGGAAGCCGGGCGTCGGTCGGAACATTGGCATGGAAAAGCCCGACGTGACGCTGGAACTGACGGAGTTTCCAGACGCAGGCGGCGAAGTGACCTACTTCCGGGTCCCCAATCCTCGGGACACACATTTCATGGATGATGAGCTGCTGGCCCCCGCTGAGAAAAAATGAGCAAACCGATTGTCGCGCCCTGGATTACCGATGGTCCCTCGTTGCTAATAACCAATAACAAATAACCCATAACTCCTAAAATCCGCAGATTTATCTGCGGATTTTAGGATAAAAAGGGAAGGTCAGCTTCGGACGCATAAGCATCAGCCCCAACGAAACAATCCTGTGGATACCGAACTTTACAAAATTTAAGGAACTTGCCCAGAAAAACAAACTTCCCGGCATTATTGTAAGGGAGAGCCATCATGGATCAGATCGAGACCATCAAGAACTACAACTGGGGC
>CAYWLC010000073.1:2822-13857 GCA_964458895.1 uncultured Luteolibacter sp. | reverse complement strand
TGATCAACGAACTCATCAACGATATGGTGGACGCCGGCGTCCACTACGGCCACCAGACGAAAAAATGGAACCCCCGCATGAAGCCCTACCTCATGAAGGACAAGGGCGGGATCTACATCATCGACCTCGAAAAGACCGTGCAATGCCTCGACAAGGCCGCAGATTTCCTGGGTGACCTCGCCAGCAAGGGCAAAAAAGTCCTCTTCGTCGGCTGCAAGCGCCAGGCGCAGGACGCCATCCGCGAAGCCGCGGAAGCCACCGGCCAGCACTATGTCAACCACCGTTGGTTGGGTGGCATGCTTACTAACAGTCTAACTGTCCGCAAATCCGTGGAGCGGCTCAAGTATCTTGAAAACATCGAGAAACAACCGGAGTTCAAGGCGATGTCCAAGAAGGAACTCGCCGCGCTCGGCCGCGAGCGCGAGAAACTGCTGCGCAATCTGCGCGGCGTGCGTGATATGGATAAGAAACCCGATGCCGTGGTGATCGTGGACTCTGCCCGCGAGACCATTGCCGTGGCCGAGGCCCGCCGCCTCAACATCCCGATCATTGCCTTGGTGGACACCAACGCCGATCCCGCTCTGGTGCAATACCCGATCCCGGGCAACGATGACGCGATTCGCTCGATCCGCATCATCCTCCAGAACCTGGTCGATGCCATGGTGGCCGCCCGCAGGAACTGAAACCTTGAATCATCACCACCGGCGCTTGGTCCCATGATGGGGCTCCAGCGCCATTTCTAACATCCAACCTACGATTCCCACCCCCATGATCACCGCTGCCATCGTCAAGGAACTCCGCGACAAAACCAACGCCGGCATGATGGACTGTAAGAAAGTCCTGACTGAAACCCACGGCGATATCGAAGCCTCCATCAAACTGCTGCGCGAGCGCGGCATTGCCAAGGCCGGAGCCAAGG
This sequence comes from uncultured Luteolibacter sp., assembly GCA_964458895.1. Taxonomy (GTDB): domain Bacteria; phylum Verrucomicrobiota; class Verrucomicrobiia; order Verrucomicrobiales; family Akkermansiaceae; genus Luteolibacter. The sequence continues at coordinate 12,938 of CAYWLC010000073.1, read as the reverse complement.
CCGACCGCGCCGCCAAGGAGGGCGTCATCACCGCCCGGGTCAACGCGGGTGCCACCACGGGTATTTTGTTAGAAGTCAACTGTGAGACCGACTTCGTTTCCAAGAATGAGAATTTCCAGGCCTTTGTCGCGCAGATCGCGGATGCCCTTGCGCTTGCCAAGGCTGCCGACCATGCCGCTGCGCTGGCCGTGAACATGGGCGAGTATGACCTCGACAACACCGTCAAGGCCAAGGTGGTGGAAGTGGGGGAAAACCTCCAGTTCCGCAAGTATGTGCGATATGATGCGGCACCCGGCGGGGTGATCGCCTCTTACATCCACCTCGGCGGAAAGGTCGGCGTGTTGATTGAAGTGGGTACCACGCAGGCGGCCACGGCCGGCAGCGACTCATTCCGCGAACTCATCAAGGACCTCACGCTGCACATTGCGGCGAGCGCGCCCAAGGGGCTATCGCGCGAGGACATTGCCGAGTCCGTGGTGGAAAACGAGAAGGACATCTTCCGCGCACGGCTCATTGCCGAGGGCAAACCCGCCAATATCATCGACAACATCATCAAGGGCCAGCTAGGCAAGTTCTTTGCCGAGAGCTGTTTCCTCGAGCAGGCCTTCGTGAAGGATCAGGACATCAAGATTTCCGCCCTGCTCGAAGCCAAGGGCAAGGAACTCGGCGATACCCTCACCGTGACGCGCTTCGTGCGCTTCGGCTTGGGCGAGTGAGCGGCCTCATCAAAATTTGCACGGAATTATCGTGATTCCCTCGCGGGTTCGTGATGGGATTTCACCAACCCATGCAGGCAACGATCCTACCTCCCCGAAATCCGGCCTTTTGCGCCCCGATCACCTCCAACCGTCGTGATTTGGGTTCCTGTCTGATTGCCAATCTGCCCATGAAGGATCTGCTGTCGGCGGACCTCCGCCGCGCGGGCCTGCAACTCGTGGAACCCGCGGATGCCGAAGCCCGGACCATCCGCATCCCGATTGACAATTGGATCGAACTCGGTGCCATTTTGTTGTTAGGCCGAAATCCGCAATCCGCCCGCCTGCTCGACAGCGAGGGCAACCTGCTCGCGTGGAAAGGCTCCGCCCGCCCGGAGGACTGTGTCGAAAAAATCGTCACCGACGCCAATTGTTTTCCCGTCATCTATCCGTGGGACCTGCTGCGCATGAACGAGGAGGTGCTGGCATTGATGGATGAGACATCGCTGTTAGGAGAGGTCAGCCCGCTGGCCACCCTGTCTGGGGTCATCCGCCTTGGCAACGGTTCGCGGATCCTTCCCGGCACCGTCATCGAGGGCCCGGTGCTCATCGGCCCACACAGCCAGATCGGCCCGAATGCCTACATCCGCGGGGCCACCAGTATCGGCGCGAATTGTTGTGTGGGAAACGGAGCCGAGGTCAAAAACTCGATCATCTATCCGAATAGTTATATTTCGCGCCAATGTTATGTCGGGGATTCCATCATCGGCACCCACGTCACGCTGGGTGCGGGCACCTGCACGGAAAACCACCGCCATGACGGGCGCCACCATGTCTCCATGATCCAGGGCAGGCCCGTCGATACCGGTCGCCTCAAACTTGGCGCCGTGCTTGGCGACGGCGTGCGCACCGGCGTCAACACCTCCATCGAGGCCGGCGTCAAGATCGGTGTCGCCCGCACCACCCCGCCCGGCGGGACGGTCAGCAAGGATCTGATGTGAGGGCGGGACGCGATCTAACAATAATCCTGAATAGGAAGATGGAAACCACTGGTTAAACTGATTTAAAGATGTTAGAAAGAACGAGCCGTCCACCCAAAAGGTGAGTCAAATTCGAGCTGATTCTTTCAGTGAAATCAGTTTCAAGCAGCGCAATCAGCTGTAATAAGGGTCGGTGATACCTTTGGCATTTTCCTTTCTAGCACCAGAACCCGCGCGCGCTGGGTGTGGAATCTGGAGTAACTTTTGTATGGGGGCTCCGGGCAGAATGCCAGGGCCACGTGGGCGCGGGCATTGGGCGCGGGCATTCTGCCCGCCGCCTGTAACAATCAAGTTAGCCTGGAGGGTAACTCCCAGTGCTGCCCAAGGCTTGTTCGTTTCGCCCACCGCAGCCTCACGGTCGCAGGGGTTTCCAGGTGTGGCTGAAGCTGCGCTTGCAGGCACCCTGGCTGCGGCTGACGGGGTTGCCGTTGGTCCCGGAGGAGGTGGTTTTGACGGTGTCCATCTCCCCCTTGAGGATCACCGGATAGAGCAGCGACAGCCACAATTTTCCCGACTGGATGGTGACGTCCTCATCGGTGAAGCCACCGTCGAAATCCGGGAATTGTTTGCCGCTGTAGTCTCCGGTGACTTCGAAGACTCCGCAGGGATGACCCTCCACCGCTTCAAGGGCGAGCAGTTTCAAATGGAATGAGCCTTTGCGGGTCCCCTCTTGCAACATGGGCATGGCTTCTCCGGATAGATCGAGCTGATCACCAATTTTCAGCCTGCGTTTGGCAAACCAGAAGCGCCGGGGATACACTGAGTTGTCCACTAACAATTGGTCGAAGACCGGGGCGAGCTGCTTGGCGATGTAGGCGCTGGCAAAGTTGTTGCCATCCGCGGATTTCCAAGTATTGCCGGTTTTGCGCAAGGTATAGGGTTTGGCGAGGGGAAGGGATGTTTGCGCAGTCTTGTCCTTGTCCTTGTCCTTGTCCTTGTCCTTGTCTCGGGTCTTTTCCGCGGTTCCAGGATTGTTAGAATCCTTCGGCGTGACCGTCGATTGTTCGCGCGTGACGCGCACCTGGTTGCCGGTGCGCTCCAGCTTGGTGACACTGGAGAAGGTGCCGGCCAGCGAGTTTGACTCCTTGCCAAACTCGGACGACCGCACGTAGCGGCCCGACAGTTCGGTTTGACTGGTCACGATCACCTCCAGGTGCTCGGGGAAGGGGAGATCCTTGCGGAAGATCACACCCTCCGGAGTTTGATCGACGAGTTTCTGGAGTTCATTGTCCGTGGTGGGAACTTGCACCTTGGTTTTTTTCGAGGTGATTTGTTCCTTGACCGCCGTGGAGGCCTTGTCGGCCAAGGTTTTCACTTTCTCGCAGGAAACAAGGCTGAGGCCTAACAAGGCAATGAGGGTGAGACTGGCGCGCATGGTGTTGGTCATTTAGGGTTCCTCAGAGTCCGCTCGGGCAGTCGAATTTCTGGTTCATTTCAATGGCCGGGTTCTCCTCGCCGGACTTGCCGACGATGACGGCGGGCACTCCGACCGCGGTGGTATGCGGCGGCACGTCGGCGAGCACCACGCTGCCGGCACCCACCTTGGCACCGGCTCCGATCTCGACACGTCCGAGGATCTTGGCCCCCGCGCCTAACAGAACTCCGGATCGGATGATCGGGTGGCGGTTGCCGGTTTCCTTGCCGGTGCCGCCGAGGGTGACCTCATGCAGGATCGACACGTCGTCCTCAATGACGGCGGTTTCGCCCACGACAAAGGAGGTGGCGTGGTCTAACAAAATCCCGCATCCGACGCGTGCGGCCGGGTGGATGTCCACGGCGAAGATTTCGCTGCAAATGCTTTGCAGATAGAGGGCGAGCCAGCGGCGCTGGTCCAGCCAGAGTTGGTGGGCGACGCGGTAGGTGGCCAGCGCAAGGAAGCCCTTGAAAAACAGCAGTGGTTCCAGTAGCGAAAAACAGGCGGGATCCCGCTCGAACATCGCCCGCAGATCGCGCATCGAGCTGTGGAGAATCTGCGGATGGCGGTCGAACATTTCTGTTAGAACGGTTTCCATGGTGGCGCGCGGCATGTCCTGGCGGGCCAGGCTGAGGGCCAGACGGGCACCCAGGGCGGCGGCGAGTGAGGGGCGCGACAGGATCACGTCATCAACCAAGGGCAGGAGGGCGGGTTCCTCGGAACTCATGCGCCGTGCCTCTTCGCGCAGGGTTTCCCAGAGGGATGTGAGGTCCGCAAGGCTCCCGGCGCACAGCGTTTGAGTATTCTTGCTGGTCGGATGGGTTTCGGTTTGTTGGGATGGGTTCATGAAGATTTCGCAGAAATTGGAAAACGCGTTCCGGGCCATGGCCCAGCTCGCGAAGCACCATGACGGACGGACTCTTACACGGCTTGAGGCCTTGGCGCAACGGGAAGCCGTCTCGGGAAACTTTCTGGTGCAAATTCTCAACGATTTGCGCCGTTCCGGCCTCATCGAGAGCCGCCGCGGCAAGAACGGTGGCTACCTGCTGGCCAGCCCGCCGGCCACCATCACCCTGCGCCAGATCGTGGAAGCCGTGGACCCATCCCTGCTCCAATCTTCGGTGGCCCGCGAGGGGGAATCCGGCCAAGCCGTGCGCCTCGTTTGGGATCAAGTCTCCGTCGCCCTGCAAGCGGCACTCGAGCAGATCACCTTGGAAACCCTGGCCAATAGCACCGGGGATACGATGTTCTATATCTGAATTCATTAAGAAAACTTAGATATTTTGCTGGCCAAATGGCAAACCTTTGTGTAAAGCGTTTCCGGCTAGTCACAACCCCCGTCCATTATGGCCATACCCACCGACCACACCCACCATATCCGCATCCGCTCGGCGCAGATGGAAATGCCATCCTCAGACATGTCCGACCGTGGCACCGAGGATTACGACCGCAAGTTGCGCGACACCCAGGAGGAAATGGAGCGCAATCGCATTCAGCTCGAAGAGTTGGCGCGCAAAAAACTGGAACTTGAGGAGCTGACCAGCCGCAAGCGCAATTTCCTCTCCCAGCAGGTGGAACTTGCGGAGAAACTCACCTCCGCCATCACCCTGATCGATCGCGGCTTGGCCGAAATCCATGAGGAGTCGGAGGACTTGGAACAATGCCGCGTCTGCTTCGCCAGCCACCTGGACAAGATCCAGAAATACAATCCCGACAACTGGGGGCGCGAAAATCTATCAGAAAAACTCGACCGTGCGTCGGTTTCCATCGACCTTGCGGCCGACGAGTATGACCAGGCGGCGGCGCATTTCGAGGGGACTCGCAGCGGGGCGATTTTCGGACGAGCGTCCAAACGCGCGCGTGCGGCCGGTCGCGGCAGGGAAGCCGGGGAATTCATGATCCACCTGCGCAATGGTTTCGCCTTCACCCTGCCGTTGGCGGTCATCATTCTCGCCGGCATGGCGATGCTGATCTATCTAATCAAATGACGACAGCCTCCACGCCATGAGTCACACCAGGCAATTCAAGGAAGAATCGGAGATGGACGAGTTGCTCGCCGAAGAGCGGGAAATCTGCAAACGCATGCGAGAGTTCGAGGAAAACCAGAAACGCATCGCCAGAGAGCGCGAGGAAAGCGAGCGGACCATCCCGCCGATGGAGGACATCCAGGAGCGCAGGTCCATGAGACTCCACGAGGAGGCGACCACGCGCGGGCAGGTCAAGAACCAGCGGCGCATCGTCGAGCGCAGTTTTGTGATGCTGGTGTTGTTGATTGCCGCCACCTGTGCGCTCCTGTGGTGGGGCTACAAGGTCATGCAGGGCGGGGGGCCTTGATGGCATTCTCCCTGAGCTTTTCGCGCAGTTGCGGCCATTGGTCGCGGCCCACGATGTAACCGATGCATTCCTGCTTGCCGCAGCAGCATGGGTGGTCCTCGTAACAATCCACATCGAAGCCATAGTCGAAGGTGAGTTCCTCGCCTGCGTTGATGTCGTGCAGGGCGTGGATGTAGATCCGGCGGCCCTCGATCCACGCCTCGCAATTCGGTGCGCACGAGTGGTTGATCAGGCGCGCGATGTTCCACGGCACGTTGCCGTCGATGTCATAATTCCTCGACAGCGTGAAGATATAAACCGCCGCGTCGCCCGTGCGCAATGACCTGGCGTGTTGGGACACCCCGCGGCGCTCGCTTTCCTTCTTGTTGATCAACTCGCCGACATACTCGATGATGCGTGTCTCCCGCGCGATGAAACTCGTGGCATAGACGCCGCAGCCGTGGATATTCGAATTGCGCACCTCGCAGAAACGGCTTTGCCCGCGCTTCCAAAGTTCCACCAGTTTGCGATGCTCGATTTGTTGCCTTGCGATTCCCTTTTTTCCCGATGCCATAACCCTGTTCTAACGAGACTCGTGTTTCTCGACCGGCGGCAGCTCCATGTCCTTCGGCAGTGTCGAGAACATGCCGCGCAGGTCGGAGGTATTGAGCCCCGCTCCGTCAATGAATGTCCAGTCGTTTTTTCCCTTGTCCGAAACCGCCACCTGATAGCTGATGCTGTCGATGATGACAGCCTTGGTGGGCTTGTCCTTGGGGAAAATCCGGAACTGGGTGATCGTGGGCACCAGCACCAGCCATTTGGTGTAAACGAGTTTCCGCGCTTCGGTGCCGCTCTCACTAACGGTTTTTGCGCCGGGACTCACTTCGAACACGCGCGGTTGTCCCTGCGGCTTGAAGGAAATCATGCTGATGCCCTGCTGCACCATCTGCGCGGTGACCCCGGCGAGCCGTTTGTTGAGGGCCTCCATGCCGCCCAGGCTCTGCGCGGTGCGCTCCTTCCACAGCGGGAACATGCGGTCTACCGCCACCTGATAGTGGCCGAGCACGACTTCATCGCCCAGCTTGGCCACGGCGGTCACTGCGGAGGCGATGACTTCCGGAGGCACCGGTTCGGTGGCCACCTCTCCCTCGTCCGTCGGCGTGGCTGCGACGCTTGGGGCGGGTGTGGCGGGCGCGGGTTTGGCCGGGGCTTTGGCCGGGGCTTTGGCCGGGGCTTTGGCCGGTTTGGGTTGTTGGGCTGGCACAAGCCCGCAGGCCACGGCGAAGGCGGCACCCATGGAGAGGAGGAAGTTCAATCTCACAGGCCGATTGATGCCCCATCACGCCACCCGCGTCAAGATTGGCGGCAGGGAAATGTGGATGACATTGGGCAAGCTGCGGATTTTTCACGCCTGCCTTGCCATGGGTGGCATGTGGCGTATGGTCGCCGCCACTGCGCATGACGCCGTTTCTGAGAAAAATTTTAAGGATGAATTGGGTGCTCGTCTTCGTGATGTACGGGTTGCTCATCTGCGGGGTGTTCATGATCGAGAGTGCGGCGCGCCATCTTCCGATTTCCAAGGAGGTTCTCAATCAATATGGCAGTGCCGGAGTGTATTACGCGAGCATGCAGAAGCGCTGGATTCTGTTTGGTAGCGTGGCGTATTTCAGCGCGGCCTTCATCGACTACCGCTGGATCCGCTGGTTGGGCATTCCATTCTACCTCGTGAGCATGGCGCTGCTGATGATGGCCATGCATCAGGATGAGGCGGTCCACCGCCTGTCGAGTTTTGGTTTGAAATTCCAGCCCGCGCAACTGGGGATTTCCTCCGGTATTCTGCTGATTTCCTGGCTGGTTCAGGATTTGCCCAAGCTTCACCGTTGGTTTGGCTCTCCGCTCATCCGCATCGGCATCATCGGAGTGTTGGCCGCGATCCCTTGCCTGTTAGTGATGAAAATGGGCGACATGGGTTCGGCCTTGGTGTGGATCCCGGTGTCGATTGTCGCTTTGTTAGTGGGTGGCACGCCGTACCGCCACATCTCCTTCCTGACCTTGATCGGGGTCGGCATGATCCCGCTGCTCTATTTTGTGGCCCTGCCCTTGGTGTCCGAGCGCGGTCCGCAGCGCATTGATACCTGGTTGCGCATGCTGCACGGGCAGGAAGTTGACATCACCGCAGAGGCATACGCCGCCCACAACATCTCCCTGGCGGTCGGCAAGGCCGGGTGGAAAGGGGTCGGCTGGAACGCCACCATCGAGCAGGGTTCCCTGCATGCCAAGGGATTCATCCCAAGGGATACCGCCCACAATGACTATATCTTCGCCGTCATCGCGGAGGAACTCGGTTTCCGCGGCAGCTTGTTGTTGCTCTCCGCCTTCGCCCTGTTGTTGATCCAGGGGCTCTTTATCGCGTTTTACAGCCGCGATATCTGCGGAAGAATGCTGGCCAGCCTGGTGGTCGCGATGTTTTTCGCCCAGGTCTTCGAGAGCATCGCCATGTGCGTGCTGCTGATGCCCATCACCGGGATACCGATGCCCCTGATCAGCTACTCAGGCACATTCGTGGTGACCTGCATGTTTCTGTTAGGTCTGGTCCAGAGCGTCTGGATCCACCGCAATGTGAGGCCGGAGCCTCTGGTGAAGCCTGCGGCGGAGTGAGCGATTCGAGGGAATTGTTCCAATAACGTCACGATCCACCGGTTGTTCAGAGCGGGATGTGTTCCATATTCGGGACGCCTACGACATCGCCACCCGACCCCTCCATGAATCTTACCAATCATCATCTGCCGTATCCGGATGACATCTCCATTCCGTCCGAGCTGTCTTTTGAAGAGAGCTGGGACGGCGAGGCCGTGTCCGCCCTGATCCGCTCCAAGTGCAGCCGCGGAGAAAGCCCCGCGTTTCTGTTTTTGGGCAAAAAGGAAACCGGATTGCTCAAGGATCACCTTGCGGAAATTTTCGGCGAAGAAGCCGTCATCACCCTCAATGGCACGCATTACAAGGGCCTCGCAGTGGTGACCCTCCATTGCGAAAGTTTTCTATCAACCGGCGGTCGCAAGGCCATCCGCACATTACAAGACCCTATGTCCCGCCGCCCCGCGTGGTGTGACCGCGATACCGACACCTTCTGGCAATTCCGAATCTGACCGGAGAATCTTGCGACATCCGCCCCCCACGAGTGCAGGGGGGCTGACATCTCAAACCTCTCCACCGGATTTTTTTGGTTGCAGCTGGCGAGCGCTACCAAGCGGGCGGTGACATGGATTGAAGCTCCGGCATCAAACGGCCGGGTCTTCAACCAGTCACCGCCCGTCATCCGCCGGATCATGGGCGCCCCGAAGGGGGCTGTGATGGCATTGGAATTCAATGCCCCGAAATGCAGGCCCTGGAATGGAGGCTTGAATGACGTCCAGAGCGGGTATACACCGATGCTTTATGAAAGACTGGTCAGAATGCAAGGAGGTGGAGCGAGTTCACGGGAAGGTCAGCGGTGCATGGCTGTTCCGGGGAACGCGAGTGCCGGTGAGGGCACTCTTCGAGAACCTAGAGGATGGAGCCACGGTGGACGAGTTTGTGGAATGGTTCCCGGGGGTGACGAGGCTCCAGGTGGAAGCGGTCCTCGATTTTGCAGCGGCAAGCCTTGAACCGGTGGCGGCGGCATGAAGATCCTGTTCGACCAAGGGACCCCGGTTCCACTGCGGAGTTACCTTCATTCTCGGACGGTGGATACCGCTGCCGAGATGGGATGGTCCAAATTGGCAAACGGGGATTTGCTCGCCGCTGCCGAGTAAGCGGGATTCTGCATTCTGGTCACGACAGATCAGAACCTGCGCTATCAGCAGAATCTGGCTCAGCGTAAGATCGGAATCGTCGTGATAATGAGCACCTCGTGGCCACGAATCCGACAGAAAATTCAGGACGTGGTCATTGCGATCGATGGATTGCCCCCTGGCGGCTACGTGGAAGTGAGCGTTTGATCCAACTGTACCATTTTCTTTAAGAATCCCCCGGCGCATATTTTGCCCCCGCGTCTTTCAAGACTTGCCTAGGGTCGTGCGGGGGGCTAAATGCCCGCCGTCATGGCCAAGAAACCAGTGGTTCTCATCATTCGCGACGGCTGGGGTGTGAACCCCGGGGGTAAAGCAAGCGCAGTCAAGGACGGCAACGCCGTGTTGTTGGCGAAAACCCCGTTCGCCGACGCAATGCACGAAAATTACCCATTGGGATACCTCAGTGCCTCCGGCCTGGATGTGGGACTCCCGCCCGGCCAAATGGGCAACTCGGAAGTCGGCCACCTCAACCTCGGCGCCGGACGCATCGTCTATCAGGACCTCACCCGCATCAACAAGGCCATCGAGGACGGATCGCTCGCCACCAACCCGGTTTTTGTCAGCATGCTGGACAAGGCCAAATCCTCGCGCCTGCATTTCATCGGCCTGGTCTCCGACGGCGGCGTGCACAGCCACCAGGACCAGCTCATCGCGATGGTCAAGTATGCCAGCCAGGCGGGCGTGGGCGACATCATGATCCACGCCATCACCGACGGACGTGACACCTCGCCCACCGGCGGCGCGGCCTATCTGGCGAAAGTCGAGGACGAGGCCGCCAAGTGCGGCGCGCGCATCGCCACGGTGGTCGGTCGCTATTTCGCGAT
>CAYWLC010000073.1:0-2812 GCA_964458895.1 uncultured Luteolibacter sp. | reverse complement strand
CGCGTCAAACTCGCCTGGGATGCCATTGTGTTAGGCAAGGGCGAAAAACGCGACATTCTCGCCAGCGAGGCCGTGGCCGATTATTACCGTCTCGACAAGACCGACGAATTCATGCCGCCGATGGTGTTCGCCGAGGCGGACACCCAGCGTGTTAGAGACGGCGACGCGGTGTTGTTTTTTAATTTCCGCGCCGACCGCGCCCGCGAGATTTCGGACGCCTTCCTCAAGCCCGACTTCGCGGGTTTCGACCGCACGGTCGCGCCCGTGACCGCCTATTACACCCTCACCGAGTATGATGAGAAATACACCTGCCCGGTGATCTTCGGTTCGGAGAATCTCGACATGGTGTTAGGCCAGACCGTGGCCACCGCCGGCCTCAACCAGTTGCGCATCGCCGAAACCGAAAAATACCCGCACGTCACCTACTTCTTCAACGGCGGTGTGGAACTCCCTAACAAAGGCGAGGACCGCGTCATCATTCCGTCCCCCAAGGACGTGCCGACCTATGATTTTAAACCGGAAATGAGCGCCCAGCAGGTCACTGAAACCGTGGTGGCCAAACTCAGGGACTACGACCTCGTCATCCTCAACTTCGCCAACCCGGACATGGTCGGTCACACCGGCGTGGTGGAGGCCGCCATCAAGGCGGTGGAAACCATCGACGCCGACGTCAGGGCCGTCGTCGAGGAAACCCTGCGCCTCGGCGGCAAGTTGCTCATCACCGCCGACCACGGGAACTGCGAATACATGCGCAACCCCGACGGTTCGCCCAACACCGCCCACACCACCAACCTCGTCGAAATCATCTATGTCGCGGTCGACGCCGGAAACTATCAGGTCAGAAACGGTATCCTCGCCGATGTCGCACCCACCTTGTTAGATATGCTCGGCGTGCCCAAACCCGCCCAGATGACCGGAACCAGCCTGCTGGTGGGGAAATAGCGGATGAAAAGCTGCTAGGCTTGTCAGATGTCGGTCATGCGTCACATGCTGATTTTGTTTCCATCGCTTGAGACATTAGCCCGTTAAATCCGTATAATCCGTGGTTTCAAAATCGAAACCAAGTTTTCAACTACGGAGTTCGGGATTAGTGCTTGCCTGGGTGCTTGGTTTCGCATACAGGGTGGGGATTACCATGAAACGAACCCATCCCCGCGCGACTGCTAGATTGGCCCTGGCCGGATTCCTCAGCATCCTGATCGGCCCGGCCCTGGCGGGTTTGAAGGAAGGCGTTGCAGCCTATGAAGCTGGCAATCTGCCGCTGGCCGTCAAAGAATTTCGCGCTTCCGCGGAAAAGGGTGAGGCGGATTGCCAATTCAATCTGGCTTTGATGTATGAGCAAGGCATAGGAGTCACCAAAGACGAAAAACAGGCACTGGTTTGGTATCGGAAATCGGCGGAGCAGGGCAATTCCAACGCGCAATTCAATTTGGGCGTGCTGTATGAGAACGGTCGTGGCACGGCCGTGGATTTTGCACAGGCCAACCAATGGTATCGCAAGGCTGCGGTGCAGGGTGATGCGCTCGCTATTGGCAATCTGGGCATGCTGTATGTGCGCGGTGATGGTGTGAAGGTGGACAAAATCGCGGGTGTCGCGCTGTTGTTGCGGTCAGCCACCATGGACCCGTCTCCCACCAACTTTGCCAAACGGAACATTTCAATGACCAAGGGATTGACCGCCGATGTGATAGCCGCAGCGCAGGCACTGTCGTTAGAAATGGGAAAAACCAAGAACCTGCTGGTGCCGTTGGATCACCACTTGACCGACCCCACAACCAAGCCCGCCGACATCAAGACACTCGAGGAGGGCATGAAAAAGGCAGACGCCGGTAAAGAATAAGCCTCCGCCACAGATGAACAAGATGAACGCAGAGGAGGTGGATGATGGCTGAGTCCACTACCATTTGCCCTGTCCGACTCATCGCGATGGGATTCAATTTCATCTAGATCTGCGTCAATCCTGTTCATCTGCGGTTGTATTTCTTCTGAAACAGGAGCTGTTTCGGATTGATTCCGGGATGATTCGGGCTTGATCTTGCCGCCAATTGCTGGTGGTTTCCGGGCATGCGCATCTTGATCACTGGCGGAGCTGGCTTTCTGGGATCCCATCTTTGTGACCGCCTCCTGCATGAGGGCCACGAGTTGATCTGCCTGGATAATTTTTTCACCGGGCGCAAAGGCAACATCGCCCACTTGCTGGCCAATCCTTACTTTGAACTGGTGCGACACGATGTGACCGAGCCGTTCAAGTTCGAGGTCGATCAGATCTACAACCTCGCCTGTCCGGCCTCGCCGCCGCATTACCAACACAACCCGATCAAGACCGTCAAAACCTCGGTCATGGGGGCGATCCATTGCCTCGGCCTCGCCAAACGCCTCGGTGCGCGCGTTTTCCAAGCATCCACCTCCGAGGTCTATGGCGACCCGGAGATCCATCCCCAGCCGGAGACCTACTGGGGCAGCGTCAATCCCATCGGCATCCGCTCGTGTTATGACGAGGGCAAACGCTGCGCGGAAACCCTCTTCTTCGATTACCACCGCCAGAACCGCGTCGATATCCGCGTCGTCCGCATCTTCAACACTTACGGCCCGCGCATGCTGCCCGATGATGGCCGGGTCGTCTCCAATTTTATCGTCCAGGCGCTCCAGGGCAGGGACCTGACCATCTATGGCGACGGCACCCAGACCCGCTCGTTCTGTTATGTGGACGATCTTATCGAGGGATTCGTCCGCATGATGAACCACCCGGGTCTAACAGGTCCCGTCAATCTCGGCAACCCCGGTGAGTTCACCATGCTCGAACTCGCCGAGC
>CAYWLC010000072.1:0-13950 GCA_964458895.1 uncultured Luteolibacter sp. | reverse complement strand
AACATGCAGGGCAAGGAGGTGTTCAAGATTGCCGTCAACCGCATGAAGGAAGCTGCGGAAAAAGTCATCGCCCGCGCCGGTTGGAAACCCGAGGACATCGCCTGCGTGATCCCGCACCAGGCGAACCTGCGCATTATCGACGCCATCTCCGACCGCCTCGCCGTCCCTAACGACCGCGTGTTCATCAATCTCCACAAATACGGCAACACCTCGGCCGCGGCCATCGCCATCGCCTTCGACGAGGCGAACCGCAGCGGGGCCTTCAAACGCGGCGATCACATCGTGCTCGTCGCCTTCGGTGCCGGCCTGACCTGGGCCGCCGCAGCGATCCGGTGGTGATGTTCACGCCTATTGCCGGAGCAGGTGGCCCACCTTCCGCCCCGGTCCCCTTTGGGGGGAGACCGGGACGGTCACACTATTCTGCTGGGGGGTGCCCGTGGTCCAGGCCTCAGATACCGGGGGGGGCGTGAAATTGATGTGCATGAAGATGTGCTGAAACCGGACGGAATGCACTTACGTGATCACGTAGGATCTAATTGTTAGACCCTTTCTGCGGACAGAGCTGCGGGGTAATCAGGGTTTGGTGGTTTCCATCACCTTCGTGCGGTGGTTGGAAAAAAGTTTTGCGAGTTCATCGGCCGCGGCGGGGTTGGTTTTGCGGAGGCGTTCCAGCGCGGTCTTGTTGAGGAAATCCCGGCTGCGTCCGCCGTGTGCGCAGAGGTCCACCTCTAGCAGAATGCGCGGTCCGCCGGGGGTGTTGATGATCGGATAGAAGGGGAAAACGGTGTTACTGTCGGAAACGGTGCTGGCGCCGACGGCGACCCAGAACAAGCCGCGTTGGATGCCGGTGATGGTGGGCGGATTGCGGTTCCTGCGGCTATCGGTCATCTCATAACCCAGATTGCGCAGGAGACCGGCCTCGCTGTCCGCTGCGCTGAGTCTGGCGGTAAGTCGGAGTGCGGAGGTCAGATCGCCGGCGCGGGTGGCGGCCAGCCAGGATTGCATCAGTGTGCGGGCGGCTTCCTCGCTGGCGGGGGCGCCCGGGTCCGGGAGGTGTTCCAAGCGGATGCAATCTTCCAGCAGCACCGACTGCCAATGGTTTTTCCAATGACGCGTTTCCGTTTCCGTCCACTTGGAGAAGGCCTTCTCGGTTTCGGGCGGAACTTGGGGCGTCCAGAGCCAGCCATCGGTTGATCGATCAAAATAGAGAATTTTCAAATCTGAGAGGTCGGGATTCCGGCAGGAGAAGAACTGATAGATGGCGGCGCACTTATCCTCGTCCACGCGCGTGGCGAGGGGCACCACGTGGCAGACGGACGAGGGGTTGCGCAGGGCCCACCAGATCCGGGCGGCGGCGATCAATGACTTGCGGGCGTTCTGTGGATCACCGGCACCGCAGATATAGGGGACGAGCGCAGACAGCGGGGATGATTCAAGGCTGTGAATGACGGCTTGGCTGGCTTGTGACGCCGTGGCCTGAGGTGCGAATGGGTAAAGCCCGGCGAGCTTTGCGGGGAATGCGTCCAGAATCTCCGCGTTTTCATCCCCGGACTGTGGGTTCTCGACCTTGCCCAGGTCCTGGATGAATGACGCGGGGGGATCAATTCTCCAGTAACCCTCCGGAGTTTTTGATAGATCCAGGTTGACCAGTTCCACCTGCGGGCTGCGCAGCGTGGCCATATCGCTGGAGGGATCCAGACAGGCAATGGAAAAGCGCGCACTGTTTTGCTCTTCGGTGTGGCGCACGATGGCGCGCAGCACATCCCTGGAAACGAGAAGACGCCACGGGCGCATGGTCCTGGCGGTGGGTGCAACCGCCCGGCCCGCCGCTCTTGCCCGCAGCGGCCAGTCCTCCGCCGGGGATGCGGACAAGCCGCCTAACAGTCCGAGCAGTTCGGGCAGGCTTCCGTCCGCGCATGCGGTTAGAAAGCACTCCGCCGCCTGTGCCGGGGTGAACATCCGCAAGGTGGCGGCGGGAAGTTTTCTTGAAATTTCCTCGCGCATGGCTGCGGTGGCCTGAGCGCGGAGATCGGCCAATTCGCGCGCTTGTTGCGCGAGCATCCAATCTTGGAGGGCGGCTGAACGTTTTCTGAGGGCCGTGGAATATCCGAGGCCGGAATTTTCGAACGAGGCGGGCACGGGAGCGGCGATCCACGCGCCGTTGCGTTTGACGAGGGCCACGGGAAAGACCTGGAGTTTGTCGGGATCACTGACGGCGGTATTTCTAACCAGAACCGCGGCCAGGTCGTCATCGATATTTACGGTGCCGGACTCGAGCGGATCTTTGCCGATATCGCGGGCCATGCGGTCGAGTCGGCGGGCGATTTCCTGACGTTTGATGTCACCAGTTTCCGGGGCGAGAGCGGTATCGCCGCCGGGTTCCAAGTTAAGGTTTCCAGCACGGACTTTTTCCAGGAAGCGGACAGCCGTTCCCCCGGGATCCGCGGGAGCCGCCATGGCGGCCACGGCCAGTAGGAAAAGCATGCAAATCACTCTCATGCCTAAAGTGATAGTCGATTACCAAAAATCCGAAAGTCTGGAATTGGCATGACGCAAGAAAGCATCCTGGAAAGAGAATTTGAACCGTAGATGCACGCAGATAGACGCAGATTTCAAGAATTTAGGGGTTATTCCTTCACGGCCAGGAATTCCGGCAGGCTTCCGGTGATGCCTGCGAGGCGCGGGTTGGCCTCCCAATGGGCGCGGTTTCCGCCGATGCGCAAGGCCATGCGCTTGAGCATTTGGGCGGTATGGTTGCGGGGATGGGCCAATGGCCGCAGGGGGTCGCCACTTGCTGCGGGCAGGACGTCCCAAGCGAATGCCATGCGGCTGTCCACGGCGTTTTTCTTGTCGCCCCAGTTGCGCGTCTCACAGAACCGCAGATCGCCGACCCACACCCCCTGCGCGTGGGGGCGGGCGATCCACCAGCCGTCGGTGAAATTCATGAGCGCTCTCACCTCGCGCATGTGAGAAACCGGGGTGAGCGCGTGGCTTCCTTTCGGATAGATGGTCCAGCGCACGGGGGTGCTGTGCCATTCAAACACCGTGCGGTATCCCACCCAGAACTCGTCTCCGCGATCCACCACGGAGCGCCAAAGCAAAATGTTGAACGGGGTGGGCGCTTCCATGCGGCGTTGGTAGGTGACAGGACGCCGGGACAAGTCCGCATCGAATCCGGCGGAGGCCACGAATTTCATGCCCACCGCCAGAAGCGCATAACCTGCGGCCAATCCCAACCCCCAGGCATTCAGACGGCGGCGTTTCGGCCATTGTTTTTTGGTCCGCAGAAAAGCCATCCAAAGCACCGTGAACAGCAAGAGCAGCGTGAACAGCAAATCGATGATGAAGAGAAAATTGAAGCCCACCGGACGACCCGAAAACGGCCAGAGCACCGCCGTCCCATACACCGTAAAACCATCGATCAGGACATGCGAACCCCACACCGCGAAGACCAGCCATCCGGCAGTCGCGCGTGAAATCTTGTCTTTTTTCCAGAGTTTTGCCAGCCACGGGGCCAGCGCCCACGCGACCACGCCCATCACCAGCAACGAATGGCTGGGACCGCGATGCCACCACAGCATGGCCGCCGTATCCAGCAGCGGCGACAACAACAAATCCAAATCCGGAAGGATCCCTAACAACGCACCCCACGCCAGCGCACGGTTGCCCATGCGCCTGCCCAGCATCCATTCGCCGATCGCCGCTCCCAGCGCTGCATGTGTGACCCAATCCACGGAGCAAGGCTGAAGCAAAACCCCCGCCGAAGCAAGGGAGAGGTCGGGAACGAAGGTGGCGCGCTCCATTCATGGACACCTCAGGCAAAAATGTTAGAACGCGTCATCTCAGGGTCCACGGCGTTTCCTACAGAAATTCCCACCGAAATACAAGAAGAGCCATTAGTTCAATATTCGTGTTACGGTTCGCACCAGGTTACATCTGTGATCTCTGGATCCGATGATCTCCTCCGTCTGTATGCCTAGATCAGAAAGTTTGTCGACCAAGTACTCGGCAAGCCGCTTTCCCCAAAGACCTGGGTTTATCATTCATCATTCATCATTCTCTCCCTCTTCCCCCTACCACCTCTCCCCCTGCGTTCCGCGCTTGCCACCTCGCATGCGATGCGGAAGACTCCCGGGTGCTCGCCAAACGAATTATCCCCTGCCTTGATGTCACTGACGGCCGCGTCGTCAAGGGCGTGAACTTCGTGGATCTCATTGATGCCGGGGATCCGGTGGAGGCGGCCATGGCTTACAATGCGCAGCAGGCCGACGAGCTGGTGTTTCTGGACATCACCGCATCCTCGGACAAGCGCCGCACGATGGTGGATGTCGTCCGCCGCACCGCCGAATGTTGTTTCATCCCGCTGACCGTGGGCGGTGGCATTCGCACGGTGGACGACATGCGCGAAATGCTGTTAGCCGGCGCGGACAAGGTAGGGGTCAACACCGCCGCAGTGAACCACCCCGATATCATCGATGCCGGTGCCAAAACCTTCGGCAGCCAGTGCATTGTGGTGGCCATCGATGCCAAACGAGAGAGTCCCGGCAAATGGGGCGTATACACCCATGGCGGCCGCACACCTGTTAGGCTCGACGTGGTGGAGTGGGCCATGGAAGTTTGGCGCCGCGGTGCCGGGGAAATCCTGCTCACCAGCATGGATGCGGATGGCACCCAGGCGGGTTACGACCTCGAACTGACGCGCGCGGTTTCCATGGCGGTCGGCATTCCGGTCATTGCCAGCGGCGGCGCGGGCAACCTCGATCACATGGTGGAAGTGCTCGATGCCGGCAAGGCGGATGCCGTCCTGGCCGCCAGCATTTTCCACTTCGGCATGCACACGGTGGGCGAGGCGAAACGCTACTTCGCGAGCAAAGGAATCCCTGTTAGGCCGATGGTGGGCGCGGCTTGAGGAGGATTATTCCACATCCCGGATCACCGGCCAGCAGCCCCTCAGTGTCGGGTGGTGGATTTTCAATGCGGGATTCGTCCCAATCCATCCGGGTTCTCCCTGATCATCCACGAAGGCAACCCCGATCGGCATGTCCAACTGGGTGTCCGCCAGGTGAGTGATGACCTCGTCCGCGTGGTCGCAGATCGTGATCCATTCCATCTTCATGGCGATTGGATCCAGATCCCTTGCCTTGATTTTGTTCAGGGTCCCCGGTTCGATCTTGGCAAAACGCCGCATCATTTTCAGCAGGAACAGCGGACTGAATCCTTCGTCCTTGCCGCAGGCCGCCCAAACGATGGCTTCTAACGAATAGCGCCGGGCCAGTTCGAGAATATCGATGTAATCGCGCGTCTCCGTCCTGGCGGACAAGGCGAGCGCCTTGTTCACGGCCATGTCGAACAAGTGCAGGCGCCAGCCCAGCAGTGGGTCGCGCAGGATCGGGAAAAACCGCCAGGCCGTGTCATGCGCCCAATCCACCGTGAAATGATCCTCCCCACGGGAGATCCTGGCCTTGCGAAACGAGGACGGCTTGCTCCAATCCCCGTAATCATCGGTCACCTTGACCTCGAATCCTGCCGCCCGCAAAGCGGCGACATCCCGTTCGCTGGCTGCGGTCAAATCCTCCACCGCATCGTGAAACAAACCAAAGTCCTTCGAATAGCGGGCCGATTCGTCATCGGCGTTGAGTACCAAACCGCCCGCAAAATGGCTCTCCTCCGTCCGCAGGGCGGCCAGAATCTCAAGGACTTCGCGTTGGAATTCCGTTAGAGGCATCGCTGCAGTTCCTGTGCGGCACGCCACGCCTGCCAATTGCCGTATTCCCGGAGGTGCAGCACGACCTGCCGCACATCATCACAGTATCTCACCCTTGCTTCCGGGTGCCAGAACCAGAAGCAGCAGTAGCCGTATTCACGCACCAAGGCCTCCGCCCGCTCCACCAACTCCGGCGGAGCAGGAATGCGGGCAGCCGCAGGTTCTTGCTGGGTGGACACCATGAGGAAAGTCTATCGCAAGACTCTCCGGTCGGCAAGACCCGCTTTGCTGGGCTGAAAATCACAGGGTGCCTGCCCGAACGCAGCCGAAACCCTCCCCAGCCGATCCGCATTTCCTGATTCTTCCGAGCAATCCGCTTGCCAAATTCGCGATTTCGAGCCTAGTCCCTCCAGCCACACCGCAGCACGGACCGCTTTCATTATGGGAAAAACACTCATCATCGCAGAAAAACCCAGCGTCATGACCGACCTCAGCCGGGCGCTCGCCAAGCCGCTGGGCAAGTTCGAGAAACAGGGTTCCGGGCGGGACGTATTTTTTGAAAACGACCAGGCCGTGATCACCTCAGCCGTCGGTCACCTCGTTGAACTGCGCATGCCGATGGGGCCGAATGGCAAGAAACTGCCATGGAATTTCCAAGTCCTGCCGGCCATTCCGGAGACCTTTGATCTGGACCCCATCCCGGACACCGAGGCACGCCTCAAACAAGTCCTCAAACTCGCCAAACGCAAGGACATCGACCGCATCGTCAACGCCTGCGACGCCGGCCGCGAAGGCGAACTCATCTTCCACTACATCATGGAAATCGGCAACCTCCGCAAACCGGTGCAGCGGCTCTGGATGCAATCGATGACCAACAACGCCATCCTCGAAGCGTGGGAAACACTGCGCACCGAGGAACAAATGAAATCCCTAACCGACGCCGCCAAGTGCCGCTCGGAGTCGGACTGGCTGGTTGGCCTCAACGCCACCCGCGCGCTCACCTGCTTCAACTCGCGCCACGGCGGATTCAACATCACCGCCGCCGGCCGCGTGCAAACGCCCACGCTGGCCATCCTCGCCGCCCGTGAGGCGGAAATCCGGGCGTTCAAGTCCAGCCCGTATTTCGAGGTCCATGCCAACTTCGCGGTCAAAGCCGGCGAATACCTCGGAAAATGGATCGATGAAGCATGGAAAAAAGATGAAGCCAACCCGCACGCCCGCGCCGAGCGGATCTGGGATCTAACCATCGCGGAATCTATCAAAACCCGCTGCGAGGGGAAATCCGGCATTGTTTCCGAGGAGAAGAGGGCGCAATCCCAGATCGCCCCGCAGCTTTACGATCTAACAACCCTCCAGCGCGAGGCACCGTTCTCCGCCAAGGGCACCCTGCAGATCGCCCAGGCGCTCTATGAAAAACACAAGGTGATCACCTACCCGCGCACGGACTCCCGCTACCTGCCGGAAGACTACACCGGCCACGTCCGCGAGACGATGGCGGAAATTTCCAACAGCGAGCTGTCGGTCGCGCCTTACGCCGCGGCCGTGCTCAAGGGTGGCAAGGACAACGGCCCCCACCTCGGCAAGTCACGCCGCGTTTTCGACAACAAGAAAGTTTCCGACCACTTCGCCATCATCCCCACCGGCAAGATCGCCAAACTCAGCGACACCGAGCAGAAGGTGTTCGACATGATCGTCAAACGTTTCATCGCCGTGTTCTATCCGCCCGCCGAGTTCGAGCAAACCACCCGCCTCACCCGCATCAAACACCCGGATCTAACAGACGCGTTCAAGACCGAGGGCCGCATCCTCGTCAAACCCGGCTGGCTGGAAGTTTATGGCCGTCGTCCCGGCGTCGCCTCCGGCAAGGACGAACTCATCGCCGCCAGCGCCGGTGAAACCGCCAAAGTCGAATCCATCGAGGTCATCCACGAGGAAACCAAACCGCCGGCGCGGTTCACCGAGGCCACGCTGCTATCGGCCATGGAAGGTGCGGGCAAGCTCATCGATGACGAGGCGCTGGCCGAAGCCATGGCCGAACGCGGCCTCGGCACGCCCGCCACCCGCGCGGCCACCATCGAGGGCCTCATCGCCCAGAAATATATCGCCCGCGACGGTCGTGAACTCCACGTCTCGGGCAGCGGCATGCGCCTCATCCAATTGGTGCGTGAGATGGATATCGAAGGTCTCTATTCACCCAAACTCACAGGCGATTGGGAATACAAGCTCCGGCAGATGGAACACGGCCAACTCCGGCGCGACGTGTTCATGCGCGAGATTAACGCCTATACCACCGAGATCGTGATCAAGGCGCGCAAACTCGCCGAGGACGCCAAGAACCAATCCTTCCCCAATCTCAAGGTCGCCTGCCCGGCCTGCGGCGTCCAGGACCTCCGGCAAACGGACGCCACCTATGAGTGCCGCCAACCGGAGTGCAAATTCAAAGTCAAAAAACACATCGCCGGCCGCCTGCTTTCCGAGGAGGAGGCCACCGCGCTCCTGACCGCAAAATTCGTCGGCCCCCTCACAGGATTCAAGTCGAAGTTCAACAAACCCTTCGACGCTGCTCTGGAACTCGACGCCAAGTTCAAGGTCAACTTCGTCTTTGAAAATGACGACCGGGAAACCGCGGCGGAACTCACCGAAGAACAACTTGTCGGCGAGGTGGAACTGGCGGACGGACGGAAACTCAAGCTCTATCAGAGTGCCAAGGCCTACCACCTCCCCGAACTCGTCACCAAGAAGGAACCCGCAGGCATCCGCATCGGCAAGTCGATCCTCGCCCATGAGATTTCCCACGCCCAGGTGCTCAAACTTGTCGGCAGCGGGAAAACCGACCTCATCAAGGGTTTTGTTTCTAACAGAACAAAGCGGAAGTTCGACGCCCACCTCACCTTCGACCCCAAGGATGGCAAGATCGGCTTCGACTTCCCGCCGCGTCCGGCCAAAAAATCCGCCGCGAAAAAGGCCGCCAAACCGGCTGAGGATTGAGCCGTGGGAAATTTCCGAATCCCGCTTGAATAATCGCCCGGCCCAGGCGTCTGTTCCGGTATGAAGAACACATCACAATCTTCCCGCCTGTTCCGCTGGAGCGCATTGACCGCGCTGCTGGTTGGCGCTTTCGCCAGTGTTGGCTGCATGACCACCTACGATGCCTATGGCCGCCCGATGCAAACGGTGGATCCAGGTGTGGCGGTGGCGGGCGCGGTGGCCGCAGGCGCGCTCGGTTATGCCCTCGCCAATGACAACCACGGCGGCTATTACCACAATTATCACCGTGGCTATTATGGCCCGCGCCCGTACCGCCACCACTATTGATGGCCTGATTGCGCAGTCATACGCTGGCATCCAGCCATTTCCCTTGGACATGCAGACGCGTGAAGATCACCGCCTGCGTCACCAGATCGAACACGAAAACGACCCACACCCCGGTGAGAGTCAGGCAGCCGTACGACGAGAGCGCCCACAGCACGAGAACCCGATAGAAAAACATGCTGCCAAACGACCACCGTAGCACGATCTGGGTGGCCCCGGCCCCGCGCATCGAGGTTTTGAGAATGATGCAGGTCGCGAAAAACGGCTGGCCAATCGCAGATACCACCAGCAGCGGCACGGCCAGCCGAGCATGCAGATCGCTGCCGGGTGCCATCCAACCGATCAACTGGTGCCGCCCGAGCACGAAGAAGAGCCCCATCGCCCCCATCAGCAGCACTGCGGATTTCCAACAAAGCCGCACCGCCCTAACAGCCATCTCCCGCGATCCCGCGCCGAGGTATTGCCCGGCCAAGGCCGCGCCCGCCGTGGCGATCGCGAAACCCGGTAGAAAACTCATCGACTCCACGCGGATCGCCAGAATGTGCGCCCCCAGCGCGCCGGCATCCTTCAATCCCGCAATCAAGCGGATGCCGAAGGTGTGGATCATCCACATCCCGGCGATCTCCAGCGCCTGCGGGGAACCCACCCGCACGATGCGCCGCAGCGTTTCCACATGCGGCCGCAGGCTCTCGCGCGACCAATGCAGAGCGCCCGGTTGGTTGCGTCTCACTAACAAAATAACAGTTAGCGCCCCCGTCATCCAACTGATGACCGTGGCCGTGCCGATGCCCGCCACCCCATGCCCGCCGAAGGGTGCGGGGCCGAACACCAGCAGCCAGCACAAGAACATGTTCACCCCATTGACCACGATCATCGAGAAAAACGGCGTGCGGGTGTCGCCCGACCCGCGCAGCGCGGCATTCACTGCAAACAAGATGCCACTGAAGGGACCGGAGATCGCCAGTACGCGCAGGTAGGCTTGCGCCTGCCCTGCGGCCTCAGGACTGAGTCCGATCCAGCGGATCAACAACGAGATGCCCGCCAGCACCAGGAAATACGAGGCCAGGCCGACGGCCAAACCCAGCCACAATCCCTGCCCCAGCGCAAGGTTCGCCAGTTTGGCATCGCGCCCGCCCGTCGCACGAGAAACCAGTGCCATCACCCCGGTGCCCACCGCTCCTTGCAGGATGTTGAGAAGCCACGCAACATACACCCCCAACCCCATCGCATCCAGAATTGCCGCCTGGTGCGCCCCCTCCGCCATCCGCCCGGAAACCAATAGGTCGGTTAGACCCACAAAAAACGCCAGCACCTGCTCTAACAAGGGCCACAATGCCAGCACCCACACCTGTCGCCCCAACGACAAGCCGCCCAGACTCCCGCCCAGGCGCACCCCGGCGGCGGCCTGGCTGGCTTCCAAACTGGTTTCAGGTTCCTCCAACATCCTCGCACCCACGGCGTAACCGCTGCCTCCCTCCACCGCGAACAAATTCCCGCATCCCGACGCATAAACTTGGCAGAGGGGTGCGGGCGTTTATGGTCCACGGCAGTTCTTATTTTCCCCATGAATATCCATCCCGCCGCACCGCTCTGTACGCTCCTCGTTCTTACCGGCTGCGACCGCAAGGCCGCGGAAAACGCTGGCTCAGAGATCGTGCCCTTCGTGTCCATGATCCAGGAGCAGAACCAACGCTATGCGTCCACGCAAACCCTGAGCACGCCCGCCGCCGTCAAGGCCGCACGCTTGGCACAGCAGGCCGATCTGCTGGCCGCCTTTGCCAAGGACCAGGATGCCTTCCTGAAAAAATATTATCAATGGGACCGCGCCTTCCTTTTCGATGCCGTGGTCGATGGCGGCGTGCAGATGCGAGTCGGTTGCACGGGCGATGGCGGCAAATGGGTGAGCGATCCGCAACAACTCCCGCCACATTCCGTCGTCTATTCGTTCGGGGTGGGCGGTGATGTCTCCTTCGATACCGACATGGCCGGGCGCTTCGGTTGCGAGGTGCATCTCTTCGACCCCGGCCCGGGTGTTGAGGCGGGCTTCAAGGGTTTCGTGCAGGGCAGCCCCTGCGGCAGCGGCAATGTGTTCTATCATCCCATCGGTCTTGGGCCGTGCTCCGAGGATTCTAACACCCGCTGGGATCTGGTCATCAACGGCAAGAAGTGCGAGGCGCTCGGCCTGCTTGCCGTCGCCCGGAAACTGGGCAACGGGCGCGTCGATGTGCTCAAGGTAGATATCGAGGGCGGTGAAATGCTGGCCCTTCCGGCGGCGCTCGAGGAGGGGGCCTTCGAACAACTCGGGATCGGCCAGTTGCAGGTCGAAATCCACCTCTGGGACGACGGCCAGTTCATCCGCTTCGTCAAGCTCATCGCGGCGCTCAAACAACACGGCTATGAGATCTTCCGCAAGGAGTTCAACCCCTACAACGGCTCGCATTGCGCCGAATACGCCTTCGTAAGGGTGAAAAGTTAGCATTCTGTTAGACACGGGTCTATTTATTCTTCTGAAAGTTGGATAGAACCGCGCGCACGTCGCCGATGAAGACCTCGGCGCGCATCTCCACCGGGATGCGCTCGGCGTCGTCGCTGAGCCAGAGGGTGGCGTCCTTTTTCATTTTCTTGTAGGGCTTCAACGCGAGCGACTTGCGGTTGATCCTGTCCATGCCGACGCTGAGCCGGATGGTCTTGCGGCCCTGGTGCATTTCATGGGCCTTCACGGTGACGTGGAGCAGGTGGGCGGTGTCGAAGGGTTGCATGACGGTGAAGATCTGGTCGCCGTCGTCGAGCTTCTGGCTGCGCACGTGCAGCATGGCGGAGAAAATCTCGAACACCGGGGCGAACTGGAACGTGACGTTTTTATCGGACGCCTTGCCGTCTGTTAGAGACTTGGCGGATTCCTGGTATTCGACGCGGTCGCTGAGGAAGCGGGTGGTGCTGGTCTTGGTTTCCATCTCATCGGTTTCCACGGCGCGGAACATGCGGGGCTTGAGCGTCACGGGATCGAGCTCGGCCCGGAAGTGGCTCTGATAGGCAAACAACAGTGCGGCCAGGCCGGTGCTGCCAGCCGACGAGCGCACGACATACACCTCGGGGTTCTTCGCCTCCTTCGGCGCCCATTCCATGCGCACCTGGCCGGCGTCGATCATGCCTTTCCAGCTCACCTGGAACTCGAGCGTGCAGGCCGGACTTGTTCCGAACGGGCCGAGCGTGGCCGGCGTGAGTTGTTTTTTCCATGCCGGTTCGGCCGCGCCAAGCTGGCCCGCCGCAAGCGCGATGAGGATGAGACCTTTTGTTAGCATGATGCAGGTTCGGACGCTTGCCGCGCCATCTATATTCACCCTCAGTGATCACTCCAGCAGATCCGGCCGGTTGCTGCGGGTGCGGGCGAGGGCTTGTTCATGCCTCCAGGCCTGGATTTTCCCGTGGTTGCCGGAGATGAGCACGTCGGGGACCGTGAGGCCGCGGAATTCGATGGGACGCGTGTAGGCCGGGGCTTCCAGAAGTCTGGCGTCGGAAAACGATTCGACATCGGGCGAGGCGTCGTCGCCGAGCGCGCCCGGCAGCAGGCGGATCACGGCATCGCAGAGCACGGCGGCGGCCAGCGCACCGTTGGTTAGAACATAGTCGCCGATGGAGATCTCCTCATCCACCAGGGTTTCTATCACGCGGTGATCCACGCCCTCATAGTGTCCGCACAGGATCAGGAGGTGGCCGGCTCTTGCCAGTTCGCGGGCCAGCGCCTGCTTGAACGGCCGCCCCTGGGGTGTCATCAGGATCACCCGCGTGTCCGGTCCGCGCAAGGCCTCGACGGCGGCAAACAAGGGCTCGGGTTTGAGCAACATGCCCGGGCCGCCGCCGCAGGGCGTGTCATCCACACGCCGGTTTTTGTCCTGCGACCAATCGCGCAGTTGGTGGCCGGTGACCTCGACAAGTCCCGCCATGCGCGCGCGCTGGATGATCGAGTCGCTCAGCGGAGCAAGAGCCACTTCGGGAAACAGGGTGACGATGTCGATTTTCATGGCACGCGCGAGGGGTCGTGGAAGATCCGGATATCGGCCTTGTCGGTGCCGAGCAGTTGCTGGGCGCGCTTGAGGGCGCCGCGGGTCGAGAGGTTGGGGTTCCGCGGGTTGGTTAGAAACAGGTTGCTTTCACCGGCCTTGCGGTCGCAGCCTTGCTGAAGCGTGAGCATGACGCCGGATTTTTCCAGCACCCGATAGACCTCACGGGTGGCGCCGGAGACGATCAGATGCAGCCCTCTGCCGCGCATGAACAAAATCAAGTCCTCCAATGCCATCACGCTGGTGGCGTCCAGATGCCGCGCGTTCTTGAGGCGCAGGATGATCACTTAGATCGCCGGGTCCGAAACCGTGCGCTGGATCTGGGTGCGGAACAACTCCGCCGCCCCGAAAAACAAGTCCCCCTCGACATGCACGATCGAGATCGCGGGAATCGGGCGCTCGCGCTTCTCCCCCATTTCTAACAATTCACCCTCAGCGTTGAACTCGTATTCCACCAAGTGTGGTCGGCTGGCCTTGCGCAGGAACAACGAGATTGAAACCGCGACCCCGATGAAAATGGCGACGTGCAGCGGCGCGAGCAGTGTGGAGATGAAAGTGATGACCAGCACCGCGGCGTCATCACCCGTGGAGCGCAGGCAGATGCGGATGTTGCGCGGACTGAACAGCGACAACGACAAGGCGATGACCAGCGCGGCCAGTGCCGCCTTGGGCACATAGTCGATCAGGGGAACCCCCCAGCCGACCGAAGCGGCGATCAGCACGGCGAACGCGAGACTGTAGACACCGGAAAAGAACGAGGCAAAGCGCGATTGTGCGCCGGATTCGAAGTTGAGCGTCGAACGCGTGAGTGTTCCCGAGGGCGGCATGCCCCCGGCAATGTTTCTCGCGATGGAGGCCGTGACCACCGAGAAC
>CAYWLC010000071.1:0-14003 GCA_964458895.1 uncultured Luteolibacter sp. | reverse complement strand
CGATGAGGGCCACGAGAGCCAGCGGCACAAACAGGCTTCCGGCGGTGTGGCGGACGCGTTTGCCGAGGCTGACAAGAGCTGATAGATTAGGAAACACCAAGGCGGCTTCCGCACCGCGTCCGCGTCTGAGGAGCAGCATGACCAAGGCCGGCAGCAGCAGCAGCAGCCAGCCGGGTTGGGCGAAACGGAAGTGCTCGAAGGCCGAGGTCATGGGTTGAATCCGTGGTGCAGGGTTTCGAGCAGCGCGCGGGAGCCTGTTAGAATGGCTGCCGCGTCAGCGGGGGGGAGCACAGGGGAGTATTTCAATGCCGAGAGGCGGGCAAAGCCGGATTCCGCAGCGGCGCGGGCGTCGGGCGTGAGTGCCTGCAAGGCATCGTGTCGGGAGATGAATTCCTCATGGGTTTCAAACAAGGCCGGGTCATTTCCAGCGGATGCCAGATATTTCCGTAGGATGAGTGAACATTGGACGGCGGTGCATCTAACATCATAGCCGCCGGAGTCATCCAGTGCCGCGAGCGCCGCGGTGAACGCCGCCTTGCGCGCTGCCAGAGGGTCGGCGGAGGTGGCTTTCCTTTTGCGTCGGATCAGGATCATCAACAGAACAAGCAAGGCTGCGATGCCCGCGGCGATCCACACGACGGGCACGCCCGCATCCGGAAGCAGGGGCCCGGGCGAGGCCGGATCTATCAGTTGGAGGCTATCGGTTTTCTCCTTCATGGGCATCATCTGGCGCGTTTGCGACTGCGGCGTTTGAGGAGCCGGTGGAGTTCCGCGAGGGTATTGCCGTGGGTGGCCAGGTCCGCGGCATCGATGCCATGTTTTTTGAACAGCGAGTCAACGCCCTCACGTTGTCGGCGCATGAGTTTTTCATAGCCCATGCGCAGGTTCGGATTGTCGGTATTGACCAAGGTTTCAAAGCCCGTTTCGGGGTCGATCATGACGATTTTCCCGGCCTTGGGCAGGTTCATTTCCAAGGGGTCCATGACGCGGAGGGCGACGGTTTCGTGTTTGCGGGCGAGCCTGCCGAGCGGGCGGTTCATGGGGTCCGAGAAGAAATCGGAGATGAGGAACACGAGTGATTTGCGGCGCAGCGTGCGGATGAGGAAATCACAGACGAGCTCGATGGAGGTGCCGGGATTGGAGGGTTTGGCGACGAGGATTTCCCGGATCATGCGCAACAGGTGGCGGCTGCCTTTTTCCGGAGGGATGAAGAGCAGGGGTTCGTTGGCGAAGATCACGAGGCCCACCTTGTCGCCGTTGTGCAGGGCACTGAATCCGAGTACGGCGGCGGTTTCCGCGGCGACCTCGCGTTTGCTGAGCGACACGCTGCCGTAATCCGCCGAGCCCGAGACGTCCACCGCGAGGATCACCGAGACCTCGCGTTCCTCACGGAATTTTCTAACATGCGGAGTGTTCATCCGGGCGGTGACATTCCAATCGATGAAGCGCACCTCGTCGCCGTGCTGGTATTCGCGGAAGTCGTCGAAATCCAGGCCCTGGCCGCGGAACGATGAGAGATATTCGCCGGAAAACGACTCACGCACCAAGCGGCGGGCCTTGATTTCGAGCTTGCGCACCCGCGCCATCATTTCGTCGATCTGTGAGTCTGTTAGCATTTGCGGGTCTCACATTGGAAATTTGAGAATTGAGAATTGAGATTTGAGATGGTCACGGCACAGGCACGCGGTTCATGATACGCTCGATGATCGAGTCGGTGGTGACCTCCTCGGCCTCGGCCTCGTAGGTTAGCAAAATCCGGTGGCGCAGCACGTCGAGCGCCATGTCCTTCACATCCTGGGGAGTGACGAAGGCGCGTCCGTGCATGAAGGCGAGCGCGCGTGCCGTTAGAGCCAGGTTGATGGTGCCGCGGGGCGATGCACCGGCGCGCAGGAGGTTTTTGAGCGGGGCGTCCACCAGGCTGGGGTAGCGGGTGGTGTGGATGATCTGCACGATGTATTTGCGGATCGCGGGATCGATGTAGATGGCGTTGACGAGTTCCCTTGAGTGAGCGACCTGGTCCGGGGTGGCGACATTTTTCGTCCGGTAGGGTGGGGTTGAGGTTGCCATGCGGTCGAGGATTTCGAGTTCCTCATCCTTGCTAGGGTAGCTGACATTCACCTTGAGGAGGAAACGGTCGAGTTGGGCCTCGGGCAGTTGATAGGTGCCCTCCTGATCGATTGGGTTCTGTGTGGCCAGCACGAGGAAGGGTTCGGGCAGTGGATACGAGTGGTCGCCGAGGGTGACCTGGCGTTCTTGCATGGCCTCGAGCAGGGCGGATTGAACTTTTGCCGGGGCGCGGTTGATTTCGTCGGCGAGGATGAGGTTATTGAAGATCGGGCCGAGTTTCGGTTCGAACTTGGTGAATTGCGGGTGATAGACCATGGTGCCGACAAGGTCGGCGGGCAGCAGGTCCGGGGTGAACTGGAAGCGGGCGAACGAGGCGGCGAGCGAGCCCGAAAGCGCCTTGACGGCCAGGGTTTTGGCGAGGCCTGGCACGCCTTCGAGCAGGATGTGGCCATTGCAGAGCAGGCCGATGAGCAGGCGGTCCACGAGGCGGTCCTGACCGACCAGGACGCGGCCCATTTCATCTTTGACGGCTTGGATCCATCCGCTGGATTCGGCGATTCGTTCTTGCAAATTTTCCATAGTGATTGAGTGGGGGTGGCGGAGTCTGGAGCGTAGCAAGCGCCCGTGCAAACAGCAAAGCGAAACGGGATAGCGGCTTTATCCCCAAAACTGAGATTGGATAGGTGAAGCGTTTGAAAGCCCGCGCCATGAGTGAGAGAACCGCATTCGTTCATGCAGGCCTGAGCAGATAGCCGGCCACCCAGCCTTCGGAGCCCCTGGCATTCCGGCACCAATGCCAGCCGTGAATCTGGCGGAGCGACTCCAAACGGTCGCCGCGGCGGACGGTTAGAACCACCGGATCAAACGACTCCTCCACAGCGAAGCCCCCGTTTTCCATGGGTTTGAGAATGTTTTCCGGCACATATCCATCGTTGCCCCTGGCATCGGTGGCCCAGACCCAGCCGGGCCATGCACGGTCCTCCAAACCCACCCGGACCACATCTCCGGGCATGAGTCGGATCGGCTCGCTGTCTTTTTCCTCGTAGTCAGAATTCGCGGTAAAAAAAGCCATGGTTTGCGGTCGAAGCAAACCATGGCCAGCGGGAAAAGCGATCCCGGAATTGCGGATTTATGGCGATGAGTCTCTTTTGTCGAACAATGTGGCGGTGGCCTCGAGTATTTCTTCTATCGGGGCGAGGCGTCCGAGACCTTCGTAACCGCAGGCGAGGCTGCCTTCGGCTGGACCCACGAATTGGCAGCCGTCCTCCTTGAGCCGGGCGACGTTGCGCTGGGTGGCCGGGTGCAGCCACATTTTGCCGTTCATGGCCGGTGCGATGAGGACCGGGGTGGAGCGTGGCAGGGCGAGATACACCGACGAGAGCGGGTCCGGTGCCAGACCACAGGCGAAATTTCCAATCACGTTGGCGGTTGCAGGGGCGACGAGAAACAAATCCGCATTGTCTGCCAGATCAATATGCCCGGGTTTCCACGCTTGTTTTTCATCTTCCAGCGAAACGACCACCGACTGGCGCGTAAGCGTCTGAAGGGTGAGTGGCGTGATGAACTCGGTGGCGGTGCGTGTCATCACGGCATGCACCTGATGCCCTTGTTTCACGAGTTGGGAGGCGAGCTCCGCAGCCTTGTAGGCGGCGATGGATCCAGTGATGCCGAGGATGATGTTCATGGTGGGTGGGGTTCGGGTTTTCTATCAACGAAGCATGGAGACGGCCTTGCGCGTGGCGACCGCGAGTGCCTCAACGTCCTGCCGGGTATTGTAGAGCGCGAACGACGCGCGAACGGTGCCGCTGATGCCGAAGCGCGCCATCAGCGGCTGGCAGCAGTGGTGGCCGGTGCGCACGGCGACGCCCATCTGGTCTAACAAAGTTCCGATGTCATATGGGTGGGCACCTTCGATCACGAACGAGAGCGAGCCCGAACGGTCGCCCGGGCCGAAAAACCGGATGCCCGGAATCCCGCCTAACAGATCCGCGGCGGTCCGTATCAGGCTCATCTCATGGGCATGGATGGCATCGAGGCCGATGGCATTGATAAAATCCAACGCGGCGGCCAGCGCGACGGCCCCCTCGATGTTAGGTGTGCCCGCTTCGTATTTGTAGGGGAGGTCGTTGTAGGTCGTGTGTGCGAAGGTGACCTCCTTGATCATTTCCCCGCCACCCTGCCAGGGCGGCAGCTCGTTGAGCAGATCCGCGCGGCCCCAAAGTGAGCCGATGCCGGTGGGGGCGTAGATCTTGTGGCCTGAAAACGCGAGGAAATCCGCCCCGAGCGCCCGCACGTCGATGGGCAGATGCGCGGCGGCCTGTGCGGCGTCGATGAGGACGAGAGCACCGGCGTCCTTGGCGGCACGGGTCATTGCCACGACCGGGTTGACCGTGCCGAAGGCGTTAGAGATCCATGTGAGGGCCAGGATTTTCACACGCCCGCCGAGCAGCGTATGGAAGGCTTCCTGGTCAAGGGTCCCATCGTCGTGGCAGGGAATCACCTTGAGGGTGGCACCCGTGCGCTGGCAGAGCATTTGCCACGGCACAATGTTAGAGTGGTGTTCGAGCGTGGAAACCAGCACCTCGTCTCCCGGCCCCACCCGGCCGGACAGGGCGAGAATGTTAGATGCCAGGTTGATGCCGCCGGTGGTGCCGGAGGTGAAGATCACCTCGTCGGGGGAGGCGGCGTGCAGATGTGCGGCCACGGTATGGCGGGCCTGTTCGAAGGCCGCAGTCGCGGCTTGTGCGAGGTGATGGGTGCCGCGGTGGATGTTGGCGTTGATCGACTCGTAATAGTGACGGGACGCATTCAGGACCGCGAGCGGCTTTTGGGTCGTGGCGGCGTTGTCCAGATACACGAGGGGCCGACCTTGAATGGATTGGTGCAGGATGGGGAAATCCGCAAGCAGTGTTTCGGAGGACAACATGAGAACGATGAGTAAGTGGAGGCGGCCCCATGGTGGAACAGCTGGTGCCGCACCGCAACTCTGGAATCGGCTGAATCACAAATTTTCAATTTGGAAAGGCGAATCTTTTTTTTCTTTTCTATTGCGGATGCGCGTGCGGTCGGTATTTTTCCAGTGACTGCTGTGTACGACAATTTTTGGTAGCTGGCCCGAACCGATATGATTGAAACGGAGTCATCACCCGGTGATCTAAGTTATGCCTTTCGCAGGACAACTGAAAGCCACCGGACGACCCCACTTACTGAGTTTACGGAACGTGGCTCACAGCGCCAATGACGGCACAGCGGTTTTTTTTGTACCGGAATCAATGGCTTTTGATTCCTTGCAATTTCTTCAGGACTTCCTCAGTTGGCGGGGTGTCCTCATTGCGGATCCAGCGTCCGACCTGTTGCAGGGTCTTCACGTCGATGTCGCGCAGTTTTCCCTGATAATCCGGGCCGACATCGAGTGAGAAGATGTTACCGCTTTTCACCGAGCCGAGGTAATCCGCCTAGAATGGATGCCGCCCTGCAGGGATTTGCGGATTCCGCAGCTTGACAAACCATTTCCCATACGCCTTCCCGCATCCCGGCTTGCACCGCCTGTGGGGATGGTGTGTGCTGTGCGGGTGTTCGCGATTTACGTGCATGATTTGAATCCTGTGGCTCTGCCGATCCATGGGGCGTTTGCGTTGCGTTGGTATGGCTTGGCCTATCTGATGGGCTTTGTTTGCGGGTTTTTGTTGCTCAGGAATTTGGCTCGGCGCGGGTTGTGGGTGTTGAAACCGGAACAAACCGGGGACTTCATCGCGGCGGCAGCCTTGTTCGGGGTCTTTCTCGGCGGGCGGCTGGGATACATCTTCCTTTATCAGTTGCCCAAAACCGGGTGGGCGGAGCTGATGAAGGATCCCTTGATGGTTTTTCGGGTTTGGGAGGGCGGCATGGCCAGCCACGGCGGCATTCTGGGCTTGGCCGTTTTCACCTGGTTCTACGCCAAAAAACACAAGGTCACCTGGACCGGCCTGGGTGACGGACTTTGCGTGGTGGCCCCGGTCGGATTGTTCTTCGGGCGCATGGCCAACTTCATCAATGGCGAACTCTACGGACGCATCTGCAGCGGCGTGCCATGGGCGATCAAATTCCCGCTCTCGCTCAATGAAGAACCCCCCGAAATTCAAAACCAAGCCTGGCAAACCTGCATCCAGGTGGACCCCAAGGTGGCCGATGCGCAATCGCTCGAAGGCCTGATCGCCGCCGCGCGCCACAACCCGGAATTGTCCCAAACCCTGGGCGAGTTTCTCCCGGAGCGCCATCCATCGCAGTTGTATGAGGGTTTGTTAGAAGGGGCGGCCTTGTTCCTGATCTTGTGGCTGGTGCGCACGCGCTTCCCCAAAGCCCCGGACGGCCTTCTAACGGGATTGTTCTTCGCGCTCTACGCTTCGTTCCGGATCTTTGGCGAGCAATTCCGCGAGCCGGACGCCGCCATGGTCGGTTTCCTCACTAAAGGCCAGTTCTTCTCAGTCTTCATGTTTCTCTTTGCCGCGGCCTTCTTCGTCCACGCGGGGCGTGTATGGAAAGCGGCAAATTCCAAGCACTAGGACTTAGTCATCCATGCTCCATCACCCAGCGGTATTCTGCGGCGATTTGATCTTCGATCGGGCGATGGAATGAGGCGGGCAGGACGCTCCAGGTGTAGGTTTCAATTTCGTAGTGCTTGCAGGCGTCCGGGTTGTCACGGTGCCATGCCAGCACCTGATCCACGTGGTCGTGCGTCGAGCGCAGGGGGGGCGCGGGCTCGGCATCGAGCGGGATGTGGAAATGCACGCGGGCTTCGGTGAAATCCGCGGGGTTCCCGCATTCTGATAGAAATTCCGGCAGGTCGATGAAGCGGGTGATTTCGCCCGACTCCGCGCGCAGCACGACCTGGTGGAAATACGTCGGCTCGTCGAAGGCACGAATGGCATCCATGGCGGCGGGATCGCGCGGGTCGAAGGCGAGGGCGTTTGATAGATGGATTTTGGAGATGCGGATGCCTGCGTGGACCAGGGCATCGAGTGAGGCGCGGGCCTCGTCGTATTCGAGAGCGAAATGGCAGGTATCGTAGTTCACGCCTATCCGGCGTTGGAGGACGCCGGGGTCCTTGGCATCCGCGAGCAGGCGTTGGAAAAACGCGAGCGTTTCCGAGGTGTTTTCGAAGTGCCCGAGCGGTTCGGGTTCCAGGCCGAGGTGGAAATCATGGCCGGTCTCACAGGCCATGGCGTCGAGCCACTCCGCCAGCTCTAACAAATTGCGGCGGGCCGGTGCTTCATCGGCGTGGAAGGTCTTGTGTGATAGCGGCAGGGTGGAAACCGAGGCGCCGGTCCCGGGCCGGGCGATGGCGGCAAGGATGCGGAACAAATCCTTGGTGTAATCGAGCCGCGCGCGCTCGGTCCAATCCGGCTGGAACACGCGCTCCTTGACCCGGGTGCCGTGGAAACTGCCGTAGGGGAAGCCGTTGAGGGTGAATACGTAGGTGTTAGTTTCAGACAGCCACTCCTGGAGTTCCGCGAGGTGGCCACCATCTAACAACTCTCGCGCGGCCAGGGCGGACAGGCGCAGGCCGATGGCGAAAGGGGCGTCGGGTGACAGCAGCGGCGACCGCCGAGCGCCGCCACGGCGCAGGAGGTCCCTCACGGCGAGCACGTGGGTGTGCAGCACGTGCCTGGTTTCCGCCCACGTTTCCGCCGGGTGGATGTTGGTGCAGTAGGAGAGATGGGAGTGGTGGAAGTTCACGGGTAATGAAATGAAGATTTTCATGGTCGATCCGTACTCCCGTCATGAGCGAGGGCGGATCGGAGTCCGCCCCTACTTGGCTCACCCGGCGGAGGTCCGCATCGCGATGTGCGCCAGGGCCTCGTCGATTTGGTCGATGAGGATCAGGCAGAGATCGCCGGGTTCCAGGCGGGAAAGCGCGGTGTCGATGGCGAGAAATTCGCCGTGGATTTCCTCGGAGCGGGTGGTGCGCCGTGCGTTGACCAGACCGTCGCGCAGCAGGGCGAGCACCTCGCCGTCGGCGCGGCCGCGCTGGCACAAGTCCTGATAGAGAATCACCTCGTCAAACGCGTCGCCGAGGATTTCGGTTTGCTCGCGCAGGTCGCAATCCCTGCGGTCGCCGGCACCGCTGATGACCACGATGCGGCGCCGCGAGGGCATGTGGTCCACGGCCTGAACCAAGGCACGGATGGCATCCGGGTTGTGACCGTAATCGGCGATGACGGTGGACTTGCGGTGGTTGAACACGTTGAAACGACCGGGCGCGGTTTGAGCGTCGGAGACAAAGGTGGCCAGACCATGACGGATGACTTCCCATGGAATTCCGAGTCCCCATGCGGCGGCGGTGGCGGCCATCACGTTTTCAACCTGGAAGCGGATCGTTCCATGGTTGGTGACGGGGATATCTGTTAGGGAAATCCGATAGCGCAGTTTGCCCTTGCCCAAGACGATGTCGCCATCCTCCACGAACACCCCGCGGTTGCCTTGCGCAAGGTGGTTGGCCAGCACGCGCTCATGGCGGTCGTGCGCGAAGAAGGTGACGGCTCCGGGGCAGGCATTGGCCATTTCCGCCACGATCGGATCGGCGGCGTTGAGCACGGCCATGCCGTTGGGGGACACACTGCGGACAATGACACGCTTGACCACCGCGAGGTCTTCCACGGTGCTGATGAAATTCAGGCCGAGGTGGTCACCCGCGCCGATATTGGTGATGACGGCCACATTGCAGCGGTCGAAGCCAAGCCCTTCGCGTAGAATGCCGCCGCGGGCGGTTTCCAACACTGCGGCATCCACCTCCGGATGAAACAACACGTTGCGCGCACTGCGCGGGCCGCTGCAATCCCCCGTGTCGATCCGACGCCCGGCGATGTAAACGCCGTCCGAGTTGGTCATTCCAGTGCGTTTTCCTGTTAGAGCGAGCAGGTGGGCGATCAGGCGCACGGTGGTGGTCTTGCCATTGGTGCCGGCCACTGCAACTAACGGAATCCGGCCATCCTCGTGTTCGGCGAACAGGGTGGAAACGACCGCTTCACCGACCGGGCGGCCCTTGCCGAACGAGGGCTCGAGGTGCATGCGCAGTCCGGGCGCGGCATTGACCTCGATCACTCCGCCGGACTGGCATTCCAGCGGCTTGAGCACGCTTTCACACACCACATCCACCCCACACAAATCGAGTCCCACCATGTTGGCGGCCGCCACCGCGCGGGCTGCCAGTTCCCGGTGCACGTCATCGGTCACATCCGTGGCCGAGCCACCGGTGCTCAGATTGGCGTTGTTGCGCAGGATGACGCGCACGCCTTTGCGCGGCACCGATCCTGCATCCAGTCCTTGTTTGGCCAGAGTGGACAGCGCGATGTCATCTATCTGGATTTTTGTGAGTGATGTGGCGTGGTCCTTGCCGCGGCGGGGGTCGCGGTTAACCTCCGCGACGAGTTCACGGATGGTGTGTATGCCGTCGCCAATAACCAGTGGGGGATCACGACGTGCGGCGGCCACGAGACGACCGCCAATGACCAGCAGGCGGAAATCCTGGCCTGTTAGATATTGTTCCACCATTACCGCGTCACTGATCTCGTGGGCCGCGGCATAGGCAGCGAGCACGTTTTCACGGGACTCGATGTTGACGGCCACGCCCTTGCCCTTGTTGCCATCACGCGGCTTGACCACCACGGGTCCACCGATTTCACAGGCGGCGTCCCACGCGTCTGCGGCATCCGTGACCGGGCGGCCCCTGGGCACCGGCACACCGGCGGAGTCTAATAATAGTTTGGTGAGTTCCTTGTCCTGGGCGATCGATTCGCCGATCACGCTGGTGCTGTCCATTTCCGCAGCCTGGATGCGGCGTTGTTTGCTGCCCCAGCCGAACTGGACGAGGCTGCCTTCGGTTAGGCGGCGGCAGGGGATGCCACGGGCGAGCGCGGCGGTCACGATGGCCCCGGTGCTGGGTCCCAGGCGCACCTCCTCATCAAGCTCGCGCAGGCATGTTAAAGCGCTTACGAGATCGAATGGAAGGTTGTCGTGCGCGGCGATGCAGAGTTGCATGGCCAGTTCGATGGCGAGTCTGCCGACGGCCTCTTCGGTGTATTCGACGACGACCTGATAGATACCGGGATCGAGCGTGGCGACGCAGCGGCTGAAGGTGACCGGGCAGCCGGCCTGTGCCTGGAGACCGAGGGCGGCGAGTTCGAATGCGGTGGGCATTCCCGCGCCGGCTTCAATGGCTCCGATCTGCGGGAAGCGTTCACGCAGGCGCTCCTCGAAGCCGGGCAGGTTTTCTAACGAAAGTTCCTGATTCGAGCACTCGACCACGGCTTGAACGGCGGTATGCAGACTCCAGAGATTGGGTCCGCGGAGCAATCGGATGTTCAGGATATTCATGCGAGGTGCGTCATCGACGAGGGTGCGGCGGGATGAGGAGCGTCAAGCCACTCGAGATCCGCAGGATTGGTGGAAAAGGTTTCGACTCCCGTGCGCAGCACGTGGTGTGCGACGCCGAGTGCCCATGCGGCCGCCACGGCCGCCAGCACGCTCTCGAGTCTGGCGGTTTTATCTTTCCCGGAAACAAAGGGAATGCCCGACAGGGGGGCCAAGCGGGTTTCTTCTGCGGCGGTTGCTAGAATCAATTGTTTGCCGCGCACAAACACGGCCCGTCCGCCACTTTCACGGTGGGACTCGATGACCGGGAGGCAGGGATCGATGGCGAAATAGATGACTTCTCCATCTGACAAGGAGGCCAATTCCACCACCATGGGGTCTGCGGCATTGAGAATCGAGGCCCCCTCAGGCAGGACCACATCAATCTGGGTGCGCATCACCTGCATGACCCGTTCCGGAGTATCAATGTAAAACCGTCCGTAATGTTCATCAGGCACGATGTTGGTCACGACACCCACCAGGCAGCGGTCGTAGGCCAAACCTTCGCCCAGAATCACGTCCGCGCTGTTTTCCAGAACCGCGGCGTCCACGCTGCGGTTCATCAACACGCGGCGTCCGGATTGCCAGTTGCCACAATTGCCGGGAAGAATGCGACGCCCGTCGAGAAACAGACCGTCTCCGCATGCCAGGCCGGTATGTTTGCCGCCGAGTCGCAAAAACTCCGCCACCAGACGCGCCACTGCGGTGCCGCCCCGCGTGCCGGTGATGCCCACCAAGGGAATCCGTCCGCAGTCGCCATTGGGAAACAATCCATCGACAATCGCCCGGCCAACCGGCTGGGAGCGTCCCGAGGCGGGTTGCAAATGTGTGACCAAACCAGGACCCGCATGCACCGCCATGATCGCGCCATGATGCGTGGACAAGGCGGCGCCGGGATCTTCTAACATGATATCGACGCCCGCGATGTCGAGTCCCACGACGCGTGCCGCGAGGCAGGCCGCGGCCGCCGTGGCCGGATGGATGCGGGCGGTGACATCAGTGGCAGCGTGGGGTATGTTAGAGGTGCCGGCTCCGCCATCGAGACGTGCCGCCGCCACCAGTCTGCCACCCACCACCAACAAGCGGTGCCGGCTGCCGGGGATGTGTTGTTCAACCATGATGCGCCTGGTGAGCGCGGAGATTTTCTGATAGGCATCCGCCAGTTCCGCGCGCGTGGCAATCATGATACCATCCCCCAGGTCGCAACTCACGGGTTTCACCATGGCCGGCAGGCCGATGTCCTGTGCCGCCTCCCACGCCTCATCCTCGCTGACCGCGCAGCGCCTTTCCGGCACCCGAATCCCACAGGTTTCCAACAAGCGTCCGGTGAACTCCGGATCACGCGAGATGCCTTCGGCGATGGCTCCGGTTAGTTCGGTCTGTGCCGTCCAGATCCGGCGCTGGCGCGAGCCGTAACCCATCTGCACCAGATTGTCGGAGGACAAACGGATCGCCGGAATCCTCCGGGTCTTGTCCGTGGCCGCTTCCACGATGCAGGCCGTGGTCGGACCTAACAGATGTTTGTCCGCCAACTCGCGCAAGCGTGCGTGGGCCGCCGGGAGATCGAAGGGGTTATCCTCGATGGCAGCCGTGATCAGATCCCGGGCGGTGTCAAGGCAGGCGCGGGTGACCTCCTCATGTGAAGCGCGCACGGCGACTTTATAGATGCCGCGCACGCCGGTTTCGCGGGCCTTGCCGAAGCTCCCGGGCATCCCGGCGAGGTTCTGGAGTTCCAAGGTGACGTGTTCGAGGATGTGGGCGGTCCATGTGCCATCGTGCAGGCGTTTGATGAAACCGCCAGGTTCGCCATAACAGCAGCCGTGATCCTGCAATGTGGGCAGCCAGTCGCACAGACGGTCCACAAAGCCCGGAAGCGTGTTGGATGGGTAATCCTCCAAGTCCCCGATGTCCACCCATGCTTCCAGCACCGGGTGGTAGGTCCACAGGTTCGGACCGCGCAGCGAGAGGATTTTGAGAAACTGGATGTTGGTGGGTTCCATGGAACGAGGGTCCCGCATTGCGGTGTCGCCGCGCTTTCTTTCCCTTTCTTTCAATCAAATCAAGCACACTGTCACAATTCCGTGCAATCCACCTCATTTTTTCAGCCGCCCGTGGCTGCTGCGTCCCGCCGCAAGCCGTCTTGGAGGCGTCCCGCCTCCAATCTTCCCTCTCGAAACCTGAAACTTACCGCTTCAAATGATGAATTTCGCAGACTGGCCGAGGAAGTCCTTGGGATTTTGATAGATCAGGCGATCGATGGCGGCGGCGTGGTGGAGGCGGGACTTCATCCGCAGCGCGCATTTGGGCACGGCGAGCGGGTCGGACACCCCCCAATCACAGGCGGAGTTCATCCAGAGCCGGTCCGGGCCGTGGGTTTCCAGGATGTCGATGGCGCGGTCCAGCGAGCACTTGCTGTTAGGGTAGAGCGTCATTCCGGCCCAGTAACCGGCATCCAGCACCTGCGAAACGGTGTGTTCCTCGACGTGGTCAATGATGACTTTCGCGCGCTCGAGTTGGGAAAAGTTGGAGAGGGAGTCAAGGATGAGCCGGGTGCCCTTGAGTTTATCCTCAAGGTGGGGTGTGTGGATGAGGATGGGCAGGTTGTGGTCGAGTGCGAGTTGCACGTGTTCCTCGAAGATGGCGAGTTCGTTGCGCGTGTTCTTGTTAAGGCCGATCTCGCCGATGCCTAACACCGTCGGGCAGTCGAGGAATTGAGGGATGAGACTCATCACCTCGCGGGCGAAGCCGGGATCGTCCGCCTCCTTCGGGTTGATGCACAACCAGCAGAAATGTTTGATGCCGTATCCGGCAGCGCGCTGCGGTTCGTATTCGGTGAGCTGGCGGAAGTAGTCGTGGAAACCATCCGCCGAGGAGCGGTCGAAGCCTGCCCAGAACGCGGGTTCGCAGAGCGCCACGCATCCGGCGAGCGCGAGTTTCTCATAGTCATCCGTCGTGCGGCTGACCATGTGGGCGTGGGGTTCGATGTAGGGCATAAGAAATTCTAAATTCTAAGCACTAAATTCTAAACGAAAGAGAATCCAATGAATTGCTAAATCTTCATTTCTTTGTTTAGAATTTAATGCTTAAAATTTAGTGCTTAAAATTTGGCGCCCCGAACGCTCCCTGGAAGTCCGCCTTGGCGATGGGCTCGGTGGTGGGGTCGGAAAGGATTTCCAGAATCGCCCGGGCGCGGTCCGGGCGGTCTGATAGAAGGATGGGCAAGGCGTTTTTCAGCGCCTCGTGGCGGTAGTCCTCCGGACCGGGATGGCGGTCAATGCGGTCGAGGAACGCCGCAAGGTCGATGAGCCTGTGGCGCGCTTCGATGAACTGGAGATCGAGAAGTTGCTGCTTGCTCGGCATGGGGGGAGCCTCGGCGATTCCGGTCGCTAGGTCAATGAAGAAGCCCCGAGAAGCCAGAGACCAGAATCCAGAATCCAGAAAAGAAGTGACACTCCATTTGATCGGGTGCGTAAGCACTCTTTCCTCCTCTGGATTCTGGTCTCTGGTCTCTGGTCTCTGGTCTCTGGTCTCTGGTCTCTGGTCTCTGG
>CAYWLC010000070.1:0-14890 GCA_964458895.1 uncultured Luteolibacter sp. | reverse complement strand
AAGAACAACTCAAGAAGGAAAGCGCCAGCTTCGAAAGCCTCCGTCCGTCCAGCGAGATGGTCGGCCTCGAACAAGCGTTCAACCTCGCCGCCGCCGCCTCCGAAGAATGGAGCCCCGGTCAGGAAGACTAATCAAGGAATGCGGGCCTCTCGCCCGCAGGCACCCATCAACCACAGCCGGCCGGGGAAACCCGTCCGGCTGTTGTCGTAAGGGGAACGGACGGATCGTCCGTTTTTTGGGATGATGAGGTGAAATCGAAACGCGGCGCGGAGGAACAGATTTTAACTTGACGTCCCCCTTCCCATGCGTTAGGTCAACCCTTCACTGGAAACCATCCCCCAACACCTGATATCATGAAAAAATACATCACTGAATTCATCGGCACTTTTTTCCTCGTGCTCACCGTCGGCTGCACCGTAGTGCCGGGAGCGGCAGGCGTCATCGCCCCGCTCGCCATCGGTTCCGCGCTCATGGTCATGATCTTCGCCGGCGGCCACATCTCCGGCGGCCACTACAATCCAGCCGTCACCCTGGCCGTCTGGCTGCGCGGACGCTGCGAAACCAAGGATGTCATCCCCTACGTCATCAGCCAGGTGGGTGCCGCCGCAGTGGCCGCCACCGTGGTCGGCATCCTCTACGGCGCTCCCAAATCCACCATGGTGTTTGAAAGCGGCGATCTGACCAAAGTGGTGTTGGCCGAGTTCCTCTTCACCTTCGCCCTGGCCTATGTGGTCCTCAACACCGCCACCGCCAAGGGCACCGCGAACAATTCCTTCTACGGACTGGCCATCGGCTTCACCCTCATGACCGGTGCCTTCGCCGTCGGCGGCATCTCGGGTGGAGCCTTCAACCCCGCCGTGGCCGTGGGTGCTGGCATGATGAAGCTCATCAACATGTCACAAATCTGGATCCACATCGTGGCCGACCTCGCCGGCGGCGCTGTGGCCGCCGCCATCTTCCGCCTCAACAACGCGGAGGATAAATAAACCGAAAATTGAAATTCGTGTTCGTCGGCGCGCCTGATGGCGATCCCGGTGTTGATTTCACAAAGAACGGAACCCCATCTAACACCCATCCCGGTGCCGCTACGACGACATCCGGGAATTCATGATCCAGCGTAGCCTCAGCACCACCCGCCGCCATTGCATCGTCACCTCGCTCACGGCCCTGTCCAAGGCATCAGGCCGTGGCGATGTGGTCAGGCTCGCCAATGATTGCAACACCGCGGATGAAGCGGAATTTCTAATCAACGCCCTTGCCATCCTCGCGAATCGCCAAAGCAAAGGTGCCATGGATTGCACCGCGCTGAAAGTCATCGGCCGCCTGCCCGCCGCGGTCACCGCCAACGGCGAGTTGGTGGTCCCCGCTCCCGTCGATTATGTCACATGGACCGAGGAAGTGGCCGGCTTCGCCCACCGCGACGACCTCGGTACCGCACCCAAGGTGCTCGTCCACACCGGTAAACTCTCGGCTGTGGCCGCCACAGGTCTAACCGAAGCTGGCTGGAAAACCATCGCCATCGAATGATCCGCTTGCGCCTGGTAGCGGCGGAATCCAGATGCCTGCATTTGCGGGCTTGGAAAATCCCGCGAAGCGCACTTCGGTTGGCCCCAAGGCAATCCGTCCGCCGCGCCCATGGCAGACAATGAGCTGAGAGAATCGCATCTCACATGGCCCCGCATGGACATGGGAGATCGGTTAGACATTAACACCCGCCCGCCGCCTTAGAGACTGTCTGAATACTGCGCAAAGGCAGGGACCGACCTCCAGGCGGTCCGCGAGAATGGAAAGTGATTGATAGAACATGGGCGGATTTCCCAGCTTCTCATGCGCGGATTCATTCACCTCCCAATCAAGAGGCAGCGCTGCGGCTCCTCAGTGGCACGAAACCTCGCGCAGGATGCGCAAGGTTGCACGCAAGATGCGTGCGCTCCCCTTATTTCAGACGGCCGCCTCAGCGCCCGAACCCGCGTTTCCTGTCATCGTCATCCTGCTGCTTGCCGCGGTCCTGTTGTTGCTGGCGTCCGCGTTCCTCCTGCTGCTGACGTCCGCGCTCCTGCTGTTGTTGGCGCGCGGCCTCCTGCTGTTGTTGACGCGCAAATTCCCGTTGCTGACGCGCAGTCTCCTGCTGTTGCTGACGCGCAGCCTCCTGCTGTTGTTGACGCGTAAATTCCCGTTGCTGACGGGCGCGTTCCTGCTGTTGCTGACGCGCAGCCTCCTGCTGTTGCTGGTGCGCAGCCTCCTGCTGTTGTTGACGCGCAGCCTCCTGCTGTTGCTGACGCGCGGCCTGCTGCTGACGCGCGAGTTCCTGTTGCTTCGACGCCTGCAAGGCGGCCTGCTCGCGCCGCGCGGCATCTAACTGAAGCTTCTCTGCCTGTGCGCGCCGCGCCGCATCCGCCTGGAGTCTTTCATTCTGCGTCCGCTGGGCTTCCCCCGGTTTTTGTTTGGCCTGCTCGCGCCGCGCGGCATCTAACTGAATATTCTCCACCTGTGCGCGCCGCGCCGCATCCGCCTGGAGTCGTTCATTCTGCGCGCGCTGGGCATCCGAGAGTTGCCGGTTGGCCTGCTCGCGCCTTGCGGAATCCAACTGAAGCTTCTCCGCCTGTGCGCGCCGCGCCGCATCCGCCTGGAGTCTTTCATTCTGCGTCCGCTGGGCATCCGCCAGTTTCTGGTTGGACTGGTCGCGCCGGGCGGAATCCATCTGAATCTTTTCCGTTTGCGCACGCCTGGCCGCATCCAAGCCCGCATCCATGGGTCTGCCACGGTCATTCGTCTGCCGGGCTTTCCCTTGGTCCCGCGCTGATTCAGTTAGACGCGCGTTCGCCTCGATCTGGCGGCGGTTGGTTTCGAATTCCTGCCTGCGACGCTGGTTGAGATTGTCCTGTCCGCCCATTCCGGTGATCGCGAGTTCGGCCTGTTGTTGTTTTTCCGCGCGGTTCTTGTGGAATTGATCGATCACATCCGGGCGGGGCGGGGCGGAACGCTCGACGGTGACGTCATCGAGGCGGCCTTTGACGTGCGCGGGTTTGAGTCCCTCGTTCCATGCGACATCCATGTTGGGAGCAGCCATCCGCAGGCGATCCCCGCGGACCTCCGGCGTCATGGAATGTGGGTCGCGACCGGGGCGGCTGTGATGGTCCAAATCCAAATGATAGAATGGCATCGCCCGGCCCAACGCATGCGTGACATCGTTGTATCGCGGCCCGCCGCAAATGACGCGGTTGTTACGGACATGAATGTTGGTGATATTGACCGTCTGTTGGAGATAGATGTTGTTATCCTGATAGGGCATGCAGTGGTGCCAGACCGGGCTGCCGAAGTGGCGCGTTTCCACGAAGTTATACCACGATGCGCTGGTCCCGAAAGTCGCATCGACGGTGCTGTCCCAATGATGTCCGCGGTAGGCCAGGGTTTCCGGGGGCAACGGAGCCCACCCGATGTGGTTGCCGCCGCTGCGCCATGACACCCACGCGGGTGCCCACTCGCTACCGGGCACCCATACCCA
This sequence comes from uncultured Luteolibacter sp., assembly GCA_964458895.1. Classification (GTDB taxonomy): domain Bacteria; phylum Verrucomicrobiota; class Verrucomicrobiia; order Verrucomicrobiales; family Akkermansiaceae; genus Luteolibacter. The sequence continues at coordinate 11,385 of CAYWLC010000070.1, read as the reverse complement.
GCCGTAGCCGCGCAATACCGACCATCGCCCGTAGTGATAGGTCGCCCAGCCGAACGGTTCGTCGGACATCCACGTCCAACCATGGTCGCTGCACGCCCATCGCCCGCGGGTATAAGGGTGCCATCGACTGTCGCGAACGATCACCGGCTGCCAGACATAGCCGTAAACAGGGGTTTCGAACCAATGTCCGTAGGGTGAGAGCGACTCATAAAACGTCCCGTAATCGCCGACCGGGGCGACCGGCACTTCATTGTTCTCCGTCACCAGTGCTTCACGTCCGGCGAGTTCACGGTCGCGATCACTGAGTTCCTCGCCGCGCTGCTGGAGATCGGCGGCTCGATCATCGAGTGAGGATTGGAGTTGCTCGACCTTCCCCTCGCGCTTGGCGAGTTCCTCCTCGCGCTGGCGGAGTTTCTCGGCATCCGCGGCGGCGGCATCCCCCTGCTGTTGTTCGAGCGCGGCCCGCGCATCCTCGATCTCCATGCGCTCGCGTTCGATGGCATCACGCTCGGCGGCAAGTTTCTGGTCCGCGAGTTGTTGTTCGAGTTCTTGCTGGTATGCGACGGCCTCGTTGGCCTTGCGTTCAAGCTCGGCGAGTTTTTCGGCAACGGCGGCATCGTTGGATTTTTTGTTGCATCCTGTGCTGAGTAGCACCGCAGACAATACGAGGGCGACTAGATGGGTCGGTTTCATGGGAATTGGGTGGAATTGCAACTTGGACTCAAATACGGCTCCGGGCATTCAAAATTTCGACCTCAAACACCACGTGCGGGGCGGTGTCGCGACCTGCGGGGATTTCGCTGCGGGCCAGACGCGCGTCTAACAACCGCTCCAGCATGCGCAGCTCCATGGTGATGGCGCGCGGATAGCGCTCGAAAACGCGCTGGAGCGGATTGTGGCGCTCGATGATTCTAACAGACTTGTCCGGGGCGCACTCGCAATGGCTTGCGCAGCCGGATTTTTCCCGCAGGGCGGCGAGTTTGTCGGCCTTGTCGCGGGTGGTCTTGAGTTTCTCAAACGGTTTGGCGTGCTGGTCCGCCAGTTTTTGAAAATATTGGAACAACAATTTTTCCGGCGCGCTATCGCCGTACATCGAGCGCAGCGCCTCCAGCAGATCGAGGCTGAAATCCACCCCGGCCTGGGGGAACAAGGCGTCCGCCTTGGCGGCGAGGCTGTAGAAAATCTCCGGGCGTCCGACTTCGCGGCGGGGCAGGCGCGTGCGGATCAGATAACCGGCTTGGGTGAGCTCCTCGCAGTGGGTTTTGGCGGCCATGTAGCTGGCACCGGACTTGCGGGCCAGATCGCTCACGGCCATGCCGCCCGAAAGTTTGAGTTCTTCGAGCACGGCCCGCCATTGGGGTTTCACCAGATCATTGAATACAGCAAGGAGCATTCCGCGTTGGCTAACGCTCTGCGGATTCACGCCTGCGCGCAATCCGGAATTTGCCGATCGGCAAAATAATCCGCGTCCTATTTGGAAATTCGGGCTAAAAACCCTTATCTCGGATTGCCGTCACGTTCCTATTGTTTATCGTCGGCCTCCTGCGGCCAGTCCCTGCCAGTAACAACTCCCATTCGATCCCGATGCCATCCCTGTCCCCTGCCGCTCCGGCGGCATCCATCCCCACGGTTTCCACCCGCTCCATGTGGGGCAAGGATCTCCTGATTCTGGCTTTGATTTCCGGGATTTGGTTCTGCGGTTTGTTAGGGTTCCGGCCTTACGCGAATCCCGATGAGGGCCGCTACACCGAGATTCCCCGCGAAATGGCCGCCTCCGGGGATTTCGTGACGCCCCGGCTCAACGGGGTGAAGTATTTTGAAAAACCACCGTTGATGTACTGGCTCTCGGCCCTGACGTTCAAGGCCTTTGGTTTGAATCCCTTCACCGCACGCCTGTGGTGCGCCCTGTTTGCCATCCTCGGCGTGTTGCTGACCTACACCACGGCGCGTTGCCTCCATGGTCGCGAAGCCGGCATCGCCTCGGCGGTGGTCTTGGGGACATCCCTGCTCTATTACGTGCTGGGGCAAATCATCATTCTGGACATGGCGGTGGCGGTGTCCCTCTCCGGGACCTTGTTTGCCTTCATTCTGGCGATGCGCGAACCCGCCGGACGCAAGCGCCTGGCATGGTTTCTAACATTCTACACGTTCATGGCTCTGGCCACCCTCACCAAGGGACTGATTGGCATCCTGTTGCCGGGTGCGGTCATTTTTTTGTGGGTTCTGTTATTAAACCGCTGGCGGGCGCTGTGGCCGTTTTACCCGATCCTCGGAACGCTCCTGTTGCTGGCGATCACCGCGCCCTGGCACGTGTTGGCGGCCCTGGCAAACCACTCGGACATCAAGGAACATGACTTCACGTGGTTTTATTTCATCCATGAGCACTTCCTGCGTTTCACCACCCAAATCCATAAGCGTTATGAACCGTGGTGGTTTTTCCTGCCGGTACTCATCGCCGGGCTTTTCCCGTGGACCTTCTTCGCATGGCAGGCCCTGCGGCAGGCCCTAACAGGAGGCTGGAAGGCACGGACACGCAACCCCGAAACATGGTTCTTTGTCATCTGGATCGCCTTTGTCATGGTGTTTTTCTCGAAGTCGCAATCCAAGCTAGTCCCCTACATCCTGCCAGTGTTTCCAGCGGCGGCGGTGTTGCTCGGAAAATATGTTAGAGACCTGTGGCGCGCGCCCGCCGGAACACACGCACGCGGTCCTGCATGGGGCTTCGGGGCTTTCCTCATCCTCCTGATCGCGGCTTTGTTTGCCGCCAAGGTTCCCAAGGATCAGGCGGAGTTCGCGGCCCACCTGCCCAACCTGCGGCTCATCCTCTGCCCAGCCCTGGTCATCGGCTCGGGTGCGGCCATCATTGCCGCCCGCAGACGCGACCCGAAACTACTGCTCGTCACCATGGCCGCAACCTTCGGGTTTTTTCTGATGAATTTGAACTGGTTCTATCAATATATCGACAAGTCATCCTCCAGGGATATTTCACTCTGCCTCAAGGCGCGGCTGAAACCCGATGACCGGGTCTATGTGATTGATCAATACCCGCAGGACATGCCGGTTTACCTCGAGCGCGTGGTGAGCGTGGTGAACTACACGGGCGAATTGGAGTTCGGAATCAACGCGGAACCCTGTGACACTCAATCCCGTTTCTTGACACGCCAGGGCTTTTTAGAACAATGGGCGCAGCCCGGAACCGCCTATGCCTGCCTTCGCCGGGGTGCCTACAATAAATGGTTCAAGGCGGCCGCCGGTCCTCATGAGGTGATCACTCATACTGACAGACTTGTCCTTGTCGCCAAACGCCCGTAGAATCACCGCCGTGCCGCAACCCCAACCCGCCGCCCCAGAGGCCCCCACACAGGCTTTCCTGCCCATCACCCGCCCGACACTCGATGAGGAAACCATCGCCGGCGTCTGCGAGGTGTTGCGCTCCGGATGGATCACTTCCGGCCCGAACGTGAAGGCCTTCGAAGCGAAACTGTCCGCACTCTTCGGCGGACGCCCGGTGCGCGCCTTCAATTCCGGCACCGCCACCCTCGAAGTCGCCCTGCGCATCGCAGGGGTCGGCCCCGGCGACGAGGTGATCACCACTCCGCTCTCCTGGGTGGCCACCAGCAACGTCGTCCTCACCGTCGGCGCTCGACCGGTCTTCGTCGATATCGATCCCGCCACCCGCAACATCAACCTCGATGCCGTGGAGTCCGCCATCACCCCGGCAACCAAGGCCATCATCCCCGTCGATCTGGCAGGCCTGCCCGTGGACCGCGACCGCCTCTATCAAATCGCCCGCCGCCACAACCTGCGCGTGGTCGAGGACGCCGCCCAGTCGATCGGCAGCTCATGGAACGGGCGCCTGATCGGCTCCTTCGGCGATCTGGTTTCATTCAGCTTCCACCCGAATAAGAATCTAACCACCATTGAGGGCGGCTGCCTGGTGGTGAACGACGCCGCGGAAGCCACGCTCGCCGAGCAATTCCGCCTGCAGGGGGTCGTGCGCTCGGGCATCGATGGCATGGACGTCGCGGTCGCGGGCGGCAAGTTCAATCTAACAGATGTCGCCGCGCGCGTCGGCCTCGGGCAACTGCCTCATCTGGAAACCTTCACCCGGCAGCGCCGTGATCTGGCCATGGCGTATCTGGAGAAATTCGAGCGCTGCGGCGCGCGGGAACTCGGCCTGCAACTGCCGCTGCCGGATTTCGGGCAAGGCAACTGGCACATGTTCCAGGTGATCCTGCCCGAAGGCCCGGGCCGCCTGAAACGCGCGGAGGTGATGGAAAAACTCGGCAAGGCCGGGATCGGCACCGGCGTGCACTACCCGGCGATCCATCTCTTCACCCTCTACCGCGGCCTCGGTTGGAAAGACGGGGATTTCCCCCAAGCGGAACACGCCGGACGCAACATTCTAACATTGCCGCTCTTCCCCACGATGGATCCGGGCGACATCGACCGGGTGGTCAACGCGCTGGTCACGATTCTCCAATCCTCGTCCATCCCATGAGCTCCCTCCATCCCGTGCGGCTTTCAGTGGTGATTCCCGTTTTCAACGAGGAAGGAAACCTGCCCATGCTGTTCTCGCGGCTCTATCCGGTGCTCGACTCGCTGGGCCGCACCTACGAGGTGGTCTTCACCAACGATGGCAGCGCCGACCGCTCCGGCGATCTGTTAGCTGAACAACACGCGGCCCGCCCGGATGTCACCCGCGTCATCGAATTCAATGCCAACTACGGCCAGCACATGGCCGTGATGGCGGCCTTGGAACGGGTGCGCGGCGAGGTGATCGTCACCCTCGACGCCGACCTCCAGAACCCGCCCGAGGAAATCCCGGTGCTGCTGGAAAAAACCGACGCCGGCTTCGATTGTGTCGGCGGTGTTAGACAAAACCGCCAGGACAGTTTCTTCCGCCGCCATGTTTCGAAGATGATCAATTTCATGCGCGCCCGCATGACCAACATCCGCATGTCCGACCAAGGCTGCATGCTGCGCGCCTACTCGCGCAACGTGATCGACGGCATCGTCCGCAGTTCCGCCGTGAACACCTTCATCCCGGCCCTCGCCTACAGCCTCGCGCGCAAACCCACCGAAGTCCCGGTCCGCCATGAGGAACGCCACGCGGGAACCTCCAATTACTCGGTTTACTCGCTCATCCGCCTGAACTTCGACCTGATCACCTACTTCACGACCGCCCCGCTCCAGATCTTCACCATCTTCGCAATGGCCTGCTCGGGCGGAAGCTTCATCCTGGTCATCATCCTCGCCACCCGCCGCCTCATCATCGGCCCCGAAGAAGGCGGGATCTTCACCCTGTTCGGCATCCTGTTTTTCCTCATCAGCGTCTGCATGGTCGGCATCGGCCTCATCGGCGAATATATGGGCCGGACCTATCAGGTCGCGAGAAACCGCGGCCGCTACCACGTCAGCCATATCCTGGAGGTCAGCGAATGAGCCGTCCGCGTATCCTGTTTTTCGGCTACAGCGAGGTCGGCCACTCGTGCCTCGATTTTCTGTTAGATCGTGGCGACAACGTCGCGGCGCTCATCACCCATGAGGACAACCCGGATGAGAAAATCTGGTTCAAGACCCCCGCGCTCGCCGCACGCGAACACGGCGTGCCGGTCCACACGCCGGATTCGGTGAACACGCCGGAATGGATCGCCCTCATCACGGAGATGCAACCGGATCTGATTCTATCAGTTTACTACCGGCACATGATCGGCCAGCCCATCCTCGACCTCGCGCCGCTCGGAGCCTTCAACATGCATGGCTCACTGCTGCCGAAATACCGCGGACGCGCACCCATCAACTGGGCCGTCCTGCACGGCGAACCCCGCATCGGCATGACCCTCCACCGCATGGTGAAACGCCCGGACGCCGGGGACATCATCGACCAGGAAGGCGTCGGAATCGCCCCGGACGACACCGCCGAACAGGCGTTCCGAAAAGTGCTGCCCTGCGCCCGCACGGTGCTCGCCCGCCAGATCGAACACCTTCTAACAGGTGTCGCCACGGGCACCCCGCAGGTGGAAACCGAGGCCACCTACTTCGGCGGACGCAAGCCGGACGACGGACGCATCGACTGGTCGCGCACGTCACTGGAAATTTTCAACCTCATCCGCGCGGTGACCGATCCCTATCCTGGGGCATTCACCGACGTTGGCGGCGCGCGCCTCATGGTCTGGTGGGCGCAACCCCTGCCAGGACATGCCGGCAATCCCGGGCAGATCATTTCGTTAGACCCGCTTGTCGTCGCCACCGGCGATGGCGCACTGCACCTCACCCGCACCGAATGGCGCGGCGCGCCCGTTCCCGCGATCCAGGCCGGAGACATCCTCTAACCCCACTACCATCATGCCACTCAAAGTCCTCATCCTCGGAGCCAACGGTTTCATCGGCAGCAGCCTCACCGAAACCATCCTCAAACAAAAAGACTGGGAGGTTTACGGCATGGACGTGGGCAACCACAAGCTGACCGCACTGCTCGATCACGAACGCTTCACCTTCGTGGAAGGCGACATCACGATCAACCGCGAATGGATCGAATATCACGTCAAGAAGTGCGACGTGGTCATCCCGCTGGTGGCCATCGCCAATCCCGCGCAATATGTGCAGCATCCCCTGCGCGTGTTCGAACTCGACTTCGAGGCAAACCTGGACATCGTCCGCAAGTGCGTGAAATACGGCAAACGACTGTTGTTCCCGTCCACCTCGGAAGTTTACGGCATGTCCCCCGATTCGGTGCTGGATGAGGAAACCAGCAACATGGTGTACGGCCCCATCGAAAAACAACGCTGGATCTACGCCGCCTCCAAACAATTGTTAGACCGGGTGATTTACGCCTACGGCGTGCGCGACAACCTCGACTACACCTTGTTCCGCCCCTTCAACTGGATCGGACCCAAACTCGACAACGTGCTGGAACCAAAGGAAGGCAGCTCGCGCCTCTTCACCCAGTTCATCAGCAACGTCATCTTCCGCAAGCCGATCCAGCTCGTCGATGGCGGCGCCCAGAGCCGCTCGTTCACCTACATCGGCGACGGCGTGGACTGCCTGCTGCGCATCATCGAGAACAAGGATGGCGCGGCCTCCCGTCGTATCTTCAACATCGGCAACCCGGACAACAACGTCTCCGTCGCCGATCTGGCGAAAATCATCATCGACGCATTCAAACACTACCCGGATTACCGCGACCACGCCGAAAACGCGGTGGTCGTTTCGGTTTCATCGCAGGAATACTTCGGTAAATACTATCAGGACATCCAGACCCGCGTGCCCTCGATCAAGGCCGCGCGCGAAGTGCTCGGATGGGAGCCCAAGGTGGACCTTGCCACCGCCATCCGCCACACGCTCGACTATCACCTCGCCCACAAGGATTACGAACTGGGCGCCGGAAACTGATCGCCATGCCGCCGGTCGTCGCACTCAAGATCGATGTCGATACCGAACGCGGAACACGCGAGGGCGTCCCGGCGCTGGTTTCTTTGTTAGAAGAATTCCACGCACCCGCCACATTCCTGTTCTCACTCGGCCCCGACAACACCGGCAAGGCCATCCGACGGGTTTTCAGACCCGGCTTTTTCCAAAAAGTCAGCCGCACCAGCGTGCTGCAGGTCTATGGCATCCGCACCTTGCTCAATGGCACGCTCCTGCCCGCCCCGCACATCGGCCGGCGTCACGCGGACATCATGCGCCGCGCGCGCGACCGCGGCTTTGAAACCGGCATCCATTGTTACGATCATTACAACTGGCAGGACCATCTGTTCGACATGTCGCTCGACCAGGTGCGCGCCGAATTCGGCCGCGCCCGCGACGAGTTCCGCCGCATCTTCGGCTGCGACGCCCGGACCGCCGGTGCCCCCGGATGGCAGGCTTGCTCTAACAGCCGGCTGGTCTACGACGAGGCTGGCCTGCTCTATGCCAGCGACACCCGCGGCACGGCGCCGTTTTTCCCCGTCATCGGCGGACGCACCTTCAACACCCTGGAGATCCCCAGCACCCTGCCCACCTTCGACGAGTTGTTAGGCAGACCGGAATACCCCGATGACAGGATCGCCGCCCATTATGTGGGCCTGCTGCGCGACGACCGCCCGAATGTCTTCACCCTGCACGCCGAGATCGAGGGCATGGCGAAAATCCAACTCTTCCGCAACCTGCTCCGCGCATGGACCGGCCGCGGCGTGCAATTCGTCCGCATGGACGATCTGGCAAAAAGTTTGTTAGACAACCGCGCGTCCATCCCGGCCCGCGAGCTGGTGATGGCCGCCATCGACGGCCGCTCCGGCCTGGTCGCGACGGAGGGCGGCTGACCGTTGCCGACGCGCTCACTCCAAATCCCTGGCGTAATAACGCTGCCAGTTGAAACCGTAGAACGCGATGAAGGCGAAACACACCAGCGGCATCAGGAAGCCAACGCGCATGGAATAGTAGTCGGCCAGCCAACCCATGAACATCGGCATCACGGCCCCGCCCACAATGGCGGTGACCATCCACGAGGAGGCAAGCTTGGTGCGCTCACCCAAGCCCCGGATTGCCAGCGCAAAATGCGTGGGATACATGATCGACATGAAAAAGAAACTGCCGATCAGCGCCGCCACGGAGATCCAGCCCAAGCCCATGCACACAAGCGCCATGAGCGCGACATTGCACAGAGCGTAAACCCCCAGCACGCGGTGCGCGGGACATGAACGCAGGAGGGCACTGCCGGCAAACCTCCCCAATGTGAAGAAGATGAACGCCAGCGAGAGCATGGTGCTGGCACAATATTCGGTGATGTGCCAGACGCCCGCCCCGGCATATTTCATGTTAGATGATAGATAGTCCGCCAGCCAGACCGGAAGCGTCGGCGTGTATTGCGGGTCCTTCATGTAGTTGATGAAGAAACTGAAAATGCCGGTCTGCGCGGCGCAGTAGAGGAACTGGGAGACGACGGCCAGAACAAAATGCCGTTCCCTGATGAGCGGGCGCGCGTGAGTTTGTCCGTTTACGGTCTCCCTGGCGTGGCTCGCGGCATGCAGTTCGGGCACCGGTGCGATGGAAAACGCGGCGATCAGCAGGATGACGATGCCGGCTACGATCAGATAGGGAATATAAAGCGTGGCATTGCTGGTGTTGACCACCTCGCTTTTTGATAGAACAAACGTGCCGCCGAGAAGCGGTCCGAATATCCACCCGACCGCGTTGCAGCTTTGTGCCAGATTGATGCGGGCCACCCCGGCCTCGGGCGATCCGGGTGACAGGGACAAAGCAGAGACAGCCGAGGGTGATAATCACCAGTCCTAACAGAATTCCACCGCGGTAACCGAAGCGCCGGGCGAAGATCCCCGCCGGCAGCGCCAGCAGGAAATAGCCGCCATACCAGAACCCCTGCACCAGCGCGGATTGCGCCTTGCTCACGTGGAGTGAATTCTGGAAATGCTTGTTCAAGACATCGATCATGCCATTGCACAAACCTGATAGGCAGAAGAGACAACAAACCAGGGCGAAGGTCAGCAGGTGGCTCGTTCCGTCGCCGGTGCGGAACATCCCTCCGCAGCGGGACGGCATACTTTGTGGGGAACGTGGGTTTTCCCGGGGTGCGTTCATGGCGGCTTGAAGAAGCAAAAAAAAGATGCCGCCGGGGGGACTCGAACCCCCACGAAGGTTGCCCTTCAACGGATTTTAAGTCCGTGGCGTCTACCATTCCGCCACGGCGGCGTTTTTTCCAGAGTTTTCCGGCAGACGGGCGAGTAAGGCGGAATGTTGCACTGCCGTCCAGCCCGGCCTTGGGTCTGGAGAAAATTCCCAAAAAGAGGGCTCCCCCACGGCGATGTTCCTGCCCTTGGCCCGGGAAAGGTAGCGCGGCCTCGCCGTAGGCCGCATGACTATGAGGGGAGAAAGCTGAATGCCAAGAGAGGACGCAAGGGCACAACTTGGTCTGGTCTTTCGCTCTGCATTGGCATGCGCTCTCATCGAGAGCGCGCCACCTTTGGGAAGACCCGGAAAGATGGCGCGGCCTCGCCGCAGGCCGCATGACAATGGGGCGAGAAAGCTGGATGCCAAGGAACGCCGGAAGGTCACGGTTTGGGCTGATCTTTCGCGATTCATTGCCTCCAGGGATTGAGCGTCTTCACGTCCGCTGGAAAATCAGCGGTGTTGCGCGCGACCACGGTGAGTTGATGGACCAGCGCGGTCGCAGCAATGAGACTGTCCATCACGTCCATATTGATTCCTTTGGCTTCGTGGTCGGCGTAAAGTTTCCCCCAGGATTTCAGGGTCATTTGAATGATGTTGGGTTTCGGCTTTGCACGGCAGTCGGATTCCCCTACACAGCTCTCGACATGAGCCAACTCGTTCTTCTTTTCTCCGGTCAGGGTGCCCAGAAAGTGGGCATGGGCAAGGATTTTGCGGAAGCCTCACCCGCCGTCCGGGACATGGTCAGCAAGGCCGATGAAGCCCTCGGGTTTTCCCTATCGGAAATCATGTTCGAGGGTCCGGACGAGGAACTCACCAAAACCTCGCGCTGCCAGCCGGCGCTCTATCTGCATGGCTTGATGGCCCTCGCCTTGATCAGTGAACGCCTGCCCAATCTCACCCCGCTCGCAGCCGCAGGCTTGTCACTGGGTGAATTCACCGCCCACGCCGCCGCCGGGACGTTTTCTTTGGAAGATGGGCTGCGCATCGTCGGCAAGCGCGGGGCCTTCATGGAGGAAGCCTGCCTCGCCACCCAGGGGGCCATGGCCGCGCTCATCGGCGGCGAGGAAGAGCAAGTCCGCGCCCTCGCCGAGACCGCCGACGTGGATGTCGCCAATCTCAATGCGCCGGGCCAGATCGTGCTCTCCGGCAGCTCCGCCAACATCGACGTGGCCTTGGTAAAAGCCAAGGAATTCGGCATCCGCCGGGCGATCAAACTCAACGTCGCCGGTGCTTACCACTCGCGCCTGATGCAGAGCGCCCAGGACCAACTCGCCGCCGAACTGGCCGCCATGACCTTCAAAACACCCGCCATCCCCGTGGTCTGCAACTACGCCGCCACCACCGTTTCCGAGGCCGCCGATATCCGCAGCATGCTCGAAAAACAAGTCACCGGCACGGTCCGCTGGACGGCCTCCATCCAAGCCCTCATCGCCATGGGACACCGGAATTTTCTCGAACTCGGCCCCGGTAAAATCATCGCCGGCCTCGTCGCCAAAATCGACAAGGATGCCGTGGTCCACTCGGTTGAGGACATGCCCAGCCTCGAAGCCGCCGTCGCAGCACTGTCGTGATATCCCAGTGGAAAAAACTTCACCCTTGCGGAAAAAAGGTGTTGCGCCGGGACGGGTCGGCCCATAGCGTCCGCCCCACCCGAACGGGACTGGAGCGGTAGCTCAGTTGGTTAGAGCGCCAGCCTGTCACGTTGGAGGTCGCGGG
>CAYWLC010000069.1:0-14957 GCA_964458895.1 uncultured Luteolibacter sp. | reverse complement strand
CATAGGCCATGCCCCAATCGGGATCGATGCCCATGACCTCGCCGGTGGATTTCATCTCCGGGCCTAACACAATATCAATTCCGGGGAAGCGGTTCCACGGGAACACGGCCTCCTTCACCGAAAAATGCTCGGGCACGATGGTTTCGGTGTAGCCGAGGTCTTTGAGCTTGTGGCCTAACATCACCTTGGCGGCCAGTTTGGCCAGCGAAACGCCGGTGGCCTTGGAAACAAAGGGCACGGTGCGCGAGGCGCGCGGGTTGACCTCGATGACATAGAGCGTCTCGTCCTTGACGGCGAACTGGATGTTCATCAGGCCCATGACCTTGAGCTCGCGCGCCAGATCCTTCGCCGCGCGGACGATTTCTTTCTTGATGGATTCTGATAGAGAAAACGACGGTATCACGCAGGCCGAATCCCCCGAGTGGATGCCCGCCTGCTCGATGTGTTCCATGATCGCGCCGACGACCGAGGTTTCGCCGTCGCTGATGCAATCGACGTCCACCTCGGTGGCGTTGTCAAGGAAGCGGTCCACGAGCACCGGGCGCTCGGGCGAGGCCGTGACCGCCTCGCGCATGTAGCGGGACAGCTCGCTGTCGTGATAGACGATCATCATCGCACGCCCCCCTAACACAAATGACGGACGGACCAGCACCGGATATCCGATGCGGTTGGCGACTTCAAGGGCCTCCGCCTCGTTGGTGGCGGTGCCTGCCTCGGCCTGCCTGAGCTTGAGCTTGTCGAGCAATGCGGAAAAGAACTTGCGGTCCTCGGCGAGTTCGATCGATTTCGGCGAGGTGCCGATGATGGGCACGCCGTGGCGTTCGAGGTCGGCGGCAAGGTTGAGCGGGGTTTGTCCCCCGAACTGGACGATCACCCCATACGGTTTCTCCTGATCGCAGATGTTGAGGACGTCCTCAAGCGTGAGTGGCTCGAAAAACAGCTTGTCCGAGGTATCGTAGTCGGTCGAAACGGTTTCAGGGTTGGAATTTACCATGATGGTTTCGTAGCCGAGCTCCTTGACCGCGAAGGCCGCGTGAACGCAGCAGTAGTCGAACTCAATGCCCTGGCCAATTCTGTTAGGCCCGCCGCCGAGGATGATGATCTTCTTCCTGCCGGATTCGCGGGCCTCGTTCTCGTCGCCATACGTCGAGTAGAAATACGGTGTCAAAGCCTCGAACTCCGCAGCGCAGGTATCGACAAGCCGATAGGTGGGGATGATGCCTGCGGCCTTGCGTTCGGCGCGGATGGCATCTGCGGTGGTCCCCCTGAATTTGGCAATCTGGCGGTCCGAGAAACCCAGTTTCTTGAGGCGACGGAGGTCAGGCGTCCCGGCTGTCCTCCCCCCATTCATGGCCTGCATGCCTTCATCGGCGATCTGTTTGAGGTGGCCGAGGAACCAGCGGTCGATGCGGGTGGCGGCATGGACCTCCTCGATTGACCAGCCGTGGGTGAATGCGGTTTGGAGCCAGAAGATGCGCTCGGCATTGGGGATCTGGAGCTTGCGGGTGATTTCCTCGCGGGTCGGATTGACCGGGTCCTTGCTGTCGAAACCGAAACCCCAGCGGGCGGTCTCCAGCGAGCGCAGGCATTTCTGCATGGATTCCTTGAATGTGCGGCCGATGGACATCGCCTCGCCGACGGATTTCATCGAGGTGGTTAGAACCGGATTGGCCGTGGGGAATTTCTCAAAAGTGAAACGCGGGACCTTGGTGACCACGTAGTCGATGGTCGGCTCGAACGATGCGGGCGTCTCCCGGGTGATGTCGTTAGGCAGTTCGTCGAGCGTGTACCCGACGGCGAGTTTCGCAGCGATCTTGGCGATCGGGAAACCGGTGGCCTTGGAGGCGAGCGCGGAGGATCGAGAGACGCGTGGGTTCATCTCGATGACGATCATGCGGCCGGTTTTCGGGTCGGTGGCGAACTGGATGTTAGAGCCGCCGGTTTCCACGCCGATCTCGCGGATGCAGGCGAACGACGCGTCGCGCATGATCTGATACTCGCGGTCTGTTAGAGTCTGGATCGGAGCCACGGTGATCGAGTCGCCGGTGTGCACGCCCATCGGGTCGAGATTTTCGATCGAGCAGATGACCACGCAGTTGTCCTTGCGGTCGCGCATGACCTCCATCTCGAACTCCTTCCACCCTAACAACGACTCCTCGATGAGGACTTCCGAAACCGGTGAGAGGTCAAGTCCGAGGATGATGATTTCCTCGAACTCGTCGCGGTTGTAGGCGATGCCGCCGCCCTGGCCGCCGAGGGTGAAGGCGGGCCGGATGATGAGCGGGAAGCGGCCGATTTCTTCGACGACTTTTCTGGCTTCCTCCATGGTGTGGGCAGTGCCGGACTTCGGCAGGTCGAGGCCGATTTTGAGCATGGCGTCCTTGAATCGCTGGCGGTCCTCGCCCTTGTCGATGGCGTCGGCGTTGGCACCGATCATGCGGACACCGTGTTGGTCGAGCACGCCGGATTTGAAGAGTGCCATCGAGGTGTTGAGGGCGGTTTGGCCGCCGAGTGTGGGCAGCAGGGCATCCGGTTTTTCGCGGATGATGATTTTTTCCACCACTTCGGGTGTGATTGGCTCAATGTAGGTGCGATGGGCGAACTCGGGATCGGTCATGATGGTGGCCGGATTTGAGTTCACGAGCACCACCTGGTAGCCTTCTTCCTTGAGAGCTTTGCAGGCCTGGACGCCGGAGTAATCGAACTCACAGCCTTGGCCGATGACGATGGGGCCGGAGCCGATGACGAGAATTTTGTGAATCGAGGTGTCTTTGGGCATGGTGGGAGAATGGGATTCGGCGCGACAAGGCGGCTAAATTGAACGGGGTTTGGCAGGGATTATCCCGCTTGTAAAGGGCCGGATTGCAAACATGCGCGGATCACGACCTCATTGCCGGAAATTGGCTGGAAAAAAACCGCATCAGCGCCGTTTCATGCCATCGGGCAACCAGCCTTTATCCATCGGTTGGAAGGTTGCTTTTTTTGCAGGGGTGGGCTCGCTCGGAGGACTGGGTGGCTCGGGTTTGTTGAGGCCCTCCGTCTGGCGTTCAATCCGCCGCCGGGTCTCCGCTTCCCCGTAAAAGCCGATCATTTGGTCCACCCGTTTCCCGTCACGGTAAATCCGAACATCCGGAATACTGCCGACGCCTTCCCGGGACGCGAGTTCCTTGGATTTATCCACGTTGATTCTGCCCACCAACACCAAACCGTCATGATCGGCGGCGATTTTGTCGAGAACGGGTGAGAGCATGCGGCAGGGTGGGCACCAAGTGGCGTAAAAATCAATGATGACCACCTTGCCGGGTTGCGAATGAAAGGCCTCATAAGCATCCTCGGAAATTTCTAACACCCGACCCCCTTCCGGCACTGCGGCGGCTGCGGACGCGGACGGCGGTTTTTTTCCCAATTGCGCCGTCAGGCTCTTGATTTTCTCACATGAGGAGAGTCCGCAAACTGCGGCGAGCGTAATGTAACGAAGCGTTTTCACCTGGATCTTGGGTTGTTAGAATCGGGTGGGTTCGACTGGCGTTGCATGCCCTTCACCTCGGGCCGCCAGTCTTTGCCGCAGCGTTTGAGGCCGGCGAGGATTTCCTCCACTTTGCGTTCGATTCTGGGTAGCGGCCACACTCCTTCAAATGCGAACACCTGCCGGCCGGCAACCTTCATGACGACGGATGGCGGTTTTGCCACCTCCTTTGCAGTGCCCTCCGCCGGTGGCTTTGCCACCTCATCCACGCGGGTCAGTTTGACCTGTTTTTCGTATTTGACGCGCACCTTGCCGAGGGATTCTAACAACCGCTCGCTCTCCGCATTGCCGGGCTGATGGTGGAGCACGATTTCGAGCACATCTTTGAGGCGGGCGCTGACACCTTCCGGGGAGTCGTCCTCGGGATGGCGCTCAGGACTCAAGCCGATGAGGTGGCGCACCTTTTCCGGAGCCGCCATCCCCTCGCCCTCCTTCGGCTTGGGCCGCATCCATGCCCACACCACCACGCCAAGGGTCAGAACCAGAACCGCAATTCGTCCGATCCACTTGGTGTTTTGCTCGTTCTGCATCGGCGGGGGGTTGTACTAGCTCCTCGGGAATATTCAAACGGAAAGTGGCAATGTTTGGATGACTCAAACCAATGAGAAAGCCGGATTTCAATGGGGGTCATAAACAATGCGAAATCCCAGGTCGGGGCGGCGTTGCGAGAGGTCATCCGTCCACTCACGGGTCAGCGCGTTGCTACCCGGCTTGAGATACGAACCGCCCATAATAACCCACTTGCGGCTGCCAAGTGGGTTGGTCGGGTCACTCGCCTGTCGGTCGGTCCACTCTCTAACAGAACCTGCCATGCCGATGAGTCCCGCCGGAGTACGGTCGGGCGTCACCGCAGTGACCTGGATCCAGCCTGCCGCTTGGAGTGCGGCAGGCGTGGACATATCCTTGCGCATGGCGGCAAACCATTCTTCCTGCGTGGGCAAGCGCGCTTGTTTCCACTCGGCGTAGGCGGCACAATCCCACCAATCCACGCCGACGACCGGGCAATTGAGCGCCATCGGCAGGGCTTTCCATGTCCCATGGGTTTTGGCGGCGGCATACATCGCACTCCAATCGTCAGGTTCGTGGGTGGTTTTTTCGGCCGGCTGGTTCTTGGGGTCGAACGTGCGCTCGCGGTGATCCTTGGAGAGGTTTTCGAGGCATTCGAGGAAGGCTGAGTATTCGCCGATGGTGACCTCCTGGGCCGAGATCCGGAATGCCTGGAGTTCCACCTCGGCACCGTCCGGAGTGGGGACTTTCCCACCGGGAATGAGGATGGAATCAGTTAGAGCAAGGGGTGCCGGCACCGGCGGAGTGGACGGACGCAGGCGCGAAAGAACGGTTAGAACCGTGATCAACCCGACTCCCACCACTGCGGTGGTGACGGCCAGCAGTGGCTTTTTCCGGAAAAACAATCCAAGCGGCGATGGCAGATCGGTTACGGGCGGCGGTTCGGAGAGTTGGTGTTCGATCTGGAGACAGAGATCGCGCACTTGTTCCCACGTGAGGGGGCATTCAATGTGTTCGCCGCGCATCCAGTCTAACAATGTTAGAACACGGGTGGTGCCGGGTTGGCCGTCCGCCACCAACGGGCGCAACGACCCGCTCAGATGTGCGATGTCGCGCGGCGATTGCTCCGGCGTCCGCGGTCCGGCCAGCGCGAGGTTGTCGAGCCGGATGACTCCGTGATCATCGAGATGGATGTTAGCCAGCCCCAGCGGCGAGTTGGACTGGCCCAATGCCTCATGTTGCAGAAAGGCCTCTGACACACGGCGCAGCAGTTGCGCGAGGCGGCCGGGTTTGAAGGGCGCGGACGCGGTCCGGCGGGCCTCCAACGTGGCCCCTGCTAACAACTCATGCGCATAATAACAAAGCTCCGGCGTTGAGACCGCCTCATACACCGAACCCACCAACGGGTGCTCCACCGCCGCCTTGGCCCGCACGTCTGCTAGAAATGTCTCCTGGTGGTCCTCCTGCCCGGGCAGCAGCTCATCTAACAAAACACGGCGTGACACGGAAACCTGCTCCGCGAGCCAGGTGCGGGTGAGCGTGTTTTCCGACAGCAGTTCCAGGAGGCGGTATTCACCGAGAAGCCGGTCTTCGGGGGCGGGATGCATGGGTTATGGAAAATCACTTGGTGGGAAGGGCGGGCAGCAACGGCACTTCCGGATCAAAATCCGGCGGCAGTTTGTCCTGGAATTCTGGCAACCTTAATTCGCCCGTCCCCGCCGATGGGGGTCTGGGAATCCGCACCGCGAGATCGCGCGGCCATGCCTGCACATCCATCACCTCGCCCTTGTAGATCAGGGAAACGACCTGGCCATAATAGGCGCGCCCGCCAAACAAGTGTTCGGTCTGGTTGTCCTGACTGGGAATGGTGTAGTTCATGCGCAGGCTTTCCTCGCCACCGGCCCAATCGAAAGGCAGGGTCACCCATTGCTCGGTCACCCATGACTTGTCCTCTAACTGAATAATTTCACCCTTGCTGGTGCGGTTGAAGAAGACCACCGACACGGCGATGTCGGCAACATCCACATCCACGCCGGGGGATTTCTGCACCGGAATGGTTAGAACGACGCGCTGACCGCCCTCGTGGTTCGGGTTGTTGAAAATCCTGACACGCCCGAGTGACAACTTGCCGAGCATGGCGTCCGCTTGTTCGAAGCCGTCGCGCAGTTTGTTCGCCGCAAGTTCGTAGAGTGCTCCGGCGCCGGTGACACCCAATTGGAAGACCTTTTCGTAATGGGCGGCTGCGGTGTCGAACACGCCCATTTGTTCATGCACCAAGCCCAGTTCGTAATGCACGTTCGGGTCATCGGGTGAGGTGGCCAGGGCCTCCTCGAGTTTCATCACCGCCTTGCCCATGTCGCCGGCCACCCGTGCCTGCCGGGCTTCCTTGACCAGACGCTCCGCCCTTGGATCGGCCACATCCGGCGTCGCCATGGGCGTCGGAGGCACCACGGGCTCGGCTGCGACCTGCGGCGTCTTTGGCACCGGTGGGCGCGACACCACACCGGGTTCCGCCGTCAGCGGCATGGCCGCGGGTTCTCTAACCACCACGGTTTTGAGAACTTCCTTTTCCACCACCCGCACCCGGCGGGAGTCCTCCAAACGTGTCGCCAGGGCCATCCCGGCAATGAGCATCTGGATGAACGCCATCAGTCCCAGCGTCCAGCACGCGACGGGAAATACGGGCAATTTCCTGACCGCTGCGGTGCGTGGTTTTGCGCGAACCATGCCGGAGCATGGCCGCTGCACCGCATCCTGTCAATCCGGCCCGGACGGACTTTCAAATTGGGATTGAAAAAACGAAACGCGGAGCCGCAGAGGTCGCAGAGGGCAACGCAGAGTTGAATGACATCATGGGGGATCATTACAAAAGCTCTGCGTTGCCCTCCGCGACCTCCGCGCCTCTGCGTTTCGCTTAAGCATCCAAACTCCGCAACTCATCGATGCAGGCCTCGACAATGCAGGGGTCGATCCAATGCACATCCGTGGCCGCGCCGATGTCCTTCAGCATCAAGAGCGTGAGTTCACCGCCGAGGTGTTCGCGGAATTCATCCAGGCCATCTAACACCCGACGCCGCCCGCCATCATCCAGCCAATCGAGCGCCGGATGATAAGTGGTGAAACGCAGGTCTTTGCAAATCCGGAATACCCGGTCCACCACGCTGGGGGGAGCCAATCCGGCACGGGTCGAGTAAAGCGTGTCCAGTGCCACGCCGATGGCCACCGCCTCGGCATGGGACAGGCGGTAGCCCGTGAGCGCTTCCAACTTGTGGGCCGCCCAATGCCCGAAATCCAAGGGCCTGCTCGACCCACTCTCGAACGCATCCCCTCCACCGGCGATGTGGCGGGCATGCAGCAGCGCGGATTTTTCCACGCATTCCTCAAGCACGGACGGCTCCAAATTTGTTAGAAGATCGACATTCGCTTCGATCCAGTCGAAAAACTCGCGATCCTTCACCAGTGCCACCTTGAGCGCTTCGATCAGCCCGGCACGGCAGGTTTCCGCGTTCTGGCTGTGAAGAAATCGCAGGTCGTTGACCACCGCGAACGGCACCGCAAACGCACCAATCCAGTTTTTCTTGCCAAAGCCATTGATGGCGCA
Organism: uncultured Luteolibacter sp.; assembly: GCA_964458895.1. Classification (GTDB taxonomy): domain Bacteria; phylum Verrucomicrobiota; class Verrucomicrobiia; order Verrucomicrobiales; family Akkermansiaceae; genus Luteolibacter. The sequence continues at coordinate 7,323 of CAYWLC010000069.1, read as the reverse complement.
TTTCACCCCCACCCCGCTGTCGTCCTGAGCCAGGGTGGTGGTGGGAAATCTAACCAACCTGACCCCGCGGTGCGCGGTGGCCGCAGCAAACCCGACCGCATCGAGAAACGCCCCGCCCCCGATGGCCAGCACGTACGAATGCCGGTCGAGATGCGCGGCGGCGATCCATTGCCACACCTCCCGAACCTGGGAATCGTCGGCCTTGATCGACTCACCGCCTTCCATGACATGGATTCCACGGAGGTCGAGACCCAGCGGCACGAAGTAGTTTTCGATCTCCAGCGCCAACCGCGGCCATGCGGTGGCCACCGCCTGTTCCACGAGTACCAGCGCCCGCCGACCACCGCCCTCGGCAAGGATATCAGCCAGTTCAGGATGGTTGGGAGCGAACGCATCCCGCGTGAAAACCACACGGTGCTTGAATGTGACGGGAATCTGGAAATCGTGGCGGGACATCAGCGCGGCGCAGAAGTATCCTTCTCAACTCCCAAGCGCCAACTTTTCTTGGTAGATATTGCTCATGAACAGCCCTCAGACCCTTTTTGAAACCCGCTGGCTCAAAGTCCAGCGCCTCGGCTCATGGGATTTCGTCCGCCGCCCACAGGCGGATACCTGCGTCGGAATCCTCGCCATCACCCCGGAACAAGAAATTCTCCTCGTCGAACAATTCCGCATCCCCGTGCAACGCCGCGTCATCGAAATCCCCGCCGGCATCGTCGGCGACGAACCCGAACACCTCGGAGAATCCCTGGCCGAAACCGCCGCCCGGGAATTGTTAGAGGAAACCGGATACCGCGCGGGTTCCATCACCCCGCTCATCGCCACCCCCACCTCGGCCGGCCTCACCGCGGAAATCATGCACTTGTTCCATGCCACCGACCTCGTGCGCGAACACGCTGGCGGAGGCGTGGACGCCGAGAACATCATCGTTCACCGCATCGATCTATCAGAACTGCGCGGCTGGCTCCGCGCCCGCGAAGCCGATGGCTGCCTGATCGACTTCAAGATCCACGCCGCCCTCTGGCTCGCCGGCCTTGCCCCGCAACACTAACGGAACTGTCATTAAGGGGGACGGACGTCCGTCATTTTAAGGAGGACAGACGTCCCGTCTGTCGCGTCCCGTCTGTCGGGAAGACAGACGTCTCGTCTGTCATTACGCCCGGGAACGATGAATCATGGACGAGACGTCCATGCCCCCCTTACGTCCGCCCGCTTTATTCTTGGCATGAGGCAATGCCCCCGCTTGAATAGCGGGGCTGTGATGGATCCACCCCTCGACCACTGGATTTGGCTGATTCCCGCGTTTCTGATTGGCGCGTGCATCGGATCGTTCTTGAATGTCGTCATTTACCGGGTGCCGCTCGGGATGTCGGTCAACAACCCGAACCGTTCGTTTTGCCCGAAATGCAAAAAACCCATCCCGATGTGGCTGAACCTGCCCATGGTGAGTTGGCTGTGGTTGCGGGGGAAATGCGCGGAGTGCGGCGAGCCGATCTCCTTCAGGTATTTCGGGGTCGAGCTTCTAACTGCCGCGTTGTTCGCACTGATGTGGTGGCTTTTCGCGCCGCAGGTGGTGATTTTCCTATGGGTGCTGGTCGCCATCCTGGTGTGTGTGACGTTCATCGACGCCGAGCACCTGATCATCCCGACGGGTTTGACCTGGGCGGGCTCGGTGGTCGGATTGTTAGGGTGCCTGGTCTGGCCACAACTGCCGGTGCTGGCGGGCGAGGCGGGCGGTTGGCTGGCAGGTCTGAAACATAGCGGCATCGGCTGGGTGTCGGGATTTGTCGGTTTGTGGTTGGTTGTGGAATTGGGGAAACTCGCCTTCGGCAAGAAACGCATCAAGTTTGAGTCGCCGGTCGATTGGAGTCTCAAGGAACCGGTCGGCGACGACGACCCGATGTGTTTTGTCATCAACGGCGAGGAGATCGCGTGGTGGGACATGTTCACGCGCAAAACCGACCGGCTTTGCATTGATGCCGCGGACATCCGGGTGGACGGCGAGTCCTTGGGTGCGGGACATCTGATCATACGGGAAACCGAAATCGAGCTGCCGGATGGCAAGGTTCACAAGCTGGCGAAGATGAAATCATTGGATGGCACCGCGACCTGCACGGTCATTCCGCGCGAGGCGATGGGCATCGGCGACGTGCACTTGATGGGCATGATCGGTGCGTTTTTCGGCTGGTCAGGCGTGCTGTTCTCGCTGTTCGGCGCTTCGGTTTTCGCTATCCTTGCGGCGGTCATCTGGCGCATCGGCTTCGGAAAACAACTTCCCTTCGGCCCATTCCTCGCCATGGGCGCGCTAACCTGGGCCTGCGGCGGCTGGCATTTGTGGGGGTGGTACCTGAATTTCCTGAGCCCCCTGTGGACGCCGCAGTGATGCATTCCGTCATCTAACAAATTCCAGGAAGCGAAATGGTTCGAACCGCGGATGAACGCGGATAGACGCGGATGAAGAGAGATTTTTAAATGGATCTGTATTCATCTGCGCCTATCTGCATCTATCCGCGGTTAATACCTCTACTAAGGCGAAGGCGTGTCGGGTGGCGCGCTGTCGGGCGGGGGCGCACCGGGAGGGGGAAGGGCGACGGGTGTGCGGTCGAGGATGGCTTTTTCCTCGGCGAGGATCGCGTGGTATTGCCCCATTTGGCCTGGAGAGAAAATCCCGTCGAAACAACGCAGTTTTTCCTCGACCCTGCGTTTTTTTGTTTGTTGGAGGTGTTGATAGGCGATCTCCGGGTTGTCCGAGGATGGTTCTGCCAGTTCGCTGAGTGTTAGAACGCCATCCACCGAAAGGTCCTTGGGGCTGGTGGGCAGCACGGAGGTGTTGAGCAACAGGGTGGCGGCATTGGGAATGGACTGGATTCTCTCCTTCTCTGCCAAGCGGAGGCGGGCAAGCACTTCATCCCGTTGTCCGGGGGAAAGATCGATTTCCTCGATCACCTTCGTGAGCGCACTCTGCGATCGGGACTCGATCCGGTTATCGCGTTCGCGCACCTGGAGTTCCTGAAACTTGGCGAATTGCTCTTTGGTCAGGGTCTTGGCCAGGGCATCTTCCACTTTCTGCCCGCGTTCCGTCAGATCCTGAATGAGCGGGAGCGTGCTGGATGCGTCCGACTTGTTGTCCTCGATGGCCTTGATGACTTGCCCTTGCTGGTCGATCGACAAACCGAGCGCTTCTGTCAGACGCAGCATCTTGCCTTCGGTGCGGGTTTTGGGTCCCTGCTCGGCCTGGTTGACGAGCGGGAAATCACCGGCCTTCACTTCGGCGGGTCGGCGCTCGGAGATGGAATCCGGTCGGGTGCGCCGTGACTCCGCCCGGGAATTTTTGTTAGACTGGAAGGTTTCGGCGGCATCAGGTTTTGCCGTTTGGGGGACGGGGGCCGGTTTGGTGATCCATGCGATGGTAAAACCGATGGCCGCGGTGGCGATGGGAAGGAGGTATTGGGGTTTCATGCGTTGCGGATGGCGGTGATGGCTGCGGCCATGTCAGGGGCGCGGAAGGTGGAGGAACCGGCGACCATCACATTCGCGCCTGCGACGTAACAACGGGCGGCGGTGATGGAGTCGATGCCTCCATCCACTTCAACGTGGAATGGCAGCTGATTTGTCTCTCGAATTCTTACGGCGGCGGTGATTTTCCCGAGCACTTCGGGCATGAACGCCTGCCCGCCAAAGCCGGGAACCACGGTCATGCAGAGCAGGAGGTCGATTTGATCGAGGAATGGTTCTGCGGCGGACAGGGGTGTGGCGGGGTTGAGGGCCAGTCCGGCCATCAAGCCAGCGGCGCGGATGCGTCGCAAGGTTTCGGCCACGTCATGATCGGCCTCGACGTGGACGCTGATGAGATCTGAGCCGGCGTCGATGAAACGCTGGAGATAATGATCCGGGCGCGAAATCATGAGATGCACATCGAGGAAAACATCACTGGTTTCATTCACGGTTTTGACCATGGCAGGGCCGAAGGAAATGTTGTCCACAAAGTGCCCGTCCATCACATCCAGGTGCATCCAGTCCGCGCCGGCCCCCACCGCACGCGTTACCTCATCGCCGATTTTGGAGAAATTCGAGGCTAACAACGAGGGTGCTATCACCCGCTCATGGCAACTATTCTGCTTCACGGGGCGGATATTGGCCATTGGACGCCCGACAAACCACGAAAATTTTTCCGTTCGGGAGAAATCGGCGTGCGTGGCGGGGCGGCCTCCGCTAGCACAGCGGGCGTGGATAACGAGGGCCCGATCATTGATTTGCATGGCGACGCCTATTTCATGGGCCAGGCGCTGCGTGAGGCGCGCAAGGCATACGCCGCTGGCGAGGTGCCGGTGGGTGCCGTGGTCGCCTGTGGCGGCCGCATCATCTCCCGGGCATGGAACCAGGTGGAAACCCTCAAGGATGCCACCGCCCATGCGGAAATGTTGGCCCTGACGGCGGCTCAGGAATCGTTAGGCTCATGGCGGCTGGAAAAATGCACCCTCTACGTCACCAAGGAGCCGTGCCCGATGTGTGCCGGTGCGGTTGTCCACTGTCGCCCGGAGCGCGTGGTTTTCGGCTGCCCGGACCCGAAATGCGGTGCTGCGGGCGGCTGGATCAACCTGCTAGAAGCCAATCCCCCGCTCAACCACCGCTGCGATGTGACCTCCGGCGTGTTGGGTGAGGAATGCCTCGAACTCCTGCAACGGTTTTTCCGCGAAGCCAGGGAACGCAAGAAATTGGAACGGGATGCCGAGGGTTGATCCACCGCCAAGCGCACCAAGGAAGAGAGGGGATTGAACGGAAGACAGCCGTCTCGGCTGTCAGGACGTGCGGCCGTCCCGGCTGCAGCAAGCGTGGGAGGAACCCATGTGTAGCCGCAGTGCCGCACATCTTTCTAACAGGCGTGTTCGTGATTGACCTAACAGCAATGCCGGCTGTTCTTGCGATGGCTCGTCGGGGAGATTTCACCGCAAAGCCGCAGAGCGGCGCAAAGGTTGTAATTGGAGGGATGCAGAGATCAAATGTTATGGATCGAAACGCGGAACCGAGCGGAGCTAGATAGACTTGAGCGAAGCGAAAGCCCCGCAAGGGGGCCCGCCGGAGGGCGGGATCAACTGCGGAGGTCGCAGAGGGATGCGCGGAGTTTTTCAGGGGGCAAAGCACTAAATTCCAAGTTCAAAATTGCCTCCGGCTATGCCATTCAGGGCTGCGCCGGTTTCTTCCAGGCTCGCTAGTGCTCGCACCGCATTCTAAATGTAGAGGAAGATTCGTTAGATTCCAGAAAGCAGAAGTCAGCTACAAGATACCAGAGAAAAAGAGGAAAAAAACGAGCCCGTCTGGAAACAGGCGGGGCTTTGGTTTGGCGGGGTGGTGGAGTTCATCCATTCCCCCTGTCTGTGCTTCGCCGTGGCAAGCGTCCATCCTTAGAGCCCGCTTTTGGATGTCAGCTTAAGCGACGTTTGTCCACCACCGTCTTGTTCTGCTGTTGCTTTATCTCCGGGGGTATACGGAATCGATCCCGGTGGCGCTGGGTCGCCGCCGAGAATCAGTAATGTCAGGAGAAGGAAAATTGCTAGAGCCGAGAGTGCTAACCCGACGGCAGCACGGATCCAAAGTTTCTTCTTTCTGAGTAGAAAGCAGGCTAAGCCGAATGCGGATAACATGATCAGTATGGATAGTGATATCATTTTTTGAATCTGCGGAAGTTTTCTAGCTGCCTGATGGGGGTCTCACAAGGGCAAAGGTGGGCGGTCGTTGTTTCTCTCCATGTTGCGAGAAGAATCGGTCAGTCAGAATCTAAGAGACAGAAATGCGATGATTCCAGAAGTATCCCAATCAACGGACGAGACGTCCGTTCCCCTTACTTGGCAAGCCGCCCCTCATATTCACTCCGCGCCTCCCTCCGCAGCCTCCGCGCGTTCCGCGTTTCGATTCCACCTCATCCTCATGAATAATCAATCTCTTCCTCTGCGCCCCCTTTGCGCCCTTTGCGCCTTGGCGGTGAAAACTCTTCTCTTCCCTCTTCATCCACGATCCTCTTCACCTCCGCGCCTCCCTCCGCGACCTCTGCGCCTCAGCGTTTCGATTCCACCGCATTCTCATCAATCTCTTCCTCTGCGCCTCCTTTGCGCCTTGGCGGTAAAAACTCTTCTCTTCCGCGTTTCGATTCCACCCTTCCCGCGCTTGCAGTCTGCCCCGCTTCCCGGTAACACCGTCCCGTGGCCGCGAAAGCAAAATCCCCTTCCCCCGACACCGGAAACTTTTTTGCGGTGGTCGGCAGCGATGACGGCATCGTGCGGGAAAAGGCCCTCATGCTCTACAACCGGCTCACCGGCGGCAACGACGATGGATTCACTCATGAGACCATTGACGGCATCGCCGACAACTCGGATTCGGCCTACGAAATTTGCGCGGCCACGGTGCAGGCGCTGCTAACCCACCCGATGTTCGGCGGCGACAAGGTGGTCTGGTTGCGCAACGCCAATTTTCTCGGCGACAATGTCACTGGGCGCTCCCAGCGAACCGAGGCGGGCGTGGAGTCCCTGCGGCAAACCCTGGAGAAGGGCATTCCCGGGGGCGTGCGGTTTCTCCTAACAGCCCAAGGGGTGGACAAGCGGCGGGCGTTCTGGAAGTTCATCGAAAAGACGGCGGAGGTGCAGGTGTTCGACCGGATCGATACCAGCCGTGACGATTGGCAGGAACAGGTGGCCACGCTGGTCACATCCCGCGCGGACGAGCTCGGCCTGGAATTCGAGCCGGATGCGCTGGCGGTTTTTGTCCTGCTCGCCGGCGAGCAATCCCAACAGATCGGCAACGAACTCGAAAAACTCGATCTGTTTCTCGGCCCCGAGCGCCGGACCATCACCGAGGACGATGTGAACATGCTGGTGCCACTCAGCCGCGCGGCCATCGTCTTCGAGATCGGCAAGGCCATCCAGACCGGCAACGCCGCCCGCGCCATCCAGCTCATCGACCAACAACTCGGTGCCGATGAATCCGCCATCGGCATCATGCGCGCCTCGATCATCGGAGTTGTTAGAAACCTCTACATGGCCAAGCTCATCGTCGGGAAATTCAAGACCCCCACCGGCAGCTATCAGGCCTTCGCCGCCGCGCTCAACCGCCTGCCGGAAAACGACCGCGCATGGCTGCCGCAGAAAAAGGACGGCAGCGGTGTGAATGTGTTTCCGATCTTCCTCGCCCTGCCGAATTCCGCGAACTTCGATCTCGAGGGTCTCCAGCAGATCATGGAGGCCACCCTCAAGGCGGACCAGGCGCTGGTCACCACCGGTCTCGACCACCGCCTCGTGCTCCACCGCCTGCTCGTGGAAATCGCCGCCGCCC
>CAYWLC010000068.1:10099-15078 GCA_964458895.1 uncultured Luteolibacter sp. | reverse complement strand
CTTGGAGAACATCGCGGCCATGCCCACCGCGAAGGTCGGCGCGCCGCCGGTGCGCCCGATGATGGTCGGCTCCCGGAGGTCGTCGGCGAGCTGCCGCATTTCCGGCAGCGTGACCTGATAGACGGGGCCGTAGGCGTTGATTTTCGCGATCTGGCGTTCCACGGCGGCGGGATCGCGCGGGTTGATCGGGGAATTGATGGCGAGGTATTGGCCCGGCGGCAGGGCGCAGGCGGCGATGATGGCCATGAGCGCCACCAGCATCTCGGTGACCATCGCACCATAGCCGATGAGGCGGATGTCCGACTCCCGGCCTAACAATTTTGGTGTGGTGCCCGACGCGATCAGCGCGTGGAAGCCGCTCACCGCGCCGCAGGCGATGGTGATGCAGACGAACGGAAACACCGGACCCGGCACCACGAAGCCGCTGCCGTCGATGAAACGCGACACGGCCGGCATGTGGAGCGGCGGCATGGCGATGACGATGAAGACGCCCAGCACGGCCACGGTGCCGAGTTTCATGAAGGTGCTGAGGTAATCGCGCGGGGCTAACAGAAGCCACACCGGCAGCACCGAGGCCGCGAAGCCGTAGATCATGATCGCCCATGCCAGGGTGGGCGCGTCCAACCGCAGCGCCTGGTTCCATGCGCCGGGAAGATATCTTCCGGCCACCACCGCCAGCAGCAGACCGGCCACCCCGATGATTGAAATGCCGGTCACGCGCATCACGCCGGATTTCAACAGGACTCCCATGACCATCGCCAGTGGGATGGTGGCGGTGATGGTGAACAGCCCCCACGGGCTTTCCGCCAGCGCCTTGACGACCACCAGTCCGAGCACGGCTAACAGAATGATCATGATCGCCAGCAGCGAGACCATGGCGATGATGCCGATGAAGGGGTTGATCTCCTCCTTGAGCATTTGGCCGAGCGATTTGCCATCCCGCCGCATGCTCGCGAAGAGGATGACGGCATCATGCACGCCGCCGCCGAGCGTGGCTCCGATCAGAATCCACAACACGCCCGGTAGGTAGCCGAACTGCGCGGCCAGCACCGGCCCGACCAGCGGCCCGGGACCGGCAATGGCCGCAAAATGGTGGCCGAAGACCACCCAGCGCGGAGTGGGCACGAAATCCCGACCATCCGCGCGCGTGACCGCCGCCGGGGCACGCCTTGGGTCGATGGTGAGCACCTTGGCCATCAGCCAGGCACTGTAAAACCGGTAGCTCACCGCAAAGGTGCAGATCCCCGCGACCACCAGCCAAAGCGCGTTGACCGGCTCGGCGCGCTGGAATGCGGCAATGGCCACCGCCAATGCGCCCAGCGCGGCCACGGCGATCCAGACTAGGATGTGGGTCCATCGGGGCATCTTGAATATGGGGTGGGGTTCGAAACGATGCCCACTCCATAAGGACGTCGCCCCCCATCTGCCAAGCAAAAGCCAATGTGGGGGGCTTTTCGAGCATCAACCTTTGCGAGCATCAGCCCATAGGGAAAATGCCAGAGGTGCTACCGACAAAGATTACCACCATGTGGTAGCTGTGGCGAGGGTGCCATCGATCCCACACAAATCATTGATGCGGCCGCATCAATGATTTGTGAAAGACCATGACGAATGGCGGATGGAAAACCATGATCCAGGTGGGGAATTGCCGATTTTTCCTGATCAAAATAGAGACTCCTTGAATCTTCGCAAATCCGCCGAGTGCCAATTTGTCCACAGATTATTGATGCGGCCGCACGGATAATCTGTACGATTGCGCTGGAAGGCAGGCCGACATGCAAACGAAAACCGAATGGATTCTCTATCACTGCATGTGGATGGCGGACATGATGATGCGTCCATCGTGGCGGAGCTTGAACAGTTCCTTCGAGGAGTGGTCCTATCGCAATGGCTTCCTGCGTCAGGTGCAGACGCTGGAGGCGCAAGTGCAGAGACTGACGCAATAAGAGGACAGACCCTTTTAATGGACTGGTGGGTGGACTGGTGGGCGTAGGGCCGGAAATTGAGGGCCGGAAATTGAGGCCCTGAAAATGAGGTTTGGCATTTTGGGGAAAATGGATGATGCTTCCAGAACGATACACGCAATTTGGGAAAGACCGATGAAGGTGCCATCTGTGAATGCGAGCCGACCGCCTGGCCGGGCCATGTCCTTGCTTATCGGCGGGGTGGTGATGGGCTTGGGGTGGGCCGTGCTCATCGGCTGGATGTTTGGCATTTGGCGGCTCACGTATCTCATCCCGGGGGTGATGTTCATCAAGGCAAACACCGCAATCGCCTTCATTCTCAGCGGCGGTGCGCTGCTCCTGTTGCAAGCGAGCAGCCTCCCATGGGTTCGCCATGCGGTGCGGGTTTGCGCGGTCATGGCGGGCGGCATCGGTTTGCTCTCATTGCTCGAATATGCCAGCGGCTTGAATTTTGGGATCGATGAACTCCTCGTCCGCGACTCTGGCCCCTCGTTTGGCGGTTCTCATCCCGGGCGCATGGCGCTGAACTCCGCCACTTGCTTCGTGTTGTTCTCAACCGCCCTCTGGTTGATGAGCTGGATATCCTGGAGTGCCCGCAGAATTTCAGTCCTGATGGGATGCGGCGGGATGATGGTTGCCGTCGCGCTGGTTACCTTGTTAGGCTACCTGGCGGAATACAGGACGAGCTATAGTTGGTGGGGGCCCATGGTCACCCCCGTTCACACCGTGCTGCCATTCCTCTTGCTCGGCGCGGAAGTGCTGCGCTTCGGTTGGCTCAAGGCGGGGTCGCGCTGGTGGATCGGCCCGGCGCGCGCCTTGGTCTTTGCCTGCGGCTTGCTCATCCTCGTGGCTGTCGCCGTTTATTCCAATCGGAGCACGATGGAACTCGTCGAGGCCACCGAGTGGGTGCGCCACACCCACGAAGTCATCGGCAAGATGGCCGAACTGCGCAATTCCATGAATGAATCCCAAAGCAGTCTGCGGGGGTATGTGATCACCGGGGATACTGCCTTTCTTGCGCTTTCCAATAGAGCCATTCCCGAGGCGCGCAATTCGTTGTCAGGACTCCGTAACCTGCAGGAACTCACTGTCAACAACGCCGAGCAGCAAAAACGACTGAACCTGCTCGAAAAATTGATCCCCCAATGCCTGGATGTTTCGCAACAGATCATCGAACTGCGCCGCTCCACCGGCTTTGATCCCGTTTCTCTAACAGATGCGTCGCGTCGTGAAAAGGTGTTGATGGATCAAATCCGCAACTGGCTGATAGAAATGGACAATGAGGAAGACCGCTTGCTCGCCATGCGTGAAGAGCGGACGCAGGCGATCACCGACCGGACCTTCGCCATCCTGCCCGCGGGACTGATGCTCAGCCTCTCGCTTCTCGGTGCCAGCCTGCTGCGGCTCAACGGCGAAATAGGCGAACGCCAGCGTGGGGCCGAAATTCTAGCCAACGAACGCAACCTGCTGCGCACACTCGTGGATCTGCTGCCCACCCTGATCTATGTGAAAGACCGTGACAGCCGCTTCCTGGTCGCCAACGTCGCCTGCGCGAAATTCATGGGTGTGGCCTCGCCGGAGGAATTGATCGGCAGAACCGATGACGAGTTCTATCCGCCCGATGTCGCCGCAGGATTCCATTCGGAGGAAGCGCCGGTTTTCGAGGGTGTTCCATTGGTGGACAAGGAGCAGAGGAGCGACTATCCCGGCGGCAGCCATCAGGCGTTTCTAACCAACAAGGTGCCGCTGCGCGGTGCCGACGGCAGGATCATCGGCCTGGTCGGCGCCAGCTTTGACATCACCGAGCGCCAGCAAGCCCAGCAACTCCTGTGGTGGGAAAAGAACGCCTTGGAGATGATCGGCAGCAAGGCCTCGCTGGCTGAGGTGTTGAACGAATTGGTCCGCGGTCTGGAGAAGCAGACACGAAATGTTCTTTGCTCGGTCCTGCTACTCGATGACGATGGCATTCATCTGCGTCTCGGAGCAGCCCCCAGCTTGCCCGATGACTACAACCGGGCTGTTGACGGCGTCGTCATTGGTCCGGCCGTTGGTTCCTGCGGCACGGCCGTGTTTTATGACCGGCAGGTCATCGTGGCGGATATCGATAGCGACCCGCTGTGGGCTGATTTCCGTGAACTGGCACTGAGCCACGGCCTGCGCGCGTGTTGGTCCACGCCGATTCACGGCAACGAGGGTAAAATCCTGGGGAGCTTTGCGATTTATTATCGTGAGCCGCGTTACCCGACCCCCGCTGAAATCGAACTGATCACCCGGGCGGTGCATATCACGCGCATTGCCATTGAGCGCAAGCAGTCGGAAGAGGACATCCACAAGCTCAAGGCCGCGCTCGACGAACACGCGATCGTTGCCATCACCGACGCCCGGGGGGTCATCACCTACGTCAATGATCAATTCTGCGCGCTGGCAAAATATTCGCGCGATGAGTTGTTAGGCAAGACTCACCACATCATCAATTCGGGTTATCATCCGAGGGCGTTTTTCCGTGACCTGTGGCAGACGATTTCCAGCGGGCGCGTGTGGAAAGGGGAGGTTAGGAACCGCGCCAAGGATGGCACCTTCTATTGGGTGAACACCACCATCGTTCCTTTTCTCGACCGCCACGGCAAACCGCACCAATACATCGCCATCCGCAATGACATCACCGTGCGCAAGCAGGCCGAGGAGGAGATCCTGCAGTTGAATGCCACGCTGGATCAACGGGTGCGTGACCGCACCGCACAACTTGAGGGGGTCATCAGGGAACTCGACGCCTTCTCGTATTCGGTCTCCCACGACCTGCGCGCACCACTGCGCGCGGTGGATGGCTTCTCGCGCATCCTGGCCGAAGATTGTGCCCCGCAGTTGGACGAGGATGGACTGCGGATGCTCGGAGTGATCCGCGGTGAAACCCAGCGGATGGGCCAGCTCATTGATGACCTGTTGGCTTTTTCGCGACTCGGCCGGCAGCAGATCGAACCCGTGTCGATTGACATGCAGGCGATGGCACAGGAAGTC
>CAYWLC010000068.1:0-10089 GCA_964458895.1 uncultured Luteolibacter sp. | reverse complement strand
TCTTCAACGAACTGGCCGCGCTCGATGGCCAACGCAAGCTGCGCCTGGATCTGCACCCGTTGCCACCCGCCATCGGCACACAGGCGATGATCCGCCAAGTGTGGGTGAATTTGTTAGGCAATGCGATCAAATTCACGCAGGTCCGCGAGGTCGGTGAAATCGAGATCGGCACGCGGGATGATGCCGGCGACGGGCCGGTTTATTATGTCAAGGACAACGGCTCGGGCTTCGACATGCGTCATGTGGAAAAGCTTTTCGGTGTCTTCCAACGCCTGCACACCCAGCAGGAGTTTCCCGGCACCGGCGTGGGCCTGGCGCTTGTCCAGCGCATTGTGCAGCGCCACGGCGGTCGCGTCTGGGCGGAAGGCCGGATCGATGGCGGCGCCACGTTTTATTTCACATTACCCAGCACATCATCATGAATGCCCCGATCGAAATTCTGTTAGTTGAAGACAACCCGCAGGATGCGGAACTGACCATCCGCGCCCTGAAGAAACGCCATCTAGCCAACCATCTCATCCATGTTTCGGACGGTCAGGAAGCGCTGGATTTCCTGTTCGGTACCGGTGCTTATGTGGGACGCAATGTCAACCATCTGCCGAAAGTGGTACTGCTCGATTTGAAGTTGCCCAAACTCGACGGGATTGAGGTGTTGCGCCAACTGCGGGGTGATGAACGCACGCGTCTGGTGCCGGTGGTGGTGTTGACGTCCTCCCGCGAGGACCGCGACGTGGTTGAAACCTATCAACTCGGTGCCAACAGCTTCATAGTCAAGCCGGTGGATTTTGAAAAATTTTCCGAGGCGGTGAGCAATTTGGGATTATATTGGTTGTTGTTGAACGAGCCACCGGCCTGCAATCCATGAACATTCCTGCCACATCCGCCCTTCGCATCCTGATCGTTGAAGACTCCGAACTGGATGCGGAATTGATCGCCCGCGAACTCCGGCGGGGCGGTCTGGACTTTGAATCACGCCGGGTGCAGACGCGCGGCGACTGCGAACGCCAGATTGCGGAATTCCAGCCCGAGATCATTCTGTCGGATTACAAAATGCCCTCCTTCGATGGCGCGCAGGTCTTGGAGTTGGCCAAGGTGCATTGTCCGGATGTGCCGATGATTGTGATCTCAGGGGCCGTTGGCGAGGAAACCGCGGTGGAATTGCTTAAGAACGGCGTCACGGACTTCGTTCTAAAGGACAGGCTTGGCCGCCTGGTTCCCGCGGTGGAACGTGCGTTGCGCGAGGTCTCGCAGCGCAATGCCCGCCGCCGGGCGGAGTCCGCGTTGGTGGCCCTCAATCAACAACTCGAGCAACGGGTGGCCGAACGAACGCATGAGTTGGGTGTGAAAAACACACTCATGGAGGAGGATCTGGGCATGGCACGCGAACTCCAGATGGCGTTCCTCCCACATCATTTCCCGACGCTTCCCCGCGGTGCCGAACCGGGAACCAGTGCCGTGAAGTTCCAAAGCATCTATCACCCGACGAGTTCGGTCAGTGGTGATTTTTTCAATGTGGTTCGCGTGTCGGACAACGCGGTCGGCATCTTCATGTGTGACGTGATGGGCCATGGTGTGCGTGCGGCCCTGGTCACCGCCATGATGCGCGCCCTGGAAGAACAGTTGGTCGATTTGGCGGGGGATCCCGGAGCGCTCCTCACCGAAATGAACCGCTCGTTGCGCGGCATTCTGCGGCAATTGGGCACCACCTTGTTCACCACCGCTTGTTATGTCATTGTGGATGTTTCCACGGCCCGTCTGACCTTTGCCAATGCGGGCCATCCGAGGCCGCTTCTGGTGCGCGATGGCGAGGCCTGCGAAGTCGAGTCCATCGCTGCGGCGCGCGGCACGACCCATGAGGCCGCGTCCGCTCGCAGGAGGCGCTTCGCGGGTCCGGCCCTGGGACTTTTCGAAGATGTGAAATATCTAACACACGAACGCCAGGTGGCCAAAGGGGATAAGATCCTGGTTTTCACCGATGGCCTGTTCGAGGTGGAGAATATCAATACGGAACCCTTCGGTTTGAACCGCTTGCGCGCCTCGATCCGGCGCAGGGCCGGCATGCCATTGTCGCAACTTGTGCAGGAGGTATTTACAGAAATCAAACAATTCGCGGGGAGCCAGGTCTTTACTGATGATGTTTGTCTCGTCGGCATGGAGATCGCGCGCATCAGCGGTCATGATGCCGAGTTGGCGCTTTACGGAAGCCCGGCGCTCCGTGAAGGCGCACCTGTCTGAGCGCGGGGTGTGACGTCTCGTCCATGCTGGGCGACATCTTCACTTAGGTTAGAGCCTGTTGACGAGACGTTCCTTCATCGGGCGGCGTTTCTAACGGAATATACCGGGCGGCCTCGCGCACGGCGGCGGCGTGGGCTGCCGCGCGGGCCGCGAGTGGTGCCTGGCTGGGTGTTTCGAAGGTGAACGAAAGCGGGCAGCCGTGTTTGGCCAGGAAGATGGCCTCGGGCCAAGCCTCCGGCAGATCCGCCTCCGCTTGGTGATAGATCCAGCCGTCGGCTCGCGCCCGGTGGTCGTCGATCAATGGACCGGGTTGTGCCGGGAACCACGGCCGCGCCGCGTCGATGATGGCCGGTGCCCGCAGGGGGGCGTCCATGCCGAGGTTGATCTCGTAAAGATAGAAGCCGTGTGTTTCCCAATCCTCATGCAGGGATATGAACATGCGCGGTGTGGGCATGGCTTCCAACCACGCGGCGTGCGCTTGCACCTCGGGTGTCAGGCGCGCCCAATAATCGCGGTTGAGGTCGCAACCGGCGGCGTTGTGGCGAGTGCCTGCAGCCATCCCGTCCGGATTGAGGACCGGACACAACAACCAATGGATGTCGGACGTGAAGAAGTCCGATTGGATCAGGTCTAACATCGCGAGCGGTCCAGCGGGTTCGTCGCCGTGGATCCCGGCGGATAGATAGACGCGGGGGCCGGATGACGGGCGCTCCCATGCCATCAGCGACCCGCCCGTGAGGTCCGCCAGCGCCCGCCCGACAAAGCCCCGGTCGCGCGCCTCCCGCGCGAACACAGATAGATATCCGGGCCATTCCAACGTGCTTTCGGTCATGGGTGTGGGGATAAGAGTTGATATCACCGCGCGGCCCCTGACAGCAATTGGACATACAGGGCTAGGTAGGCATTCACAATGGCGGTTTTGCCGAAGCGGGCGTTGAGAAATTCGCGCCCGGCGGCGCCCATTGCCACTCGTTGATTCGCCGTGGCATTGAGCATTTCCTCGAGTCGGTCGGCCAGTGCCTGCGGTTCGCGGATGGGTGTGAGCATGCCAGTGCGGCCATCTTCGATCAATTCCACGGCACCAGGGGTGTTCGTGCTGACCACCGGCAGCTTGTGGTTCCACGCTTCCAGAATCACATTGCCCAAGGTTTCCCGCCGCGACGGACAAACAAAAATATCGGCCAGGTTGAAATACGCGTCGGGCGGATCCTGCCAACCCAGCCAGCGCACCCGATCATCCAGTCCCAATCGCATGGCGTGCGCCTTGAGCTCGGCCTCCAGCGGGCCACTGCCGGCAAGCAGCAGAACCACCGGTCTGCCGCCAATCGCGCGCGGCAGCCGTGCCAACGCTTCTAACAGATCTCCGAAACCTTTCAGACTGATCAACCTGCCGAGGGTGAACAGGACCCATGCGTCCGCAGGAATCGCCCACTTCCGCCGCAACCCCTCGATCTCGGCTGGCGTGGAATCAATGCAATCCGGCACGAAATTGCCGATATGGAACACCCGTGCGGCAGGCAGGCCCTCTTTCACCAGGTGATCGCACAAGCCCTTGGTGTTGCCTATCCACGCGTGGGCGTGGCGGTAATACCCGTCGATCTTGTATTGGCCCCCCAAGCGGGCGACATGCACGGCGCGGGAACGATCCGGCAAGCGGGTGAGCCGGGTGGCCCGGCCCATGTAGGTCTGCACGACGCACGGCGCACGGGACGCAACCAAGCGGCGCATGCGCCACACCGTCCACAAGTCATAGCTGTTAGCCAATGGCAGGTGGATTTGCTCCACGCCATCACCGGCCAGCGCCATGGCCACGGGACTGCCGCGGCGGTTGACCGCAGTCACCGCTTGGCCCGCATCGCGCAGGGCGCGGACCAGCCGCACGCAGAATTGATCCGCACCACCGAATTGGCGGCTGCCTAACACATGAATTGACTCGGGGGCTTCAGGCATCGCGGTTCTTGAGTCGGTTTTTCATCGCCAGTTTCCAGAACACACCTAACAGACTATCACCGTAGGAGACCGCCTTGCGCGGGATCTCGAACGGGTTGGGGGCGGTGTTGGCCGCGCCACGGCTGCATGTGACCGCGGCCTGATAGCCGGCATCGCGCACGGCATCGCGCACGGCGGGAGTATAATCGCCGTAGGGGTAGGCGAAAAAATCCACCGCCTCGCCCAGCACATCCTCCAGGGCCGCCTTGCTATCGGTGATTTCTCGGCACGCCTGCGCCGGCTCGAGGCGGCCGAGGCGCGCGTGGCTCACCGAATGCGAGCCGATCTCCACCCGCTCCTTGCGCATTTCACACAAGCGCCGCGCCGAGAGCAGCGCGGGTTTCTCGCCGTCGCCATCGAGCCACTGCGCGCGCCAGCCTAACAGACCTGATACCGCGAACAACACCGAGGGATAACCGAATTCCCGCAACACGGGCAGCGCTTCATCGGCGAAATTCTCATATCCATCGTCGAAGCTGAGTACCACCGCGCGGCCCGGCAAGGCTTGCCCGCCGAAGAGCGCGCTGCAGGCGTCGGCCATGCTGATGACGTGGTAGCCCGCATGTTTCAGGAAAGCCATTTGGGCGCGGAAGCGGCCCGTGTCGCAATAGCAGGCGCGGTGTTTTTTCGGCGCGGCGAAGCGCCCGACCTGATGGTACATCATCACTGAAACCCGCGGCGTGGAGCCGGTAATGTTAGACCTCGCTTGTGCATCATCCGGGTTCATAAGGTCCCTCCTATGGCTGTGGATTTCCGTGGTTCGCCCAGTACCAGCCTGCGGCTTCCCGCAAACCGCTGCGCAGGCCGATCTGCGGGTCGTAACCTAACACCGCACGCGCTTTTGAGATGTCGGCATGCGAGTGCGGGATGTCACCGGCGCGCAACGCGCCGAACTCGGGCTCGATGCGTGTGATTTCCGGATCGTAAGCGGACAAGGCCTCGCGCAAGGCGGTGAAAAGTCCGGTCAGCGTGGTTCTCTCGCCGCAGGCGATGTTATAAACCGTGTTGATGGATTCCGGGTTTGAGGACACCGCCGCGAGTTGGTTCGCTTGGATGACGTTGTCGACATGGGTGAAGTCGCGGGAACTGGTGCCGTCGCTGAATATCATCGGCCGCCGGTGATGAATCAGGTCGTTGGCGAACTTCGGGATCGCCGCGGCATAGGCTCCGCGGGGATCCTGCCTGCGCCCGAACACATTGAAGTATCTTAAACCGATCAACTCGATTTGATAGGTTTTCGAAAACACGTCGGCATAAAGCTCGTTGACCTGTTTGGTCAGGGCATAAGGCGAGAGCGGTCGACCGATGCGCGGTTCCACTTTCGGCAGGTCCGTGCTGTCACCATAAACCGAGGAACTCGAGGCATAGACCATGCGTTTGACACGCGCGTCACGCGCGGCGACCAGCATGTTGATGAAGCCCGTGATGTTGGCATCATGTGTCGCCAGCGGGTCGGTGATCGAGCGCGGCACCGACCCGAGCGCGGCCTGGTGCAGCACATGGTCGATTCCGTCGCACGCCCGGCGGCAGGTCGCCAAATCCCGGGTGTCGCCATCGATCAGGGTGAATGCCGGATGACTCAGGAAAGGTTCGATGTTTTCCCGTCTGCCGGTGGAGAAATTATCGAGGCAGACGACCGCGTTGCCCTGGAGCAGCAGTTTTTCCGTTAGATTCGATCCGATGAACCCCGCCCCACCCGTGACCAGAACCTGGCGATTTTTAATGATTGGCGGCATGATGCGTGGGAATGGATGCGGGTTGCGGTGGGAAGGCGCGATGAGGCGAGGACAGGTGATCGGAAATCACCGCCGCGACCATAGCCGGACCGGCCCCCTTGCCAAGGGTTATTGGCACGGCATTTTCGCAGGGCCAGCGGCGATTCGGGCCTCTCTTAAATTCTGGGCTTCTCACGGGCACCTGGGTGGGTTGCAATGGCCGTGTCCGCCCGATGACCGAGAATTTTTACCAACAAACCACCAGTGCGCCGACCACGGCGTTTGATGTCTCGTTGCGTCCCCCCGCGTTTTCCGAATTCATCGGTCAGGACAAGGTGAAGGACCGCTTGCTGCTGATGCTCGAGGCCGCCAGGCGCCGCAGTGACGTGCTCGACCACGTGCTGCTATCCGGCCCCCCGGGCTTGGGAAAAACCACCCTGGCCAACCTGATTGCCAAGGCCGCAGGGACCCAGCTCCACACCACCTCCGGTCCCCAGATCGAAAAAGCCGGAGACCTCGCGGGCATTCTCACCAATATCCAAAAGGGCGACATTCTTTTCATCGACGAAATCCACCGCCTGCATCCCGCCATCGAGGAATATTTGTACCCGGCGATGGAGGATTACCGCCTGGACATCATCATCGATTCCGGCCCGTCGGCGCGCTCGATCCAAATCAATCTGCCGCGTTTCACCTTGGTGGGCGCGACCACCCGCTCCGGCTTGCTAACCGCTCCGCTGCGCTCACGCTTCGGACTCGTCAACCGCCTGGATTATTACACGCGCGAAGAACTCGCGCTCATCATCGAACGTTCGGCTGGTTTGTTAGATGTGCCGATCGAGCAGGCCGGGGCACTGGAGGTGGCATCGCGTTCCCGCGGCACACCGCGGGTCGCCAACGCCCTGCTGCGCTGGGTCAGGGATTTCGCCCAAGTCCGCGGTTCCGGTTCCATCGACGGCGCGATCGCCGATGCGGCGCTGGCCATGATTGAGATCGATTCGCAGGGGCTCGATGAAATGGACAAGCGCCTGTTAGAAGTGCTGATCTACAAATTCGGCGGCGGGCCGGTGGGCCTGAACTCGCTGGCAGTGGCTTGCGGTGAGGACGCGGCCACCATCGAGGAGGTCCACGAGCCCTTCCTCATCATGCAGGGGTATCTGATGCGCACCCCGCGCGGAAGGATGGCGCTGCCCGCCGCCTACGAAAAACTCGGGGTGGCGGCTCCTCCCGCAAGACCCGGGGAGCCGCAGCAGGACTTGTTCTGATTTCAATCTATCAACACCTGCATGAAACCCGCCGTCATGGAAACCATCACCCGCTGCCGCGCGGCCGGTCTGCGCCGCACCCGGGCGCTGGAGGAACTGGTTACGACGTTGTTAGAAAACAAGCGACCGATGACCCTCGCCGAGTTGGCCGGCTCCCGCCGCCTGGCCGACCAATGCGACAAGGCCACGGTTTTCCGGCTGTTGCAGCGACTCGCCGGGCACGGGATCGTCCGCCGCCTCGGCCTGCACGAGCGGGCGGCGTATTTCACCTTGTTGGTGCCCGGGAAACACAACGATTATCTGATCTGCACGAGCTGCGGCAGCATCGAGGCCATCAAGGCGCACTGCCCGGTCCATCAGTTGGAGGAACAAATCCGCAAAAAAACCGGTTTCAGCAATCTCTATCACGAGCTGGAGTTTTTCGGCGTCTGTCCGAAGTGCGCGTGACGGTGCAACACATGGGCGCGACCATGGCATCTTCCTACGTTCGGAGTTCCGCGTTCACGCGGTCTTCCTTCCTCAGAGTGATCCTAATAACACGAGTGGACTGGCCCGTTAGGCCTTTTGCGCAACAAGAAAAACATGGTTTTCAGGTAATTGATCAAACTCAAGGTGCCTGCAGACACAACCAGACTCTGCAACTATCTGAAGTGTCTTTGGAATACCGAGAACGCTATAATACATAGGCGGTCCCATGGTGCAATCTTCCTTCTCCTCGGGGCCATCCAATCCCCCTGTTGTCCAGATTATAATGCCATTGGGGGCTAAAGCCCCACAGAGCTTTCTCAAAACAATTTCGTTCATCTGCAGCGGCACATGCCAGATGCTGTCCCAAGCCGTGATAAAATCATATTGCCTGCGTGGTGTCCATTCGCACACATCAGCATGGTGAAATGTCACGCCCGGAGAATGTTCCCGCGCGAGTGCAATCATGCTCGTCGAGATATCCAAGCCTTCAATGGTATATCCGTGACGCGCAAGCAAGCAAATGAAACGACTGTTGCAACCGCATCCAACGTCGAGAGCATGTCCTCCGCACTGGCGAAACCTAAGTGCATGTTCGTGTTGCTCAATGCCGTTCGTATCACGCTGCGGATTCAGCCAAAGGTTCGCAATTGAATCGTAACTCCTCGCAATCTCGGATGGGTGCATTTTTCTGTGCGTTCAAGTCCACCGATGACCGGCGGCAAGACAATGTCGCTCAGTCATGCCTACCCATTAGAGCGACGATGAGAGCCTGACAAGGGCAAAGGTGGGAAAATCCTGAATGGTGGGGTTAGTCGAAGTCGAGCGGACTGGGTGCGCCGCGCATGTATGCCCATCAATATCCAACAGCCAACACTCAATATCCAATTTCCAAGGTAAGAGGAGCCAGCGCTCGCTGTTCTTCTTAGCCGTTTCGACACTGGTGAACAGAATGGCGAACAGTTCGTTGCTTTCTTCATTGGAAATTGAGTGTTGGCTGTTGGAGATTCATTTCTTCTGAGGTCCCTACCTATGCGGACCGCTTGGAGCCTGGCCCCTGCCGGTCTGTGCGGAAATTGCTTTTTTCTGGTCATATCCTCTCCATTGTGGACCTCGTGGTCTTAAAAGTATTCAAGTGGCGCGTGAATGCTTCATCCAAACCATCGATGGGGACGCTAGACGCCAACGAGGCCGTCGCATCCGTCGCGTATCGCTTGAACGAATTTTTTGCGATTTATCCGATCACTCCGTCGTCGCCGATGGCGGAATTTGCGGATGAATGGTCGGCCGCAGGGAAGAAGAACCTGTGGGGAACGGTGCCCAGCGTGTTGGAGATGCAATCGGAGGGGGGTGCGGCGGGAGCGCTTCACGGTGCCTTGCTGGCGGGTTCGCTGAGTGCCTCGTTCACGGCATCGCAGGGGCTGCTGCTGATGATCCCTAACATGTACAAAATCGCGGGGGAATTGATTCCATTCTGTCTGCACGTCACGGCCCGGGCGCTGGCGACCCACGCGTTGAGTATTTTCGGCGATCACTCGGACGTGATGGCCTGCCGTCAGACCGGTTTTGCCATGTTGGCGGCCGGGTCGGTGCAGGAATCGCAGGACACGGCGGTGATTTCGCAAATGGTGACTCTGCGTTCACGGGTGCCCTTCCTGCATTTCTTTGATGGTTTCCGCACGTCGCATGAGGTTTCCAAAATCGAGTTGCTCAGCGACGACGACCTGCGATCGCTGATCGACGAGGACAGCGTGCGCGCCAACCGTGCGCGGGCGCTCACGCCGGACAACCCGGCGATCCGCGGCACGGCACAGAATCCCGACGCGTTTTTCCAAGCCCGCGAGGGATGCAACACGTTCTATCAGGAAGTGCCGCGCCTGGTGAAGGAGGCGATGGACGCCTTCGCCGCCCGCACCGGCCGCGCCTACAAACCGTTCGATTATGAAGGCCATCCGGATGCCGACCGCGTGATCGTCATCATGGGTTCCGGCGCGGAAGCCGCAGGTGAAACCGTCGAGTGGATGAATGCCAACGGCGAAAAGACCGGCATCATCAAGGTGCGCCTGTACCGGCCGTTTTCGGTCGAGGACTTCGCCGCCACCCTGCCGAAATCCGTCAAGCACATCGCCGTGCTCGACCGCACCAAGGAGCCGGGCGCCCACGGCGAACCGCTCTATTTGGATGTGGTGGCCGCGCTCCGCCAGGCCGACACCGCAGGTTGGTTGAAGGACACCCACACCATCCGTGTGATCAACGGTCGCTATGGCTTGGGATCCAAGGAATTCACCCCCTCGATGGTCAAGGCCGTGTTTGAAGAACTCACCAAACCCGCGCCCAAACAGATTTTCACCGTCGGCATCAACGACGATGTCACCGGGCTGTCGCTCGATTACGATCCGGACTTCGAAGTCGTGCCCGCC
>CAYWLC010000067.1:4980-15162 GCA_964458895.1 uncultured Luteolibacter sp. | reverse complement strand
CGCGGGGCATGGGACAAATTGCGCACCGACCCGGTCATCAAGTTCCTTGCCGCCGGGGTGACCTTCTACGGCATGGCCACATTCGAGGGGCCGCTGATGGCCATCGTCAAGGTCAACGCGCTTTCCCATTACACCGACTGGACCATCGGTCACGTCCACTCCGGTGCACTGGGATGGAACGGCATGATGGCTGCAGGCATGTTCTATTGGCTGGCCCCGCGCCTCTGGAAAACCGAGCTGTGGTCCAAGGGTCTGGCCAACATGCACTTCTGGATCGGCACGGTCGGCATCCTCATCTACATCGCCGCCATGTGGAGCGCGGGCATCATGCAGGGCCTCATGCTCAATCAGATCAATCCGGACGGCATCACTCTCAAATACCAGTTCCTCGAAACCCTCGATAGCATCCAGATCTTCTACATCGCCCGCATGATCGGCGGCTTCCTTTACATGTCCGGCTTCGTTCTGTTAGCCATCAATGTCTGGAAGACCGCGCGCTCAGGCGAGCCATCTAACGAAACGGTGGAAGTCACCGTGCTGGCAAGCAAGAAGAGGGACAGCATGGGTTTTGGCGAGGCTCTGCTCAACGACCCGCTCGCCCACATCGCGCTCGCGATGGGTTTTGTGCTGCTGTGGTTTTTCCTGCCCCACCATGCGGACAAAGCCGCGCTGATGGTGGCCATCCTGCTCTCCGCCAAGGCGGTGCACTCCTTCAAGACATCCGAGGGCGCGTGGACTAACTGGCATGAGCGTCTGGTGGACAACTACCTGCCCTTCACCATTCTGGTCTTTGTCGCCGTCGCCGTGGGCGGGTCCATCCAGATCATTCCCAACCTCATCGTCAACCGTGACAAGAACATCGAGGGCCGCCTCCAGGAACTCTACACCCCGCTCGAACTCGCCGGCCGCGACGTCTTCATCTCGGAAGGTTGTTATAACTGCCACTCGCAGATGATCCGCACCCTCAAACCCGAGGTGATGCGTTACAGCAACCCTGGCGTGGCCAATGACTACTCGCACCTCGGCGAATCCATCTACGACCACCCCTACCAATGGGGTTCCAAACGCACCGGCCCAGACCTCGCCCACGAAGGTGGCAAGTTCATACTCAACTCCACAATCATGCGTGTCGGCAAGCGCGGCAACGACTGGCACTTCGCCCATTTCCTCAATCCGCGCGACAAATCCCCCGGCTCCAACATGCCGTCCTATTGGTTCCTGTTTGAAAAGGATGCGGACTTCAAGGCCCTCCCGCGCAAGATCGCGGCGCAAGCGCAGCTCGGCGTGCCATGGCCCGCCATGAACCAGGATGAAATCGATGCGCAGGTGAAAAAACAATCCCAGGCGATCGCCAAATCCATCGTGGATTCCGGCACCTACATCCCGGCCCATCCGGAAATCATGGGTGCACAACTGGAGAATTACCTCGCCAAGTCCCAGGGCATCGCCCTGATCGCCTACGTGCAGAAACTCGGGGCATTCAAGGAAGTGAAGAAGGGCCACCCCGCCCCGCCTTCCCCATTCAACCCGGACTCCCACCGCGAGACCGCAGCTCCCACGGTGCCCGGCAACAAACTCTGAGCCACCACCGCCATGTTCAAACGCATGATCCTTCATGATGGGGCGCTCTGCCTGTGGATCATTTCATTCGTCATCTTTCTAACTCTATTCATCGGCGTGACGATCTGGGCCACGCGCCTGGGCAAAGAAAAACGCGAGCGCCTCGCCGCGCTGCCCCTGGACGACCCACCTGAGACCTCGAACCACCCATGACCCCACCCACCCCATGAACCAGGAACCCAAACGCGGAGACTTCGCAAAAACCAAAGGTGAAATCATCCTGCGGGAACACGAATTCGACGGCATCCAGGAATATGACCAGAAACTGCCGAACTGGTGGTTGTTCACCTTCTACGCCGCCATCGTGTGGTTTGTCTGCCATTGGGTCATGTATTATCATACCGGCGTCTTCAAGACCCCTCAGGAAATCGTGACCCAGCAGATGATCGAGGTGGGCAAAGAGCAGGATACAGCCATCGCTAAACTGGTGGCCGACCTCAACGACTCGAAGTTTGTCCATCAATGGGCCACCAATCCCCAAATCGTGGCTGCGGGCGAGGCCACCTTCCTGGCCAATTGCGTGCCATGCCATGCCCAGGATCTATCAGCCACGGGTCCTAACGGCAAGCTCCAGGGCCTGCCCCTCAATGACCACAAATGGAAATTCAGCGGCAAGCCAATGGAGATCTTCAAGCTGGTCACCTACGGGTCGCCGCCTACCAGCGACGGCAACAACGGCGCTCGCATGCAAGCATGGGGGCAAACCGTGCTCTCGCCCAAACAAGTGGCCGAGGTCGTCTCCTATGTCATCTCCAAAGTGCCGGAGGATTTCAAGGACATCCCGTGAAGCTGAAAGTGCTGAAAGTGCTGAAAGTGCTTGCCATTGCCGGGGGATTTTTTTACACAGAATGCATGCGCAAACGCCTGATCCCCAGTTTCCTGATGTTATCCGCACTCGCCGTGGCCGCCCCCCCGGTGGCTCCCCCGCAACCGCAGCAAGCAGTCACCCCGCCGGTCGCCGCCCAGCAACCTGATAATGCGGCCGCCACACCTGCCGAAACGGACGGCCCGGCGAAACCCGCGATGGACGCGTTCCAGTCCGGGCGCCACACCAAGGCGATCGAACTGGCCAAACCGCTTGCGGACAAGGGCAACGCGGAAGCCCTTTATCTGTTAGGGTTTGCCCACGAAACCGGCAAGGGTGTGGAGGCTTCCAAGGAAAAGGCCATGGAGTATTATCGCAAGGCCGCCGAGGGAAAACACAAGGACGCCGTCTATCGCATGTCCTTCATCCTGCTAGCCTCCGACAAAGAGGAAGAGCGCGAGCAGGCCCGCCAGTTACTTGAAACCGCGGCCAAGGAGGATCCCAGCGTGGCTGCCCGCATTCTGGGAGAAGCCTACCTGCGAGGACGCCTCACTCCATCCCCTGACCCCGACAAGGCGGTTTCCTGGTGGAAAAAGGCTGCGGACGCCGGAGACGTACCCACCCTGCTTCTGATCGCCCGGTTTTACGAGGGCCAGTTCGGTTTCCCGGAATTGAAGGACGCCAAGGAGGCGCTCGCCAACTACACCAAAGCCGCGGGCTTGGGAAATGCCGCCGCGATGGCCGCCCTGGGCTCACGGTTGCTCAGCGGCGACCCGAAAATCCGCGATGAGAAAAAAGGCCGCGAATGGCTCAAGAAAGCCCTGGATGCCAAGGAATACTCTGCCTATCTGGTGCTTGGGGATTTCGAGGAAAACATCAAAAAGAATCCCAAGGCCGCGCTTGCGGAATACGAACGCGGCAAGGATGCCGGTCAGGTGGATTGCATG
Organism: uncultured Luteolibacter sp.; assembly: GCA_964458895.1. GTDB lineage: Bacteria > Verrucomicrobiota > Verrucomicrobiia > Verrucomicrobiales > Akkermansiaceae > Luteolibacter. Next base: position 11,790 of record CAYWLC010000067.1, on the reverse strand, counting down.
CTCCGCAGCGCCGATTTCTACCTCGAAGGCAAAGGTGTGGACAAAGACGTCGCCCGCGGCAACACCCTGCTCGCCAAAGCTGCCGAGGCCGGTAGCTCCGCCGCCAATTTCCGCCTCGCCGCCCGCGAACTCTCCGCCGAAAAACCCGAGCTGTTAGCTGGCTACGGCCACCTGCTCGCCGCCGCCAGCGGGAATTTCCCCGAAGCCCAGAATGAACTCGCCCTGCTCTATCTATCAGGAAAACTTGCCGGCGTGGACACCGCCGCGGGCGTCGCCTGGCTGACCCGCGCCGCCCAAGCCGGCTTCGCCACCGCCCAGAACAATCTGGCCACCCTCTACGAACGCGGCGCGGCCGGCCTCACCCAGAATATCGAGAACGCCGGACAACTCTACATGCTCGCCGCCAACCAAGGCAACGGACCGGCCACCCTCTCGCTCGCCCGCCTCGTGAGTGAAGGCATCGGCACCAAGCCGGACCTTGTCAAGGCATGGGCGCTCGCCACCCTTGCACAAGAACGCGGCGAAAAGGATGCCGACAAATTCGCCAACGCGATCAACGACAAACTCGACGAATCCCAGCGCGCCGACGCCCGCAAACAACTCGATACCATGAAAGCCGACAAGGACGCCAAATCCAAAGACGGCGGCAAGGAATCCAAAGCCAAGGCCTCCGATCCCAAGACCCCGAAAGCCAAGGGCAAGTAGGGCAAGGTCATGGTGGGATAGGCAGGGACGGATCTCCGAGCCGTCCGTGTTCATGCGTGGTTTTTTGATAGACCATGGCGTGACCGGCCAGGCCCCCTTCAACGACGCTCGCAATCTCGTTCATCCACTCGGACCGCCCGGAGGTCGGTCCCTGCCCTTTGTGCATATGCCTGCTTGTCATAGTGAGCGACCCCCGGAATCCTGATGGCGATGAAATTGATCTCATGGAATGTGAACGGCATCCGCGCGGTGATGGGTAAGGGCTTCGGCGAGTTTGTCGCGGCGGAACAGCCGGACATCCTCTGCCTTCAGGAAACCAAGGCGCGGCCGGAGCAGGTGCAGCTTCCGTTAGAGTTAGGTGGATACCATGCTTATTGGGACTCCGCACAAAAACCCGGTTACTCGGGCGTGGCCGTGTTCACCCGCGAAAAACCGCTGGCACACCACGTGGGTCTCGGCATCGAAGACCACGACAAGGAGGGCCGCGTGCTCACGCTCGAATACCCGGATTTCATCCTGGTGAATGTCTACACGCCCAACGCCCAGGACGAATTGCGGCGGCTGTCGTACCGGTTGGCGTGGGACGAGGCGTTCCGCACCCACGTCACCCGCGAAGCCAAACACAAACCGGTGATCTTCTGCGGCGATCTCAACGTGGCGCATCAGGAGATCGATCTCGCGAGGCCCAAGGAAAACCGCCGCTCCCCGGGATTTTCAGACGAAGAACGCGAGAGTTTCACCAGGCTGTTAGATTGTGGGTTTGCAGACAGTTTCCGCCATTTCTATCCGGACAAGACCGCCGCCTACACGTGGTGGTCCTACCGTTCGGCGGCGCGTCCGAAAAACATCGGTTGGCGCATTGATTACTTCGGGGTGTCCAAGGCGTTCATGAAGAACGTGGAAGACGCGGTGATTTTTCCGGAGGTGTTAGGTTCCGACCACTGTCCGGTGGGCATCACTCTTGGATAACTGGATGAAGCAAATCCACCAAGGTACAGACCCGAATGGCGCTAACTTCTGCCATCCAGATTCCCCGAACCCGTTAAGTTAGCACCATTCGGTACAGACCCTTGATTTCTAACCGGCTTCACCAGGGATTCAGATTAGCCACAAAGAACACAGAGATCACAAAGGTGGTTTCTTTTTTGTGATCTTTGTGATCTTTGTGATCTTTGTGATCTTTGTGATTAAACCGGCCACTTTTCTGTTTGCTTGACCTGCGAGCGGTTCGGGTACAGTTTCCCGCGCCAAATGAAGTATCCCAATTCCCTTTTCTCACGATGGACGGTTCTGCTGACGGGCCTGTTGGTTTTGAACGCATGCGGGCCATCAGGACCGGGAAATTCGGGGTACATGGCGGGCGTGGGGCCACTGGAACGTCCGCGCGACACGAGCCACCCGGCCCCCGCGATTCCGGATGATATTTCCTATTGGGACGGCGATGGAGCCACGGGTGCTCCGATGATCAAAATCAACCGCAGCCAGCAAAAGGCGTTTTTCTACAAGGGCGACCTGCTGGTGGGCGTGTCGAAGATTTCGAGTGGCAAGGAGGACCACGCAACACCAGCTGGCAAATACAAGATCCGGGAAAAAGATAAGGATCACAAATCCTCGGTCTATGGATGTTTCAAGGACAAGGCCACGGGCATGATGCTCAACGACAATGTGGACATCCGCGTGGACAAGGTGCCAGCGGGCGCGATCTATTACCCGGCCCCGATGCCGAATTTCATGCGTTTTGCCGACGGAATCGGCATGCACACCGGCTACCTGCCAGGCTATGCGGCCTCGCACGGATGCATCCGCATGCCCCACCAGATGTCCGAGAAGTTCTTTGACAACGTCTCGCTGGGCACGCCGGTGATCGTCGAGTGACGGAAAGGCGGCTCAGGGGGCAGCTCAGCTCACGCCGGCTCAGTTCGCGGAAGGCACCACCACGTTCACGCGGCGGGCATCCTGGTCGAACTTCACGCGGCCATCCACGAGCGCGAACAGCGTGTGGTCACGGCCCATGCCCACGCCCACGCCGGGATGCACCTTGGTGCCGCGCTGACGGATGAGGATATTGCCGGCGATGACGACTTGGCCGCCAAATTTTTTCACGCCGAGGCGTTTGCTGCGAGAATCGCGACCGTTCTTGACGGAGCCTTGTCCTTTCTTATGGGCCATGGAAGTAGGGTGGTGAGAGGTGAGGGATTAACCCGCGATCGAGGTAATCTCGAGAGTGGTCAGGGCACGGCGGAAGCCGATCTTTTTGTGAAATCCCTTGCGGCGTTTGAATTTGAAGGCCACGCCTTTGGGTCCGCGATATTGGCTGACCACCTTGGCGGTCACCGAGGCACCTTCCACGATCGGAGTGCCGATTTTGACGGTTTCACCTTCGCCGACGATCAGGGCGTCGAATTGGACTTCGGAATCCACTGCGGCGTCGAGTTTTTCGACGTCAAATTGGGTGCCTTGTTGGACGCGGTATTGTTTGCCGCCGGTTTTGATCACTGCGTAGGCCATGGCCGTAAATGGGAAATGGTGAATCCACCCTTGTGGGCGGGCGGGGAGATCACCACGGCCCACCCCGGGAAGCAAGTTTTTTTTGTCCGCAGGCCAAGTTTTTCAAAAGATTGGGGGAACTTGCCTACTCCGGCCAGGCGATCACCGGCGGCTTGTCGTCCCAGACGGGATTGGCGGGATCGAACAGCGCTTTGCCGGACGAATCGATCACGTCGCCCTGGTCGTTGATTTTTTCACACTTGGCGGAGTTGTCCGCCCGGTAGATGACGGCAGTCCCCTTGAAGGGTTTGGGATCGAAACGGGTTGTTCCGGGGATCAAGGGCGTGACGAGAATCGGTCGCAGCGGGTTGCATGGTTCATCGGCCCCCAGGTCGGCTCCGAGGATGTAGGAAAACCCGCATTCACCTTTTTCCAAGGCATGGGCGGGACTCATATCGCCGTCCGATTTGCGGCTGCCTTTGATGTTGGCATAGAATACCTTCTCACTGTCCGCGTATCCGCCGGCAATGAGTTGCCGGAAAAAATCGTTGGAGCTTCGGGTGCCAAGCGGCAGGTGACTGGTTTCTTTTTTCCGAACGGCCTCAATGGTACTTGCATCGGGAAATTTTCCGTAATCCTGATCGAAATTGAACAAGGCCAGTCCGATGGACTTGGAGTTGGCGACGGCTTCTGTGCGCGGGCTTTTCGGGCAGCTAATCATCATCGGCAGGAGCGCGACGGCGATGACCACCACGAAACTTGCGACCACAATCCATCCCACCACCCAGTTGCGCCACATGTTCCCGCGTGAAGGCGGGGTGTCTCCGGTGGAAGGTTGGGTGTTAGATGGGGGAGGAGTGTTCATGCCGGCATAGTTTGTTAGATTCTTGTTGTCGATTGTCCAACCCTCAGACCCCATGCGCGATGGGGATGATTTGGGAACGAATGGAGGCCCCGGATTCGGCGCGGGCCTTGCGCAGGTCGAATTCCTGCTGCAAACCGATCCAGAACTCCGCGCTTGTGCCGAAATAACGGCTCAGGCGCAGGGCGGTATCCGGAGAGATTGACCGACGGCCATGAATGATGGCGGTGACCCGGCTATGAGGAATCCGTAAATCGATCGCCAGTCGGTATTGGGAGATTGCCATAGGTTGCAGAAACTCCTCCTGGAGGATCTCACCCGGGTGGGGAAAATGGAGTGTGGGTGGTCGTTTTGGCATGGAGTGCTGGGATTGGGTGTTTAGTGATAATCGGTGATTTCCACGTCATGAGCGTCGCCATTCTTCCAGCGAAAGCAGATGCGCCATTGTTGGTTAATGCGGATACTGAATTGTCCGCTGCGGTCGCCTTTAAGAGCTTCCAAACGGTTTGCGGGCGGAATTTTCAAGTCCTCCAAATTTGCCGCCTGACTCATCATTGCGAGCTTGTTCAGGGCGCGTTGTTGGATGGCGATGGGCAGGCGTCTCGAGGTTTGTTCATTCCAAATCTTTTCGGTTTCCTTGTCGGCGAAACTCTTCAGCACAGCCCGAGTTTATACTATGTCCGTCCTGCGTCAATAGTGGACTTTTCCTGACAAGGGTGCCCCCGGGGCCTCACCCTGCCAGCAGTGGTCCGCAGGCCGCGTGGCGGGTGAGGAATTCGTCTGCCAGATTCGAGTAGGCCTGGGCGCCGAGGCCGTGGGGGTCATGTTCGAAGATGGTCTTGCCGTGGCTGGGAGCCTCGCCGATGCGGATGGTGCGCGGGATGGTCGTGTGATAGATCTGCTCGGGGAAAAACTTGGCCACTTCCTCGACCACCTGGCGAGACAGCAGGGTGCGGCCGTCGAACATGGTCATCACGATGCCTTCCATGTGGATGTCGGGGTTGGCGTCCGAGCCGCGGATTTGATCGATGACATGGACGATTTTGGCCAAGCCCTCGAGGCCGAACCACTCGCATTGGAGGGGGATGAGGATTTCATCGGCGGCGGCCAGCGCGGAGGTCATGAGCACGCCGAGCGAGGGCGGGGTGTCGAGGATGCAGAATTCGAAGAGGTCGTTGGGTTTGAGCGCCTGGAGGATTTTGCGCAAGCGGGTGAGGTGGTCATCACTGCGGGCGAGTTCGATTTCCACGCCAGCGAGATCCATTTCCGAGGGGACCAAGGAAAGGTTGTCGCGACCGGTGGGCAGGATTTGTTGGTACACGGTGGACTCGCCCATGAGCACGGGATACATGCTGCCATTTTCGGGCGGCTCGATGCCCAGCCCGCTGGTGCAGTTCGCCTGGGGATCGAGGTCGACCAACAGGATGCGTTGGCCGCGCATCGCGAGGGCGGCGGACAGGTTCAAGGCGGTGGTGGTTTTCCCCACCCCTCCCTTTTGGTTGGCGACGGCGATGACATTCATGGGCGGAGACGGGATCGGAAACGGTGGCCATCATCCGGGATGGCTCTCCGCATGCAATCAAAACCGTCATCAAAACCGTCAACCGGCATCAATCTCGCCGGCAAGTTTCGGCGGGATCAGATAGATCAGGGTGCCGTGGCGCGAGGGCGGAGCCACCCGCAGGCAGGCGATGGCTCCCTTTTTGAACTCCACTCCACCGCCGGAGGCTCCGAGAATCCATTCGGCGAGTCCGGAAAAATCCGGTTCGTGGCCGACGATGGCGACGCGCTTGAACTCCATGAAGCCGGCGAGTTCATTCATCGCAAGCTCCGGACGCATGCCGCAGGCCAGCCAACTCTGAATGACCGCGCCGGGCATGCCCGCCGTCTCGCAGAATTCATCCGCCGTCTGGCGGGCGCGGACCAGCGGGCTTGTTAGAACAATATCCGGCAGCAGCCCGGCGCTCTTCAGGGCCTTGGCCGCCTTGCGTGCCTGCATGCGGCCCTTGCCGACCAGTTGGCGGGCCCCATCACCTTGCGGATTGATGTTTTCGGCCTTGCCGTGGCGCAATAGGATGAGTTCCATGTTAGATGAGTTTCACATGGTCATGCCGCCATCGACGGCGAAAACCTGGCCGGTGATGTAACGGGCGGCGGGGCTGGCGAGGAAGGCGACCATGGCCGCAATATCCTTCGTTTCGCCAAAGGTGCCAAGGGGTATTTTGGCGAGCACGGCTTCCTTCACGGCCGACGGCAGTTCGTCGGTCATGTCGGTGGTGATGAAGCCGGGAGCCACGGCGTTGCAGGTCACGGAGCGCCCGGCGAGTTCACGGGCCACCGCTTTGGTGAAGCCGATGAGTCCCGCCTTGCTGGCGGAGTAGTTAGATTGGCCGGCATTGCCGATGAGGCCGATGACCGAGGCGATGTTGATGATGCGCGCGTCCTCGGCTTTCATGAGCACGCGCATGAAGCTTTTCACGGTGTTGAATGCGCCCTTGAGATTGGTATCTAACACCGTATCCCAATCCTCCTCCTTCATGCGCATCAGCAGTCCATCGCGGGTCACGCCGGCGTTGTTGACGAGGATGTTGACCCCACCCATTTCATCGCCGATTTTTTTCGCGAGTTCCTGCACTGCGGCATGGTCGGCGACATCCACGGCATAGGCGATGGCGGCCCCCGGAAACTCCGCGTTGATATCCTCCGCGGCTTTGGCGCTACTTGCGGCGCTGCGGCTGACCACCGCAACCTTGGCC